>NZ_CP015283.1:1586875-1893334 GCF_002094975.1 Streptococcus salivarius | reverse complement strand
TACAACCAAGCCCAGATGGATTGGCTCAAGCCTTTATCATTGGTGAAGACTTCATTGGTGACGATAGTGTTGCACTTGTCCTCGGGGATAACATTTTCCATGGCAATGGTCTTTCTGCCATGCTTCAACGTGCTGAAGCTAAGGAAAAAGGTGCCACAGTCTTTGGTTATCAAGTTAAGGACCCAGAACGTTTTGGAGTTGTTGAGTTTGACGACAATATGAATGCCATCTCTATCGAGGAAAAACCTGAGCATCCAAAATCAAACTTTGCTGTAACTGGTCTTTATTTCTATGACAATGATGTTGTGGAAATTGCTAAAAACATCAAGCCAAGCCCTCGTGGCGAACTTGAAATCACGGATGTTAACAAGGCTTACCTAGAACGTGGAGACCTCTCTGTTGAGCTTATGGGACGTGGCTTTGCTTGGTTGGATACAGGCACTCACGAAAGTCTCTTGCAGGCTGCTCAGTACATCGAAACAGTTCAACGTTTGCAGAATGTCCAAGTAGCTAACCTTGAAGAGATTGCCTATCGCATGGGTTATATCACTAAAGAACAGGTTCTTGAATTGGCACAACCACTTAAGAAAAATGAATACGGACAATATTTGCTCCGTTTGATTGGAGAAGCATAATGACTGAACAATTTTTTGGTAAAGAATTAGCTGCACGCAAGATTGATGCCATCCCAGGTCTGCTTGAATTTGATATTCCTGTTCATGGAGATAACCGTGGATGGTTCAAGGAAAACTTCCAAAAGGAAAAGATGTTGCCACTTGGTTTTCCAGAATCATTCTTTGCAGAAGGAAAATTGCAAAATAACGTTTCTTTCTCACGTAAAAATGTTTTGCGTGGCTTGCACGCCGAGCCTTGGGATAAATACATCTCAGTGGCAGATGAAGGAAAGGTTCTTGGAACTTGGGTTGACCTCCGTGAAGGCGAAACGTTTGGGAATACTTATCAAACTGTTATTGATGCCTCAAAAGGAATCTTTGTTCCTCGTGGTGTTGCCAATGGTTTCCAAGTTCTGTCTGACAAAGTATCATACAGCTATCTCGTAAACGATTACTGGGCACTTGAACTTAAACCTAAATATGCCTTTGTCAACTATGCTGACCCAAGCCTTGATATCAAGTGGGAAAACTTGGAAGAAGCAGAAGTCTCAGAAGCAGATAAAAATCACCCATTGCTCAAAGACGTTACCCCCCTCAAACCAGAGGATTTGTAAAAATATAGCTCTTGAAACAATTAAGAAAATCATTATATAGTTTTTAGCTTTGTTATAAACGAGCGAAGCGAGCTATATGATTAGCTTTCCGCCGTGAGAAAAGCACCTGAATCATTGTGTTTCAGGTGCTCGGAAGTTTTGAGACATCAGGCTCAAAACTTAGTCATGGAACTTCTTCGAAGTTCGCTGACGTCCGTACTCACCTAAGGAAAGCTAAAAAAGATTGATTTAAGGAACGATTAAGAAAAATAATATTTTTTGGAGAAAAAATGACTGAATATAAAAATATCATCGTAACTGGTGGCGCAGGTTTCATCGGTTCAAACTTCGTACACTATGTCTACAACAACCATCCAGACGTACATGTGACTGTCCTTGACAAACTCACTTACGCTGGTAACCGTGCCAATATTGAAGAAATCCTTGGTGACCGTGTTGAATTGGTTGTTGGTGATATTGCTGATGCTGAATTGGTTGATAAATTGGCTGCTAAGGCTGATGCTATCGTTCACTATGCGGCTGAAAGCCACAATGATAATTCATTGAACGACCCATCACCATTTATCCACACAAACTTCATTGGTACTTACACACTCTTGGAGGCTGCTCGTAAATACGATATTCGTTTCCACCACGTGTCAACAGACGAAGTTTATGGTGACCTTCCATTGCGTGAAGATCTTCCTGGACACGGTGAAGGTCCTGGTGAAAAATTCACAGCAGAAACAAAGTACAACCCTTCATCACCATACTCATCAACTAAGGCTGCTTCAGACCTTATCGTTAAAGCATGGGTGCGTTCATTTGGTGTTAAGGCAACTATTTCAAACTGCTCAAACAACTATGGACCTTACCAACACATCGAAAAATTCATTCCACGTCAAATCACTAACATCTTGTCAGGAATTAAACCAAAACTTTATGGTGAAGGTAAAAACGTCCGTGACTGGATTCACACTAACGACCACTCAACTGGTGTTTGGGCTATCCTCACTAAAGGCCGTATCGGTGAAACTTACTTGATTGGTGCTGATGGTGAAAAGAATAACAAGGAAGTTCTTGAACTCATCCTTGAAAAAATGGGGCAACCAAAAGATGCTTACGATCGTGTCACAGACCGTGCTGGTCATGATTTGCGTTACGCTATTGACTCAACAAAATTGCGTGAAGAACTCGGTTGGGAGCCACAATTTACAAACTTTGAATCAGGTTTGGAAGAAACAATCAAGTGGTACACAGATCACCAAGACTGGTGGAAAGCCGAAAAAGAAGCTGTTGAAGCTAACTACGCTAAGACACAAGAAGTGCTTAAATAATTGGAAAATCTATCACTTCCAAGCTAGTGATAGATTTTTCTATTAAGAAATCTTAGGAGAGATGATGAATAGAAAAGAATGGATTGAATATTTTGAAGCGATTAATAATCGTAAACCCACTATTCAGGAGTGTCAGCAGGCCCTTCTAAATGGTGAATTTGTTATGGAAGGAAAACAAGCTACTTTTTCCAACAATGGAAATTCCGTGACTGAAGGAGCCATGCCTTTTCCAAATCAAATGACTGGTCAAATGGTCAACCCAGCTTATTCACAACAAATTGTCTTTGTTAAGAAGAAAAAGTTTGGCAAGAAGACTTTTCTTGGTCTTGGGATTGCTTTATTTCTTGTTGTAGCAACAAGTCTTGGCCTCTTTTTGTTTTCTTCCAAAGGAACAAACTTGGGTGGCTTGTGGGTAAATGGTAATAATGACGGGCTTGTTTATGATTTAAAAGAAAAGAATTCAAAACTTTTTACTGGCTATACGGAAGATAATATTAAAGAAGTTGCTCTCGGTAAGAAGGTTCGACAAGAGTTTGAAAGAAGCATAAAGGCGGTAAGTGATTCAAAACTAAAATTTATTGCTGATTTTGACAAGAAGTACCAATTTCATACAAAAGAGGTCATACTGGTTAAGACTGAACGATATGGCTACTATAATCTGGTTCAGAAGGATGGAACAAATGTCATTTTAGACATAGGCTTATCAGAAGTATTTTCCCACGGATCAAACACTAAAGAATTTAAAAAGAGATGTCTTTTTTATAAGGCGGAGGTTCCAAAAGCCTTTGTTGGTAACTGGAAGAAATTTGATGAGGATGATGACGCCGAAGGAAAAGCTACTATCTCTGAAAATGGTGTTATTTCTACAGATTCCGATGATACAGATATCTTAATTGCTAAACCTTTAAGAGAATATCTGGTGAACAAATCAGGTAAAGTAGATAATGATAAGGTGCAGAAAGAATTTGATAAAATACAGAAGTCTCTTAAGTCACATGGTTATCAGGCTAAGAGTGTTAATGATATCTACCACGATGAGAGAAGTTCCTACTATTTTGCAGTTGTAGATGGTGGCAAGCGCATTGTTATCTTAGAGGATAGCTATGGAGATCTCTATTCAGGTTATATCGAAAGACAAGACAAAGATTAATCACGATACCTCTAGCAGATAAAAAGTGGTTAATAATATCCCAAAGTCTATCATTCCTCTAGGAGTGATGGACTTTTTTTACTTGTAAATACGACATTAACTTATGAAAACGATACAATAAATTACATAAATGTTACAAAAGTTACGCAATATACTTTATTTTTGTAACAAAATAGATATAATAGAAATATAGAAAAGAGGTTTATGAAAATGAAAATGAAAAGTAAAGTTATCCGTGTTTGTTCCCTTGTTTTGTTATCTGTAGCTGTTTCTACAGCACTTGTCGGATGTGGCTCTAAGTCAGAAAAAGACACTACAGCATCATCTACAACTTCAACTTCTAAAGTAGTGAAGTCCTCTGCTAAAACAAAAACATCTGAGAAGCAGTCTGCTAAAAAGGCTAAAACAGAAGCTTCAGCTTCAAAGGATTCTCAAGGTCAAGAAGAAGCGAGTGCTCCTGAAGCTAGCTCATCAAAAAATCAAGCCACAGCTGGAAATGATGCTCAAGCAGGGACAAATGGTAGTGTTGCTTCTGAGTCAAACAAGTCTAGTCAAGCAACAGCTGATACCCAAAGTGACGCTCCTGTCCCAGCAGCTTTGGTTGGAACTTGGACTGGTACAAGTCCTCAAGCAACGGACATTAGTTTTACAGTTGATGCTGATGGCAACATCACTTCAAAGGCAAATTTCAATGTCGATTACGAACCCTATCGTCAAAGCTCTACAACTGCAAAAGCTGTTCAAATTTCTGGAAATCTCTACGTTTGGGAGGGTGGCGATTTTTCTACCTTGCTTCCTGGTATTACAGGACTAGGGGGAGCTGGTTTTCAAGCTAAGCCTGGCTTTATTCTTGAAAATGGAACTTACACGCCAGTTCAATTCATCTCTGACTTGGGACCAACCTTTGATTATAGCAACTATAATGCTTTCCCATTCTCATTAACAAAATAAAGAATAGAAGCTATCTGGAGAGATGGCTTCTTTTTTGGCTCAAACTCTTATCATTCGAGGTCTCATTTCTGCTTAAAAAATGGTAGAATAGTTACATGCAAACAAAACCAACGTCAGCCTATGTGCACATTCCATTTTGCACACAAATTTGTTATTATTGTGACTTTTCCAAGGTCTTTATTAAAAATCAGCCCGTTGATGACTACCTACGGGCTTTGATTCGTGAGTGGGAGCTTTTAGATATCAAGGAGCTTCGCACCCTTTATATTGGTGGTGGGACACCGACAGCTATTTCTGCGGAGCAATTGGAATACCTTTTAAGTCATCTTCAGAAGAACTTGGATTTGTCTAAGTTGGAGGAGTTTACCATTGAGGCTAATCCCGGTGATTTGACGGTTGATAAGATTGAAGTACTCAAAAAATCAGCTGTTAATCGCGTCTCTTTAGGGGTTCAGACCTTTGATGACAAGCACTTGCGTCAAATTGGTCGCAGTCACAATCAGGCACAGATTTATGAAAGTATTGATAGCTTAAAGGCTGCTGGTTTTCATAATATTTCCATTGACTTAATTTATGCCCTTCCTGGTCAAACCATGGATCAGGTCAAGGAAAATGTGAGAAAGGCACTGGAACTGGATATTCCACACCTAAGTCTCTATAGTTTGATATTGGAACATCACACGGTCTTTATGAATAAGATGCGTCGGGGTAAGCTCAATCTGCCAACTGAGGACTTGGAGGCAGAGATGTTTGACTATATTATCCAAGAGTTGGAAAACAATGGTTTTGAGCACTACGAGATTTCAAACTTTACCAAACCTGGGATGGAGAGTCGTCACAATCTCATGTATTGGAATAATGATGAGTATTATGGTGTGGGTGCTGGAGCCTCTGGTTATGTCAATGGTGTTCGTTATCGCAATAGAGGCCCTATTCAGCATTACCTAAAGGCTATAGCTGAGGATGGCCATGCTAGACTTCACGAAGAACATCTGACTAAGGCGGAGATGATGGAAGAGGAGTTCTTCCTTGGTTTGCGTAAAAAGTCGGGAGTGTCCATCAAACGTTTTGAAGAGAAGTTTGGCTTGTCATTCGCGGATACTTATGGAGATATTGTAAAAAAACTACAGGAAGATGGGCTCTTGGTCAAGGATCCAGAGGTGGTTCGTATGACTAAACGAGGACTCTTTTTGGGTGATAGTGTCGCTGAGCAATTTATCTTGGAGGATTAGATGGGATTAAAATTTAGTATTCCTTATCAGATTCCGTTTTATGAGACGGATATCACGCATCAGGTAAAATTACCACACTTATTAGCGTTTTCATTGCAAGTATCTGGTATGCAGTCAGAGTCTCTGGGAAATACGGATAAGGATGTTTTTGATAAGTACGGTCTGGTTTGGATTGTGACAGACTATGCGATTGAGATTGACCGTCTGCCTCGCTACAATGAAAAGGTGACCATTACAACGGAAGCTATTTCCTACAATAAGATTTTCTGTTACCGTAATTTTTACATCACAGATGAAACTGGTCAACAAATTATGCTCTTTAAGACTACTTTTGCTCTCATGGATTATGAAACGCGTAAGGTAGCAGAAGTGCCAGATGAGGTGGTAGCACCTTATGGGGCTGATAAGACTAAAAAGTTGCTTAGAGGGCCTCGCTATAAGGCTTTGGAAAATCCAATTGAGACGCTTTATCGTGTGCGTTATTTTGACCTAGACATGAATGGCCACGTTAATAATAGCAAGTACTTGGAGTGGATGTTTGATGTTTTCGATTTGGATTTTTTGATCAAGTACACACCAGCCCATATTGACCTCAAGTATGTTAAGGAAATTCATCATGGATCAGAGATTTATTCAGGCTATGAGTTTGACCAAGAAAGTTTGAGCAGTCAACATCAGATTTGTGTTGATGGCAATATTCATGCTCAGGCCATTATCCAATGGAAAGAAATAGGAGAAGAGTAGGATGACATATAAAGGTTATTTGATTGATTTAGATGGGACTATTTACAAGGGGAAGGATCGTATTCCTGAGGGAGAAGTCTTCGTAAAGGAGTTACAGAAGCGTCAGATTCCCTATCTTTTTGTGACTAATAATAGTATGCGTACACCAGAGATGGTGCAAGAGCTTTTGCGTAATCAGTGTGAATTGGAAACACCTCTTGAGACCATTTACACAGCTACTTTGGCGACAGTTGACTACATGAACGATATGAATCGTGGCAAGACGGTTTATGTTATCGGTGAGACTGGGCTTAAATCTGCTATTGCGGATGCAGGTTATACGGTAGACGAAGAAAATCCTGCCTATGTTGTGGTGGGCTTGGACCGTGAAGTCACTTATGAAATGTTGGTTAAAGCAACGCTTGCCATCCATAAAGGAGCTATGTTTATTGGGACAAACCCAGATTTGAATATCCCAACAGAACGCGGCCTTCTTCCAGGTGCCGGTTCCCTTTTAGCCCTTATTGAGGCAGCAACACGCGTGAAACCAATCATTATCGGTAAACCTGAAGCTATTATCATGAACAAGGCTCTTGAAATCCTTGGGACAGAACGTAGCCAAACTATCGTGGTTGGTGACAATTACTTGACTGATATTACAGCTGGCATTAAAAATGACTTTCCAACACTTCTTGTGACAACTGGATTTACCAAGGCGGAAGAGGTTGCGAATTTACCAGTAAAACCCGACCATGTACTTTCTAGTCTAGTGGAGTGGGATTTTGATGCGAACTAAAATTGAGGCTGTTCTGACTCCGATTTGGCTCTTGGCCCTGTCTATCCTAGTGACGATTTATCTGGCATGGGGCTTTTATTATTTTGATATTGATTGGATGCATCTTTTGGACTATGTCATTCTTGGCAAGACAGAGCTCTGGCATGATTTCAATATCCTCATGCAGTACCTGACCTTTCCTTGGGTTGGTCATCTGTCCATGCCTGATTTTACATCATCGGAGAGTGGGCTTAAGCATTTTCATGATGTGAAGTGGCTCTTTCATTTGGTACAGGGGCTTGTTATTCTACTAGCTTATCCAGCAGTAACTTCTCTTTGGCGAAATGTGAAGAAAGGGACCTTTGGTCTTTACGTTAAACTTTATATGAGTCTAGCACTCTTGCCAGTCCTTATTGGGGTTGTGGGGCTTTTTCTCGGATTTGATGAGTTTTTTACGCTCTTTCATGAAGCCCTCTTTCCTGGGGATAGCAGTTGGCTCTTTAATCCAATCTTGGACCCGATTATCAATGTTTTGCCAGAAGAGTACTTTCTTCAGTGCTTTGTGATTTTCTTTATTATTTATGAGGGAATCATGGTGAGCTTGACTTGGTTGGCCCATAAGCAACTTACAATGTATTTGAAAAATAAGGAGTAGTTATGTCTATTCGTGATAACCATTTGCATACCCATCATTCCTATGATTCGGATGCGAACTTTACTGATTATTTGACGCATTTTGATGGGGAGATTGTAACGACTGAGCATTATGATCTCTCTAATCCTTATACCAAACAGGATGATGTGCCCGAGTATGAGGCCTATAGTCGTGAGATTGAAAGTCTTAACCGTAAGTATGGTAATCGTATTAAACGTGGTATCGAGATTGGTTATTACCAACCTAGGGAAAGGGATATTTTAGACTTTCTGGATGGTAAGGACTATGATCTCAAACTTTTATCTGTTCACCATAATGGGGTCAATGATTATCTTGATGATGAGGTAGCGGATATGGACAAGGCAAGCATTATTCAAGAGTATCTGGACAAGTTGGAGTACGCTATTGGTCGTGTGGACGCAGATGTTCTGGCCCACTTTGACTATGGTTTCCGCCTGTTTGATGTGACTGTTGATGAGCTAAAAGTCTATGAAGAACAACTCAAACGTATTTTCCAGAAAATGATTGCTAATGATTTGGCTTTTGAACTGAATGCAAAGAGTATGTACCTCTATCATCACGAGGGCCTTTACCGTTATGCCCTAGGCCTTGTTAGGGATTTGGGATGTCGTAAGTATTCTATTGGGTCTGATGGTCATAAGTTGGAGCATTTCCGTCTGAACTTTGACAAGATTCAGGAGATCTTGAGAGAATTTGGCATTACAGAAGATATGATTATATAGCGAAGACAGCTTCAACTGAAGCTGTCTTTTTCTTAAGGAAAGCTTAAAGAAAAGGCGTGGTTATGGGAATTATAGAAGATTTTAAGCTTCGCTTGTTATGCTAATGTCAAGTAAAAGGAACATATGGTTTCAATCTTATCTTTCAAAATTGGAGGTCTTCTATGAAATTTCTCAAAAGGCATGCCTATGCCTTAGTTTTTACCCTTTTTCTGATGGGGGCAAATGTTTACTCTCTCTTAAAGGTCTTTGTCATTCCCTCAGCGGTCTCAACGGTTTCAGCCAATACAACTAGTTCAACCACAGCGTCGTCGACGGCATCTACCAGTACTGGTAAGGTAACTAAGACGGATACGACTTATAAAGATGACAATATGGATATCAAAATCACGACAGGTAAAACCAGTGATACCACATACTATGTGGCAGATATCAAGCTTTCGAGTGCAGATTACCTTAAAACGGCTTTGGCACAAAATACCTATGGGACTAACATCACCGACACTACTTCAAGTATTGCCCAGCAGAATAATGCAATCTTTGCCATCAATGGTGACTATTATGGCGCTAACCAGTCGGGCTATGTGATTAAAAATGGTCAAGTCTATCGTGATACTGATCGAAACAGTGACTACGAGGACCTCGCAGTGTATTCAGATGGTAGCTTCAAGACCTTTAAGGAGAGCGATACAACGGCTCAAAAATTGGTCGATTCAGGTGTGGTGAACACCTTCGCCTTTGGTCCAACCTTGATTGAAAATGGTAAGGTAGCTGTATCAGAAAATGAAGAGGTTGGTCAAGCCATGGCTGACAATCCACGTACAGCCATCGGAGTCATCGAAGAGAGTGATGGCAGTGTGCACTATATTGTCATTGTCTCTGATGGTCGTACCAGTGAATCGTCAGGGTTGACCCTCTATGAAATGGCAGAGTTGATGAAATCATATGGTGTGACGACAGCCTACAACCTTGACGGTGGTGGCTCATCAACTATGTACTTCAATGGTCAAGTCATTAATAAGCCAACTACAAACGGAAATAAAATTTCAGAAAGGGCGGTGAGCGATATTGTTTACATCGGTTACTAAAAAATCAGCCAGCAGACACTTTTTCACTTATATCGGTCTAACCATTTTTAGCCTTCTATTTACCTTTGTCTATGAACGTTTCTCTTACGGGGAATCATCCATGTTTATGCGTATGATGTTTTTTGCCCCATTGGCTGGAGCACTTATCTATCTGCTAACAGGAGTGGGAATGTCTTGGGTGAAAACACGTCTTTCAAAACTACTCTTTAATTCGTCTATTGCCGTTGTTGCTAGTGCCTGCTTGGTTAAGGGAATCGTTGAGGTTTCAGGTCGTACGACTAGCGTGGATATGCCTTATTGGTATGTTGCTGCAGGGCTACTTTGTTTGAGTGTTATGACAGGCTTTATCAGACCTAGAAAATTGGCTTAAAATAAGAGCTTGGAGCTTTGCTTCAGGCTTTTTGTCTTACTTTGAAAAAATATTTAGGATAAATATACAAACCATAATAGGAAGAAATTATTTAAAACTGGGAATTTGCCTAAAGAAATTTTCATAAAAAATAACTGAGCTTGATTTTTTTGTGGTAGGAATTTAGATAGAACGAGACTGTCTATAGTGATGGAAGTACTTGAAAAAAGTAGTGGTTTCCAGTGAATCTATCACAGTCAGAAGTCTCGTTAGGTATCCAATTGGTTTGTGAAAATATAAGACGTCAAGTTTTTATCTGTTTGAACTCAATTTCAAAGTAGTTTGTTTCTGCTATTAAATATACATGATTTTCAACTTTTTATAAAAATATACAAAAAAGACTTGCTTTATTCTGAATTTTCAGGTAAAATAAATTAAAATCGAAATCGTTGATAGAAAAAGTCAGATCGTTTCACAGAGAATGCGGGAAGCTGAGAACGCATGAGATCAAAGACGACACATTCTTGAGAGCGTATGCGAACTCTGGGTGACAGTAGTGTACGACGGGTGGTTCCGTTAGAGACTGGGAGTTACAAGAGAGACCTTGTGACTTCATGAGGAAGAGGGGGTGACCCCTGTTCGAATTAAGGTGGAACCACGTGCCAACGTCCTTGCAAAAGTTGTTTTTGCGAGGGCGTTTTTTGTTACCCTTGCTTTTAGTATTTGTAGCTAGACGTACACTTGGTTGGAGTTGAACAGAAAGGATAAACTATGGAAATCAAAGGATTACGAAAGATTGAACCCTATGTGGCAGGTAGTCAGCCTGCTGAGAAAAATATCATTAAGTTGAATACTAATGAAAATGCCTATGGACCAAGTCCAGCAGTCCATCAAGCTTTAGCATCCTTTGATGCCCATCAGTTACGCAAGTATTCGACTTTGGATCAAGCTGCTTTGCGTCAAGCCTTATCTGAACAGTTAGGTGTTACTGCCGATCAAGTGATTATTGGAAATGGGTCAGACGATATTTTGTCAATGGCATTTCTAGCTTTCTTTAATAGCGAGGAAGAAGTCTTGTTTCCAGATTTGACCTATGGTTTTTACAAGGTATGGGCAGATTTGTATCGCATCCCATTTAGAGAAGTGCCCTTGAACTCTTCATTTGAGATTGATACTCAAGATTATCTGGTTGAAAATGGTGGGATTGTCCTTACTAACCCAAATGCGCCAACAGGTATTTATAAACCTCTCGATCAAATTGAAGAAATCGTAAAGGCCAACCAGTCAGTAGTTGTGATTATCGACGAAGCCTATATTAATTTTGGTGGGGAGACTGTCTTACCTCTCCTAGAAAAGTATGACAATGTGTTTATCACAAGGACCTTTTCTAAGGACGCCTCACTTGCAGGCTTGCGTGTCGGCTATGGCATCGGAAGTCCTAAACTAATGGCTGTGATCAATGCCGTCAAGAATTCAGTCAATCCCTATAATGTGGATAGCATCGCAGAAGTCTTGGCGACTGCAGCCGTTAAGTCTTGGGATTATTATGAAGATAGCTGCGCTAAGATTATGGCCACACGTGACTGGTTTAGCCAAGAATTGAAGGCTATTGGCTTTGATGTTCTTCCTTCAAAAACCAATTTTGTTTTGGTCAAACCACACGGAGTGACTGCAGGCCAATTGTTTGACTATCTCCAAAGTAAGAAAATTTATGTCCGTTATTTTCCAAAAGTGGAGCGTATTTCCGACAGACTACGCATCTCGATTGGAACTCAGGATGAGATGGAGCGCGTACTAATGACAATACAGGAGTTACAAGCATGAAAAAAACGACATTAGCCTTAGGAATGCACGATAAACTTTTCAAACGTGCCCGTACCATGTATCAGATTGAGCATCGTATCTGTGACTTGTTGATGACAAAGGGTTTCCTTCGAATTGAGACACCAACCTTGGAGCATTTCGAAGTCTTTAGCGATCTTGTGGATAATGGTAACTATAATTTCTTTGATAAAAATGGAGATCTTGTTAGCCTACGTCCTGATATTACCAGCCAAATTGGGCGCGTGATTGCTTCGACACAAGTTCATACACCCATTAAATTTTCTTACTCTGGAAAAGTCTTTAACTACAATGAGGAGATGCGTGGCCTATCCAATGAGCATACGCAAGCTGGTATTGAGATCATAGGATTCCCTGTTCACCAGGCCATGGAAGAAGCTGTGATATCTGCTAAAGAGGCTCTGGATGCTGCCGGTGTCAAAAATTACAAGTTTGAGTTTTCACATGCTCGTCTCTTGCAACTCATTTTTGAAGAATTAGACCTTCCATCAGTAAAAGAAGCAGAGTTGGCCGCCTATATCCGTGACAAATCAATCACAGGCCTCAAGGAATTCACCAAAGAAAATCCAAGTCAATATGACAAGGTCTTGGAACAGTTGCCCTTCCTCTTTGGTGAGACCAAGGCTGTTTTGACCAAGGCTAGACAGTTGACAGACAGTGAAGCCTTTTTGACGGCCTTGGATAGTTTGGAAGTCTTAACCAATCGCTTATCAGATAGTCTCCCAGAGACGACGCTTGATTTGGCTCAATTGCCAGCAGTGCCTTACTACACAGGCATGATGTTTAAGGTCTTCGGTGATAAGGTGCCGGATGCCTTTGTATCAGGTGGCCGCTACGATAAACTATTTGAACGCTTTGGTGCTACCGAGTTAACAGCGGTTGGTTGGGCCATTGATGTCGATTCGGTCTATCAAGCAGTGCATGATGATGTGGAATTTGGAGGTGACTTAGATGACTAGCAATCAAATCACAATTGCCTTAACCAAGGGGCGAATTGAGAAAGATACAGTTAAATTACTAGAAAAAGCTGGCTTTGACATGTCCTTCATGGCTGATAAGGGCCGTAATTTGATTTTCGAAAGTCCTGACAAACGTTTCCGTTTTCTATTGGTCAAGGCTCCAGATGTGACCACCTATGTCCGACACGGTGTCGCAGATATTGGGATTGTTGGGAAGGATGTTCTAGTTGAACATCCGACAGGCTATTTGGAAATGTTAGACCTTAATTTTGGCCTTTGTAAATTCTCCGTAGCATCAACAGAAGACTATAATCCTGATGACCATAAGCGTAAACGTATCGCCACCAAGTATCCAACCATTGCGACGGACTATTTTAATCAAAAGGGTGAGGATGTTGAGATTATTTCAATTCAGGGGAGTGTTGAGATTGCCCCGGTCATTGGTCTAGCGGATGCCATTGTCGATATTGTGGAAACAGGGAATACCCTTGTTGCTAATGGCTTAAAAGTTTATGAAGATATTTGCAGGATTTCAGCACGCATGATTGTTAATAAGGCTTCTTTGAAAAATAACAAGGAAGTTCTACCATTCATTTGTAAGATTGAATCACTTGTAGGGAACGAGGAGGTACCGTTCGAATGAAACGATTAACTGGAACAAATAAAGAAATTGCGGAGCTTCTTTATCAGGAGCAATTGGAACTGTCAAAAGAAAATAGAGACGTTGAAAGCACGGTTCAAGCCATTATTGAAGACGTTAAAAAACGTGGAGACGAGGCCCTTCGTGACTATTCAGCTAAATTTGATAAGGTTGACTTGACTGATTTTGAAGTTGGACAGGACTTGATTGATCAAGCCTTTAAAGAGATTGATCCAGAGGTTTACCAAGCCCTAGTTAATGCTAAAGAAAACATTGAATCTTATCACAAACATCAGTTGGAGACTGGTTTTGAGGACCAACCAAGTGAGGGTGTTATTCGTGGTCAATTGATTCGTCCTATCAATCGTGTGGGTGTTTATGTTCCTGGAGGCACTGCGGCTTATCCGTCATCAGTTCTTATGAATGTTATTCCTGCCAAAATTGCTGGGGTTAAAGAGATTATTATGATTACGCCGCCTCAAGAGCACTTTGTTCCTGCGATTCTGGTAGCCGCAAAATTGGCTGGTGTGGATAGCATTTACCAAGTCGGTGGGGCTCAAGGGGTTGCGGCCTTGGCCTTTGGTACAGAAACAATTCCAAAGGTGGATAAGATTACAGGTCCTGGTAATATTTTCGTGGCGACTGCTAAGAAACAAGTTTACGGTATTGTCGGTATTGATATGATTGCAGGGCCATCAGAAATTGGTGTCATTGCTGATAGTAGTGCCAATCCAACCTATGTGGCAGCTGACCTCTTGTCTCAAGCGGAGCACGATACACGCGCACGCGCCATTTTGGTAACAGATTCTGAAGCCTTGGCTGATGCGATTGAAAGTGAGATTGAACGTCAACTCAAGCTTTTGCCACGCGAGGCGATTGCTCGTCCATCTGTCGAAAATAACGGTCGTATTATTATTGCCAATGATACAGATGCCATGTTCGAACTTATGAACTTGGTTGCGCCAGAACATTTGGAAATTGCTATGGACAATGCTTATGATTACTTGGAAAAAGTGGAAAATGCTGGTTCCGTCTTTCTTGGTCACTTTACTAGTGAACCAATTGGCGACTACTATGCAGGTGCCAACCACGTTCTTCCGACGACAGCGACTAGTCGCTTTTCATCAGCTTTAGGCGTGCACGATTTTGTCAAACGTATCCAATATACACAATACGACAAGGCAGCAGTCAATAAGGCTCAGCACGATATCACAACCTTGGCTTATGCGGAAGGTTTGCAGGCCCACGCCAAGGCAATTGAAGTCAGAAATGACAATAATTGAGAGAGTAGAGGAAGAAGTTATGAGACAAGCAGAAATTGAACGTAATACCTTTGAAACCAAAATTAAGTTAAGCCTCAATTTAGATGCTCAAGAACCAGTAGATATTCAAACAGGTGTCGGATTTTTTGACCACATGTTGACCTTGTTTGCCCGCCACGGTCGTATGTCTTTGGTGGTGAAGGCTGATGGCGATCTTTGGGTTGATAGTCACCACACTGTTGAAGATGTCGGCATTGTCCTTGGTCAAGCTCTTAAAGAGGCCTTGGGCGATAAAGCAGGGATCAACCGTTATGGAACGGCTTTTGTACCTATGGATGAAACCCTTGGAATGGCAAGTTTAGACTTGTCTGGACGTAGCTTCTTGGTCTTTGATGCTAGTTTTGATAATCCAAAATTGGGTAATTTTGACACAGAACTGGTGGAAGAATTTTTCCAAGCCTTGGCTTTCAATGTTCAAATGAATCTCCACCTCAAGATTCTCCACGGAAAAAACAATCACCACAAGTCAGAAAGTCTCTTCAAGGCAACAGGACGTGCCTTGCGTGAAGCCATCACAGTCAATCCTGACATTCACGGCGTAAACTCGACAAAGGGGATGCTATGATTATCGTCATTGATTACGATGCGGGGAATACTGCAAATGTTCTGCGTGCCCTTGAAAAGATTGGTGTGACTGCAGAATTGTCTGCCGATAAAGAAAAAATCCTAGCGGCAGATGGTTTGATTTTACCTGGTGTAGGTGCCTATCCAACGGCTATGGCAGAGTTGGAGCGAAGAGGCTTGGTAGCTGTTATCAAAGAGGCTGTCGCACAGGGAGTTCCTCTTTTGGGAATTTGTTTAGGCATGCAGATTTTAACAGAAAAAGGACTGGAACATGAAGAAACAGATGGTCTTGGCTTTATTCCAGGTGTCTGCCGTCCTATTCCAGCCAGCAAGGAGCAACCTGTCCCACATATGGGGTGGAATGATTTGGCTGTTAAGCAAGCCAGCCCTTTGACAGATGGTTTAGATGGCCAAGCCGTCTACTTCGTTCACAGTTATTTCACAGATATCCCTAGCCAATACATTGATGTGACCGCAGATTATAGTATTGAGGTACCAGCCATGATTCATAAAGACAATGTTTATGGTGCCCAATTTCATCCTGAAAAATCAGGGGATATTGGCTTAGGTATTCTTGAAAAGTTCGCAGGGTTATGTAAAGCCTAGAAGCTAGTGAGAGCAAAGACTTTTTAGTTAGAAAGGATGGTAGGGGAGATGCAAATTCTACCAGCAATTGATATTAAGGATGGACAGGCTGTTCGTCTCTTTAAAGGAGATTTCAACCAACAAACCGTTGTCAATCCAGATGTTATTGAGCAGGCAAAGATCTTTAAGGATGCGGGCATTCAATTTATTCATGTCGTCGACTTGGACGGTGCCCTAGATGGTCGTGCCACTAACCGTGACTTGATTGCAGAGGTCAAGAAGGTTT
Organism: Streptococcus salivarius; assembly: GCF_002094975.1. Classification (NCBI taxonomy): domain Bacteria; kingdom Bacillati; phylum Bacillota; class Bacilli; order Lactobacillales; family Streptococcaceae; genus Streptococcus; species Streptococcus salivarius. The sequence goes on along the minus strand of NZ_CP015283.1, from coordinate 1,876,929 downwards.
CTGGACTTGGCATCGAAGTTGGTGGCGGTATCCGTACCTTGGAGCAGATTCGTGACTATTTGGAAGTTGGCATCGACCGTATCATTATCGGTTCAATGGCCGTTAAAAATCCTGACTTCGTTCGAGCAGCTTTAGAGGAATTTGGTGCCGATAAAATTGTCGTAGGTATTGATGCCAAGGCAGGGTTTGTCGCTACCGAAGGTTGGTTGGAAACAAGCAATGTGGACTACATCACCTTGGCTAAGGAAATGGAAAAGATGGGCGTAACCCTCTTTGTCTATACTGATGTTGATCGAGATGGCACACTGACAGGACCCAATCTTGATCACTACAAACGTTTGGTATCTGAACTCACAACCGCCAAAGTCATTGCTTCAGGTGGAATTGCAGAAGTAGCTGACTTAGATCACCTAGAAGAGATTGGTGTGGCAGGAACCATTGTCGGCAAAGCCTACTATAACGGCAATATCACATTAGACCAGCTCAAGGCTTTCGGAGGTTAATATGCTTAAGAAACGTATTATTCCCTGTTTGGATGTCAAGGATGGCCGTGTTGTCAAGGGGGTTAATTTTGTGAATCTGACAGATGTTGGTGACCCTGTTGATTCTGCGCGTGCTTATTATGAAGCTGGTTGTGACGAACTTGTTTTCTTGGACATCACAGCGACTTCGGATAATCGTGAAACAACGGTTGATATGGTGCGTCGTGTTGCCGATCAGGTCTTTATCCCCTTCACGGTTGGTGGTGGTATCCGTTCAGTTGAAGACATGAACAAGATGCTCAAAGCCGGTGCTGACAAGGTTGCCGTCAATTCCTCAGCCCTTGCCAATCCGCAACTAATTGCTGATTGTGCTCAAAAATTCGGGAATCAGTGTGTAGTGGCTGCGATTGATGCTAAAAAGATGGCTGATGGGAGCTGGCATGTCTTTGTGGCGGGAGGCCGTAAGGATACAGGTAGGGACCTCATCCAATGGGCTCAAGAAGTCGTCGCTTTGGGGGCTGGAGAAATTCTCTTAACCAGCATGGACAAGGACGGCACTAAGTCTGGTTTTGATTTGGAAATGCTCAATCGTGTAGCGGAGGTCGTCGATGTTCCAATCATTGCCTCTGGTGGTGCAGGAAATATTGAGGATATTGTAGAAGTCTTTGAAAAGACAACAGCGACGGGTGCTCTGGCAGCCTCTATCTTCCACTTTGGTGAGGTAAATATAGGCGAAACCAAACAAGTCTTGGCAAATGCAGGAATCGAGGTGAGACAATGACAGAGGTTAAACTTGATTTTGACAAACAAGGCGGACTGGTACCAGTCATTGTGACAGATTACAAGACGGGACAGGTGCTCATGTTGGCCTATATGAATGAGCTGTCCTATCAGTTAACCCTTGAGACCAAACAAATGCATTACTGGAGCCGTTCCAGAAATGAGCTTTGGCATAAGGGAGCCACATCTGGCCATTTCCAACATGTCAAAAGCATCAAGACAGATTGTGATCAGGACACCCTGCTTATCGCTGTGGAACAAGAAGGAGCAGCCTGCCATACAGGAGCCTACAGCTGTTTCTTTACGGATATATATGATGACAATCAAGATAGATAGGAGTAGCTATGTTAGAAACACTTTATAAGGAAGCCTTAGATCGTAAAAAAAATCCCAAAGAAGGGTCTTATACCAATTACCTTTTTGACAAGGGTCTAGACAAGATTCTTAAAAAAGTTGGCGAAGAAGCAACAGAAGTTGTGATCGGAGCTAAAAATGCTGATAAAGAAGAAATTGCCAACGAGACAGCAGACGTCCTTTATCACCTAGCAGTCATGCTCGTTGAAACAGGGGTTAGTCCTGAAGACGTTGAAGCTGTTCTTAAAGCCCGTCAAGGCAAACAAAGCAATGTCCATGACCGAAAAGAAGTAACGGATTATTAAGGATTATATCAATCGATTTGAACTAAGATGAAAAGCCTGAAGTGATATTCAGGCTTTTTTGCTGGATACATCCTAATCTTTTATCCTTCTAACCACCATAAGAAAGCGCTTTAAAATGCTATAATAGGAGTGAAGAAAGCTCGTTTTATTTGAAGGATTTGGTGTGCTTATTTATACAAATCATTGAGGAAAGGAAGGATGTCCTATGAAGAAAAATACTCCTAATATTTTAAAGCTTTCTTGCTTAGCTATTCTCCTCCTCTGTTCTAGTCTTTTAGTTGGTTGTAAAGTTGTACTGCCAAATTCTTACTTCAAGGCTAGGGGAAAAAACGCAAAAAATCTTGGCTCATAATGGTTTTAAGGGAAAGGTCCAAGTTAAGCATATCAAAAAGGTGTTTCTAGATTCAGATGGTATTTATGTTGATTATACCTATTCAGAGGAAACCTACGATAATCAAACCATATCATTAGATTCACAAATTACTTTTAACCTGGACTGGACAGTTAATGGTGAAGAATATAAGACCCCTGGTCATTACTGGGAAAGCTACTTACAACAAAAATCTGTAAAAAAAGAAGAGCAAAAACTCTTTAAGGAGCTTAAAAAGCAATCGTTAGGCCTTGATATCGAAGAATTCTCCTTCAGCGATAATACTACGATTGATCAAGAGGCTGGTAATCGTAAAAAGCATTTAGCTGAGGAAAACCGTAAAAACGGGAAGGATGATTTTTATGGGTATTATCAAATTCCCTACCAAACAATGATTGAAGAACACCTTGTTACTATGAGAATAGAAGTAGGCGATACAGATAATACTAGTAAGAAAGATTTAGAAGAGGCCACAACTAAACTGGATGCTAGCAAGCTACCAGACGGAGAGTACGAATTTTATTTTTACTCAATTGATGAAGATAATTACAATCACATTGGCTATACCTTTAACGTACAAGATGGTAAGGTTGTCCAAGATGAAGATGATTAGAAAGTATTTTGATTTTGATCGATAAGCTAGACTGCCATACTAGGCCGTTAAAAGTGGGGTTACAGCTAAGTGAAAATGTTAACCTCAAAACATGTAAAAACATCTCCGAAAATCAGTCGGAGATGTCTTTTTGTCTTACAAATTCTTTTTCTTCTTAGCTTTTTTGGTTAGGGCAAGGTCACAATTTTTAATGTTTGAAATCAGGTGGTTAGTCAATTGGAAGTCGTCCACTTGGGGATTCAAGTCCACTTCGTAGACCAGTTGCATGGTTTCGCCTCCACCTGTGGTATTAAGGGAAATTAGGTCGCATTCACTGGTGAAATTAAGCAAGGTTTTAGTGATTTTTTGGTCAATTAGGTCTTGGTAGGAGACGTTAATGGTCAGGAGTCTACGACGTTGGTTGTCGGTACGACTTTGACGATTTTCTAAAAGAAGCCAAACAGCCAATAGAAAGGCGGTGAAGAGGACGGCCAGTAAGAGATATCCTGTCCCAGATGCCAGACCAATAATCATGGCCATAAAGACGGCGATTAGCTCTCTGGAACCACTAGTCGCTGAACGAAAACGAATGAGACTAAAGGTTCCTGCCACGGCGATAGAGGTCCCCAAACTGCCATTGACAAGGAAGATAACTAGGGTCATCAAACATGGAAGTAGGGTCAAACTAACGACAAATTCTCGGGTGTATAGGGTTCGGTATTTGTAAGTCCAGGTTAGAGCCAAGCCTAAAATAAGACTGACCAGTAAGGCCAGCATGAGTTGAAGGGGACTAGCGGTTGCGGTCGCATCATTAAAGATAGAATTGAAGAGATTAGACATAGGCGGCAGCTCCTTTTTCTTGTGCTGGACGTGGTCCGTAGTCTAGACCTTGAGATTTATGGTAGGCACAGCTGTATTTTGAGAATTTTTGCTCTTCCAAACCATGTTTGTCTAAGATAGCTTGAAGCCAGTCAGGCTTTTTGCCAGGTGCCTTGATTTCCATGATAATCGTATCTTCATCAAGAAGGGGAAAACCATGATTTCCCTTAAAGAGACTGACGTCTTCATCACGGTAAGTCAAATTTTGGTCAAGGGTAACACGAACTTTATTGTAGGCATAGCCTTCGATAGTCTCTTTTTCTTTCATTGAAAAACGGTCGTAGTAGATATACATACGAGGTTTGAGTCCCTCATTATAGCGCTGGCGTAACTGATGAATATCTTGCAAGAGCTGGCGGTCAGTGATTTGACCATGATTCTTACCGTCTGTCATCAAGTTAGTGATGGCAAGTGGAGTTGAAACGAGACGAAACTTATGTCCAATTCCCTCATCATCTTTGGCTTTAACCTCTAAAAAGACCTTACTATCAATTTTGGGATTGGCTAGGTAGGTACGCATGCGGATTTTCTCTTGACGGTGATTACCATCTAGGGCATCTTGGATGACGTCAAAATTATCCGTATCAAAGTAAATATTTGAAATGGTAGATGTCGGATAATCATCCTCTACCAAATACTCCTTAAGATCAGTGAGCAGGTCTTCAAGATTTTCCTTTGAGACCACATATTTTGTTTCAATACGTTTAAAACGTGTTTCCAATTGTTTAACCATGAAAAAACTCCTTTTATAGATAAGATACAAAGCCGTAAAGCAACTCCCAGGAAAATAGGGGGACCAGCCGCAGGAGTTTATCTCCAAGCAGGGCCCATCTTTTTCCCCCGAGTTGTAGGCGTGTTCAATTAGATAAGATACAAAGCCGTCAATTCAAGATTTGGCTTTTATTTTTTAGTAGAAAATTAAGTTGAGAGCAAAAGTACTACTATATAAAGTATTCATTTGCTCGCCTATTAGTCTATGGGACTTTTCTGAAAGAAGTCCTAAGCCAAACTTTCACCAAACTTAACTTAAGATAAGTTTTAGTTAACCTTTAGAAATGTTTTAGGTAAGTCCCGTAAACTGTAATCATCCAAACGAACTCGAGAGGAAAAAATATGAAATCAAAAAAACTAAAAAAATGGACGACTTTATTGACCTGTGCGACTGCTCTAACAGTCATGACAGCTTGTAGCCAATCAAGTAATCAGTCAACTGGGACGACGTCAAGCACTACATCAAAAACAAGTGCTGTAACAGCAACGACCAGTAAGAAAACAAATAAGAACAGCAACAGCAACTATTTTACTTCTAAAGATTCTGATACCTCTTATAACGAAAGCTCAGCTACTAAGATTAAGTTATCAGGCTCATCTGCGGATGTTTCAGGTGATGGTGCAGCCCTATCAGGTTCAACTGTAACCATCTCTAAAGCAGGGACCTACGTCATTTCAGGAAAATCCGACGGTGTGCAAATCAAGGTAGACGCTGGTGATTCAGACGATGTCCATATTGTTTTGGATGGTGCTACCATGACAAATACAAATGCAGCAATCAATGCCACAAAAGCTGGTCATGTCTATCTGACACTTAAAGATGGCACTACAAACACACTTTCTGATTCAAGTTCTAATAGTGATGAAGATGCGGATGCTGTGATTTTCTCTAAAGGAGATTTGACCATTAACGGTTCAGGTACTCTAAACATTGATGCCAAGAAAAACAACGGTATTAAAGCCAATGACAGCCTTCATATAACTGGCGGTACCTATAAGATTTCCTCAGTCGGTGATGCCTTCAATGTCAATGATGAACTCAATATCACAGGAACAACTATGACCATTGAAGCGGAAGAAGATGGTGTCAAGGTCGACAATGATGACGACACCTCAGTAGGTACCATGTATCTGTCTGACAATACCATGACCATCAAGGCTGGTGACGACGGTATTCATGCGTCCGGCGACCTGATTATTGATAGTGGTACTTACAAGGTTGAAAAATCAACTGAAGGTATCGAAGGTAAATCTGTGACCATCAATGGCGGAGACATCGATGTCTATGCAACGGACGATGGTGTTAATGCTGCCAATGCTAATGCCAGTCAAAGTGAGATTTTCTTCAAGATGACCGGTGGAACCCTAAATGTTGAGGTTGGCCAAGGCGATACCGACCCAATCGATTCTAACGGCGATATTATTGTATCGGGTGGAACGATTAATTTGACTGGTCAGTCTGGCTTTGACTTTGATGGTTCAGCGACCTATACCGGTGGTGACATTACTATCAATGGTGAGAAACAAACTAAGATTGAAAACTCAATGCCTGGCGGCGGTGGCCCTCAAGGTGGCGGTGGTCCCCAAGGTGGTGGGCAATCAGGTGGCTTTGGAGGAGGTCACTAAAGAGTCATAGGATGAAACAGAAAGGAAGTGCCTATGTATATTATTATTCCAGCTTATGAACCAGACAAACGCCTGATTCAGGTGGTTCAAGATATTACCATAAAACTCCCTAAAGCCCGTATTATTGTTGTTAATGATGGGAGTGGCCCAGGCTATAACGACTATTACGACGAAACGGCTTTTATTGGAGCGACTGTCCTTACCCATCCTGTCAATAAAGGAAAAGGAGCTGCTCTCAAAACTGCCTTTGCTCACATTCAAGAAGAAGTAGTCAGTCAGCACCTTTCGGCGCAACCTATTGTCACAGTTGACAGTGATGGTCAGCATCTGATTAAAGATATTGTCCGTGTGGCCAAGGCAACCGAGGAAAATCCAAGTCATCTTGTTTTGGGTGCGCGTGCCTTTGTTGGTAAGGTGCCAGCACGTAGCCGCTTTGGAAATAAGGTAACTGCTGGACTTTTCCGTCTAGTAACTGGCCAAAAGGTAACAGATACTCAGACAGGGCTTCGAGGCATGTCAACCGACCTGATTCCATGGCTTCTTAATCTGGATGGCAATCGTTTCGAGTACGAGTTTAATATGTTGCTTGAAGCCAAAAAGTCAGGCCACCAAATCTCTGAAGTCCCTATCGAAACCGTTTATCTGGAGGAAAATAAAAGTTCGCACTTTCGGCCCATTCGTGATTCCATCCGTATTTACAGCCCTTTTTTAAAGTTCTCTGGCACGGCCGTCTTGGCCTCAGTCATTGATGCAACAGCCTTATTTGTGCTCTTTGCCTTGACGAAGAATCTGCTCCTTTCGGTCGTGCTAGCTCGTGTGATTTCGGCTTCCAGCCAGTGTCTACTGAACGCTAATGTGGTCTTTAATCCGACAAGCTCTCTCTTTAGATCGAGTGTTCGCTACTTTATGTTGGTCTTGGTTCTCCTGGCCTGTAACTATTTCTTACTTAGTAGTCTAGTTGCTATTGGTTTAGGACTGGTTCTGGCAAAATTAGTCACAGAAACCTTGCTCTTTTTAGTTAGCTACAGGGTCCAACATAACGTCGTTTTTGCTTAATAGCTGACTTTTAAATTGCTACTGATTGAATAGAGATAGCTTATTAAATTACCTCTAAAAACTTTCCTAAAAATAGAAAAAGACTACCGTTTTCTACATTTGGTAGTCTTTAATATTTGTCGAAATGTTAATCAATTTACAATATGATTAAAAATTGAAATGATTTGATAAAGACTCTAGTTGACTGAAAAAAATATGCTATAATGAAATTGTTTGAATTATGTAGATTTTATTCAAACTAGGAAAATGAAATGAGGACCTAAAATGGGAAAAAAGGTACATTATAAGCTTCACAAAGTTAAGAAGCAGTGGGTGACGATTGCCGTCACTTCGGCAGCACTTGCCTCTATCGTAGGTGGTGCTACAGTTGCCAATCAAAAGGTTTCAGCTGATGAAACAACTCAACCAGTTGCCTCTACGACAGCTGAAAGCGATGTTGTCGTTGAAACGCATGAAGTAGCCGCTCCTGCAGCAACTGCTACGACAGATGCGACAGCAACAACAAATGATAAGGCTGCTGATGCTGCAACAGTCGAAACTCCTGCGGCAGCAACCACTGCAGCAGATACAACTACTAATACTGCAACACCAGCAACAACTGATCGTGCAGCAGTAGCAAATGGTGCGACAACAGAAACACCAGCTGCAACAGCGACAGATACAACGCTTACAGTAGCTGAAAAACCAAAATCTGGTGTTACTGAAAAAGAAGAAACAGCAGCGCTCTCTTTGAACAACATCAAACAAGTTGATGGTAAATACTATTATGTCAAAGAAGATGGTTCATACAAAACAAATTTTGCTGTTTCAGTTAATGGCCAGTTGCTTTACTTCGGTAAAGACGGTGCTTTGACAAGCACATCAACACACTCATTCACACCAGGTACAACTAATCTAGTTGATGCTTTTTCTTCACATAACCGTGCTTACGATTCTAAGAAGGAAAGCTTCGAGTTGGTAGATGGGTACTTGACACCAAACAGCTGGTACCGTCCAGTCACTATTTTGGAAAATGGTGAAAAATGGCGTGTGTCAACTGAGAAAGATTTCCGTCCACTTTTGATGGCATGGTGGCCTGATGTAGATACACAAGTAGCCTACCTCAATACTTTCTCTAAACACTTTAATCTTAACGCAACTTATTCAACCAGCCAAAGTCAATCTGAATTGAATGCAGCTGCTAAGACAATTCAAATTAAGATTGAACAAGAAATTTCAGCTAAAAAATCAACTGAATGGCTTCGTCAAGCAATTGAGTCTTTTGTAAAAGAACAAGACCAGTGGAATACTACAACTGAAAACTATACCCTTGCTGACCACCTTCAAGGGGGAGCTCTTCTTTATGTCAATAATGACAAGACACCTTGGGCAAATTCTGATTACCGTTTGCTTAACCGTACACCAAGTAACCAAGATGGTTCTCTAAATGGTACAGGAAGATACTTGGGTGGTTATGAATTCCTACTTGCCAATGACGTTGATAACTCAAACCCAGTTGTGCAAGCTGAGCAGTTGAACCAAATTCACTATCTTGTGAACTGGGGATCAATTGTTATGGGTGATAAGGATGCTAACTTTGATGGTATCCGTGTTGATGCAGTTGACAATGTCGATGCTGACCTTCTCCAAGTTTATACAAACTACTTCCGTGCAGCCTTTGGTGTGGATAAATCTGAAGCAAATGCACTTGCTCACATTTCTATCCTTGAAGCTTGGGATTTAAATGATAATGCTTATAATCAAAAACATGATGGTGCAGCCCTTGCCATGGATAATAACCTTCGTTATGCAATTATGGGTGCACTTTATGGATCTGGATCTTCATTGAAAGATTTGATTACTAGCAGTTTGACAGACCGTACAAATAATAGTAAGTACGGAGATACACAAGCTAACTATATCTTTGCGCGTGCTCATGATAACCTTGTTCAAGATATCATTCGTGATATTGTTCAAAAAGAAATCAATCCAAAATCAGATGGTTATACCATGACTGATGCTGAATTGAAACGTGCCTTTGAAATCTATAATGAAGATATGAAGAAGGCAGAAAAACGTTATACTATTAACAATATTCCAGCCGCCTATGCTTTGATTCTTCAAAATATGGAGCAGGTAACTCGTGTTTATTATGGAGATCTTTATACGGATAACGGCCAATATATGGCTACCAAGTCTCCTTACTATGATGCTATCACAACACTCTTGAAGAACCGTATGAAATATGTTTCAGGTGGACAATCGATGAAAGTCGACACGTTCAATGGAAAAGAAATCTTGTCATCTGTTCGTTACGGTAAAGATATTATGACTGCTGACCAAACTACGGGTGTAGCAGAAACAAGTAAACATTCTGGTATGTTGACCCTTATTGCCAATAATCAGGATTTCTCATTGGGTGATGGTACTTTGAAAGTTAACATGGGTAAACTTCATGCTAACCAAGCCTACCGTCCATTACTTCTTGGTACTGATAAGGGAATTGTCACTTACGAAAATGATGCAGCAGCAGCTGGAAAAATTAAATACACTGATGCTGAAGGAAACTTGTCTTTCAGTGGAGATGAAATCAAGGGGTATCGAACTGTTGATATGAGAGGTTATCTTGGTGTTTGGGTACCAGTAGGTGCGCCTGATAACCAAGATATCCGTGTTAAAGGTTCAGATAAGAAACTTGACAAGACATTTTCTGCTACTGAAGCATTGGACTCACAAGTTATCTATGAAGGTTTCTCAAACTTCCAAGATTTTGTTGAAAAAGATAGCCAATATACTAATAAATTGATTGCAGAAAACGCAGAACTCTTCAAGTCATGGGGAATCACATCATTCGAGATGGCTCCTCAATTTGTATCGGCTGATGACCGTACCTTCCTTGATTCTGTTATCCAAAATGGCTATGCCTTTACTGACCGATATGACCTTGCCATGAGTAAGAATAACAAATATGGTTCTAAAGAAGATCTTCGTGATGCACTTAAGGCGCTTCACAAGCAAGGTATTCAAGCAATTGCTGACTGGGTTCCAGATCAACTTTACCAATTGCCAGGACAAGAAGTTGTAACAGCAACACGTGCAAATAGTTATGGTACTCCAAAGGCCAATGCTTATATCAATAACACTTTATATGTTGCAAATTCTAAATCATCAGGTAAGGACTTCCAAGCTCAATATGGTGGTGAGTTCCTTGATGAGCTCCAAAAGAAATATCCACAGTTGTTTGAAGATGTGATGATATCAACTGGTAAGAAGATTGATCCATCTGTTAAAATCAAGCAATGGTCTGCTAAGTACATGAATGGTACTAATATCCTTGGTCGTGGTAATCGTTATGTTCTCAGTAACGATGCTACTGGTCGCTATTATCAAGTTACTGATAATGGCATCTTCTTGCCAAAACCTTTGACAGACCAAGGTGGTAAGACAGGTTTCTACTATGATGGTAAGGGTATGGCCTACTTTGATAATAGTGGTTTCCAAGCTAAGAATGCTTTCATTAAATATGCTGGAAATTACTATTACTTCGATAAAGAAGGTTATATGTTGACTGGTCGTCAAGATATCGATGGTAAGACTTATTTCTTCTTGCCAAATGGTGTACAGCTTCGTGATTCTATTTATCAACAAGATGGTAAATATTATTACTTTGGTAGCTTTGGTGAGCAATACAAAGATGGTTACTTTGTATTCGATGTACCGAAAGAAGGTACTTCAGAAACAGAAGCTAAATTCCGTTATTTCTCACCAACTGGAGAAATGGCTGTTGGCTTGACTTATGCTGGTGGAGGATTGCAATACTTTGATGAAAATGGCTTCCAAGCTAAAGGTACTAAGTATGTGACTCCAGACGGAAAACTCTACTTCTTTGATAAAAATTCAGGTAATGCCTACACAAATCGTTGGGCAGAAATCGATGGTATCTGGTATGAATTCAACGATCAAGGCTATGCACAAGCTAAGAAGGGTGAATTCTACACAACAGATGGCTCAACATGGTTCTACCGTGATGCAGCTGGTAAAAATGTGACAGGTGCCCTTACTTTGGACGGTCACGACTATTACTTCCGTGCAAATGGTGCCCAAGTTAAAGGTGAATTTGTTACTGAAAATGGCAAGATTAGCTACTACACTGTAGATAATGGTTACAAGGTTAAAGACAAGTTCTTCGAAGTGAACGGCAAGTGGTACCATGCTGATAAGGATGGTAACCTCGCTACAGGTCGTCAAACGATTGACCACCTTAACTATTACTTCAATGCTGATGGAAGCCAAGTCAAATCTGATTTCTTCACTCTTGATGGTGGTAAGACATGGTACTACGCCAAAGATAATGGTGAAATCGTGACAGGTGCCTATAGTGTTGGTGGTAAAAACTATTACTTCAAAGAAGATGGTAGTCAAGTCAAAGGCGACTTTGTTAAGAATGCTGACGGATCACTTTCTTACTATGACAAAGATTCAGGTGAGCGTCTCAATAACCGTTTCTTGACAACTGGTAACAATGTTTGGTACTACTTCAAAGATGGTAAGGCTGTAACAGGACGCCAAAATATCGATGGTAAAGAATATTACTTTGATAATTTGGGACGTCAAGTTAAAGGTAGCCCAATCAGCACACCAAAAGGAGTAGAATACTACGAATCAGTTCTTGGAGAACGTGTGACAAACACATGGATTACTTTCCAAGACGGTACGACTGTCTTCTTCGATGAAAATGGTTATGCTGATTTTGATAAATAAATAATCAATCAATCTAATCTTAATCTGAGAGATTAAGTGAAAAACGATATGATTTGACATGAATTTATAGGTGAAATTTCTTGAAAACGAGAATCGTTTAAAGAAATTTTGCCTTTTTATGCTCCTTAAAGAAAAAATCTGACAAATATCAATTTTGAGTCAGAATCATTGTAAAAGCTATTGTATCAAGGACTTTGGCGGCTTTTATGAAAAATAGTTTTAGTTATCAAATGATATGAAAATGAGAATTGAAAACCTATGAAATAGGTGTGTTACAAAGTTTTTCTAATATTAATGTTATGTAATATATATTTTATAAAAAAACAATTAATTCGAGAAATAGTTAGAAAATAATGATATAATATAACTGTTTGAAATCGGATAGATTTCAGTCTGATTTTGACAAATAAAATCACGGGGAAAATTATAATGGAAAATAAGATACACTATAAGCTTCATAAAGTTAAGAAGCAATGGGTTACAATTGCAGTTGCTTCTGTAGCACTTGCTACTGTCTTGGGAGGATTGTCTGTAACAACATCTTCAGTTTCAGCGGATGAAACTCAAGATAAGACAGTAACTCAATCAAATTCAGGTACAACAGCTTCTTTAGTTACTTCTCCTGAAGCAACCAAAGAAGCCGATAAACGTACAAATACAAAAGAAGCAGATGTTTTAACACCTGCTAAAGAAACAAATGCTGTAGAAACAGCGACTACAACGAACACACAAGCAACAGCTGAAGCAGCTACAACAGCAACAACAGCTGATGTAGCAGTGGCAGCTGTTCCAAATAAAGAAGCAGTTGTGACAACAGATGCACCAGCTGTTACAACTGAAAAAGCAGAAGAACAACCAGCAACAGTGAAGGCTGAAGTTGTTAATACAGAAGTTAAGGCGCCAGAAGCTGCTTTGAAAGATTCAGAAGTAGAAGCTGCGCTTTCCTTGAAAAACATCAAAAACATTGATGGTAAATATTACTATGTTAATGAAGATGGTTCACACAAAGAAAACTTTGCCATTACTGTAAATGGTCAATTGCTTTACTTCGGTAAAGATGGTGCTCTTACAAGTTCATCAACATACTCTTTCACACCAGGAACAACAAATATTGTTGATGGTTTCTCAATAAATAACCGTGCCTACGATTCATCTGAAGCTAGCTTTGAATTGATTGATGGTTATTTGACTGCAGATAGCTGGTACCGTCCAGCTTCTATCATCAAAGATGGTGTAACTTGGCAAGCATCAACTGCAGAAGATTTCCGTCCACTTTTGATGGCTTGGTGGCCAAATGTAGATACACAAGTTAACTACTTGAACTACATGTCTAAAGTATTTAACTTGGATGCTAAATATTCAAGTACAGATAAGCAAGAAACTTTGAAAGTTGCTGCTAAGGACATTCAAATCAAGATTGAGCAAAAGATTCAGGCTGAAAAATCAACACAATGGTTGCGTGAAACTATCTCTGCCTTTGTTAAGACACAACCACAATGGAACAAAGAAACTGAAAACTACTCTAAAGGTGGCGGCGAAGATCACCTTCAAGGTGGTGCCCTTCTTTATGTGAATGATTCACGTACACCATGGGCGAATTCTGACTATCGTCGTTTGAACCGTACAGCAACTAACCAGACTGGTACAATTGATAAATCAATTCTTGATGAGCAATCAGATCCAAACCACATGGGTGGTTTCGACTTCTTGCTAGCTAATGACGTAGATTTGTCAAACCCAGTTGTTCAAGCGGAACAATTGAACCAAATCCACTACCTTATGAACTGGGGTTCAATCGTTATGGGTGACAAGGATGCTAACTTCGATGGTATCCGTGTCGACGCGGTAGATAATGTCGATGCAGACATGCTTCAACTCTACACAAACTACTTCCGTGAGTACTATGGTGTTAACAAATCTGAAGCAAACGCTCTTGCTCACATCTCAGTCCTTGAAGCATGGAGCCTTAATGACAACCACTACAATGACAAGACAGATGGCGCTGCGCTTGCTATGGAAAACAAACAACGTTTGGCTCTCCTCTTCTCATTGGCTAAACCAATCAAAGAACGTACACCAGCTGTAAGTCCTTTGTATAACAATACTTTCAACACGACACAACGTGATGAAAAGACTGATTGGATTAACAAAGATGGAAGCAAGGCCTATAACGAAGACGGAACAGTTAAACAGTCTACAATCGGTAAATATAACGAGAAATACGGAGATGCGTCAGGAAATTACGTCTTTATCCGTGCCCATGATAACAACGTTCAAGATATTATTGCTGAAATCATCAAGAAAGAAATCAATCCAAAATCAGATGGTTTCACGATTACTGATGCTGAAATGAAGCAAGCCTTTGAGATTTACAACAAAGACATGCTCAGCAGCGACAAAAAATATACGCTTAACAACATCCCAGCGGCTTACGCGGTTATGTTGCAAAACATGGAAACTATCACTCGTGTCTACTATGGAGACCTTTATACAGATGATGGTCACTACATGGAAACTAAGTCTCCATATTACGATACCATTGTTAACTTGATGAAGAGTCGTATCAAGTATGTATCTGGTGGGCAAGCACAACGTTCATACTGGTTGCCAACTGATGGTAAGATGGACAATTCAGATGTTGAACTTTACCGCACAAATGAAGTCTACACTTCAGTACGTTATGGTAAAGACATTATGACAGCTAATGATACAGAAGGTTCTAAATACAGCCGTACTTCTGGTCAGGTAACACTTGTAGCTAACAATCCAAAATTGAATTTGGATCAATCAGCTAAACTTAATGTTGAAATGGGTAAAATCCATGCCAACCAAAAATACCGTGCTTTGATTGTTGGTACAGCTGATGGTATCAAGAACTTTACATCTGATGCAGATGCAATCGCAGCAGGTTACGTTAAAGAAACAGACAGCAACGGTGTCTTGACTTTCGGTGCTAATGACATCAAGGGTTATGAAACATTTGATATGTCTGGTTTCGTAGCAGTTTGGGTTCCAGTTGGAGCTTCAGATAATCAAGATATCCGAGTAGCGCCTTCAACAGAAGCTAAAAAAGAGGGTGAATTGACTCTTAAAGCGACTGAAGCTTATGATTCACAATTAATCTACGAAGGCTTCTCTAACTTTCAAACTATTCCAGATGGTTCAGATCCTTCAGTCTATACTAACCGTAAGATTGCTGAAAATGTTGATTTGTTCAAATCATGGGGTGTAACATCATTTGAAATGGCACCTCAATTTGTATCTGCTGACGATGGTACCTTCCTTGACTCAGTTATCCAAAATGGTTATGCCTTTGCAGACCGTTACGATCTTGCCATGAGTAAGAACAATAAATACGGTTCTAAAGAAGATCTACGTGATGCTCTTAAAGCACTTCATAAGGCTGGTATTCAAGCAATCGCTGACTGGGTTCCAGACCAAATTTACCAATTGCCAGGTAAAGAAGTTGTAACAGCGACTCGTACTGATGGTGCTGGTCGTAAGATTGCGGACGCTATCATTGACCACTCACTTTATGTGGCTAACTCTAAGTCATCAGGCAAAGATTACCAAGCTAAATACGGTGGTGAATTCTTGGCTGAACTTAAAGCTAAGTACCCTGAAATGTTCAAGGTAAACATGATTTCAACTGGTAAACCAATTGATGATTCTGTTAAATTGAAACAATGGAAGGCTGAATACTTCAACGGAACAAACGTTCTTGAACGTGGTGTTGGCTATGTACTTAGCGATGAAGCAACTGGTAAGTATTTCACTGTCACTAAAGAAGGTAACTTCATTCCTCTTCAATTGACAGGTAAAGAAAAGGTTATTACTGGATTCTCAAGTGATGGTAAAGGAATCACTTACTTCGGTACAAGTGGTACACAAGCTAAATCTGCCTTTGTAACCTTCAATGGTAACACTTACTACTTTGATGCTCGTGGTCACATGGTTACTAACAGTGAATACTCACCAAATGGTAAAGACGTTTATCGTTTCTTACCAAATGGTATCATGTTGAGTAATGCCTTCTACATTGATGCTAATGGTAATACCTACCTTTATAACTCTAAAGGTCAAATGTACAAGGGTGGTTACACTAAATTTGATGTTTCTGAAACTGATAAAGACGGTAAAGAATCTAAGGTTGTGAAATTCCGTTACTTCACTAATGAAGGTGTCATGGCCAAAGGTGTTACGGTTATTGATGGTTTCACACAATATTTTGGAGAAGACGGTTTCCAAGCTAAAGATAAGTTAGTAACCTTTAAAGGTAAAACTTATTACTTTGACGCACACACTGGTAATGGTATCAAGGATACTTGGAGAAATATCAATGGTAAGTGGTACTACTTTGATGCAAACGGTGTTGCTGCTACAGGTGCACAAGTCATCAATGGTCAAAAACTTTACTTCAATGAAGATGGAAGCCAAGTTAAAGGTGGCGTTGTTAAGAATGCAGATGGTACTTACAGCAAGTACAAAGAAGGTTTTGGAGAGCTAGTGACTAACGAATTCTTCACAACTGATGGCAATGTTTGGTACTATGCAGGCGCTAATGGTAAGACTGTTACAGGTGCACAAGTCATCAATGGCCAACACCTATACTTTAATGCAGACGGAAGCCAAGTTAAGGGTGGTGTTGTTAAGAATGCAGATGGTACTTATAGTAAGTATAATGCTTCAACAGGTGAACGCTTGACTAATGAGTTTTTCACAACAGGCGACAACAACTGGTACTACATTGGTGCTAATGGTAAGTCAGTGACTGGTGAAGTTAAAATTGGTGACGATACTTATTTCTTCGCTAAGGATGGTAAACAAGTAAAAGGTCAAACAGTAAGTGCTGGCAATGGTCGAATTAGCTATTACTATGGTGATAGTGGTAAGAGAGCTGTTAGCACATGGATAGAAATTCAACCAGGAGTTTACGTTTACTTTGATAAGAATGGTCTTGCTTATCCACCTAGAGTGCTAAACTAATTGATATAAAAAGGAGGACTTTGGTTCTCCTTTTTATATTTTATGGGAACGAGTCTTTTTTATGACAAAATTATAATCTATTATTAATGTGATAAAAATATCATTAAAATAAGTTTTATTAACTTTTTTTGATAATAAAAAATGATATAATAAGTAAGTCTTTAAGATGTAGATTTTAAGACAAAAAATATATTGGGGAAAAATTGAATATGGAAAATAAAGTACGCTATAAACTGCACAAAGTGAAGAAGCAGTGGGTTACTTTGGCTGTCGCTTCAGTAGCTTTGGCTACCATTGTTGGTGGTAGTGTTGCCACATCTTCACTCGCTTCGGCAGAAGAAACAAATAACTCTAATGGATCACCTTCAACAACTACGGTCGGGGAAAATACAAATCCTGTGGTTGAAAAAGAGGTAGGCACAACAACTGAGGTTGCAAATACTTCAAATGCCACAACAACAGAGCGAGCAGAAGTTACTGCTGACAAACCAGCTGGAACGACAGTTCAACCAAATTCAGGAACAACTAGTGATAGAGCTGCAGCAGTAGAGGTTGAAGCCAAACCTGAAACGACTGCTAAGCCAGAAGTTGCTACTAAACCAGAAACAGCTACAACATCAGAAGTCGCTGCAAATGCTGGAGTAGCTGCTCCAACGACTGAGAAGTCTAAAGAGCTTTCTGAAGCCGAAATTAAGGCTGCAGTCTCACTCGATAATATTAAAAAAGAAAAAGATGGTAAATATTACTATCTTTTAGAAGATGGATCACACAAGAAAAACTTTGCCATTACTGTAAATGGTCAGGTCCTTTATTTTGATGAAAATGGTGCCCTTTCAAGCACATCAACGTATTCATTTACACAAGAAACAACAAATCTAGTCACTGATTTTACAAAAAATAATGCTGCCTACGATTCAACTAAAGCAAGCTTTGAACTTGTTGATGGTTATTTGACAGCAGACAGTTGGTACCGTCCAAAAGAAATCCTTGAAGCTGGTACAACTTGGAAAGCGTCAACTGAAAAAGATTTTCGTCCACTTTTGATGTCTTGGTGGCCTGATAAGGATACTCAAGTAGCTTACTTGAATTACATGACTAAGGCTCTTAGCAACGGTGAAGAAACAAAAGATGTCTTTACGATTGAAAATTCTCAAGCTAGCTTGAATGCCGCAGCTCAAATCCTCCAACGTAAGATTGAAGTTAAGATTGCTGCTAATAAGTCAACAGACTGGTTGCGTCAGTCAATCGAGGCTTTTGTTAAAGACCAAGATAAATGGAACATTAATTCTGAATCGCCAGGTAAGGAACACTTCCAAAAAGGTGCGCTTCTTTTTGTGAACAGCGATTCAACTAAATGGGCTAACTCTGATTATCGTAAGCTTAATCAAACGGCGACAAGTTATATTAAAAATCATAAGATTGTTAATGGTAGCGATGGTGGTTATGAATTCTTGCTCTCAAATGACATTGACAACTCTAATCCAGTCGTTCAAGCAGAAATGCTTAACCAATTGTATTACTTTATGAACTGGGGACAAATCGTCTTTGGTGATAAGGACAAGGATGCTCACTTTGATGGTATACGTGTTGATGCTGTGGATAATGTTAGCGTTGACATGCTTCAATTAGTGTCTTCATACATGAAGGCTGCATACAAGGTTAATGAGTCGGAAGCTCGTGCCCTTGCGAATATCTCTATTCTTGAAGCATGGTCACACAATGACCCATATTATGTGAATGAGCACAACACAGCAGCTCTTTCTATGGATAATGGTCTCCGTTTGTCAATTGTTCACGGATTAACTCGTCCAGTAACTAATAAAGGTACAGGTGCACGTAATGCATCAATGAAGGACCTTATTAACGGAGGTTATTTCGGTCTCTCAAACCGTGCAGAAGTCACTTCATATGATCAACTTGGTTTTGCAACCTACCTCTTTGTTCGTGCACATGACTCAGAAGTTCAAACGGTTATCGCAGACATTATCAGTAAAAAAATTGATCCTACAACAGATGGTTTCACTTTCACATTAGATCAATTGAAACAAGCTTTCGATATTTATAATGCTGATATGTTGAAAGTTGATAAGGAATATACGCATTCAAATATTCCTGCTGCCTATGCTTTGATGCTTCAAACAATGGGTGCGGCAACACGTGTTTATTATGGAGATTTGTATACTGATAATGGTCAATACATGGCTAAGAAATCACCATACTTTGATCAAATCACAACTCTTCTTAAAGCGCGTCCTAAGTATGTAGCTGGTGGTCAAACATCTTATATCCACAACCTTGCTGGTGATGGGGTATCATCTGCTAAAGACAATAAAGAAGTTCTTGTCTCTGTCCGTTATGGTCAAGATTTGATGTCTAAGACAGATACAGAAGGTGGAAAATACGGTCGCAATTCAGGTATGTTGACCCTTATTGCTAATAACCCGGATTTGAAATTAGCAGATGGTGAAACTATTACTGTAAATATGGGTGCAGCCCACAAGAATCAAGCTTATCGTCCACTCTTGCTTGGTACGGAAAAAGGTATTGTGTCATCATTGAATGATTCAGATACTAAGATTGTTAAATACACAGATGCACAAGGAAATCTTGTCTTCACAGCTGATGAAATCAAAGGCTTTAAGACTGTTGATATGAGTGGTTACCTTTCAGTTTGGGTACCAGTAGGTGCGACTGACGATCAAAACGTTCTTGCTAAACCATCAACAAAAGCCTATAAAGAAGGGGATAAGGTTTATAGCTCTTCTGCAGCACTTGAAGCACAAGTGATTTACGAAGGCTTCTCAAACTTCCAAGACTTTGTCAAAGAGGATAGTCAATACACTAACAAATTGATTGCAGCTAACGCAGACCTCTTCAAGTCATGGGGTATTACGTCATTTGAGATTGCACCTCAATATGTCTCATCTAAGGATGGCACTTTCCTTGATTCTATTATTGAAAATGGTTATGCCTTCACAGACCGTTACGACTTTGCCATGAGCAAAAACAATAAATACGGTTCAAAAGAAGACCTTCGTGATGCCCTCAAGGCTCTTCACAAACAAGGTATTCAGGTCATTGCTGACTGGGTTCCAGACCAATTGTACACCCTTCCAGGTAAAGAAGTAGTGACTGCTACGCGTACTGATACACATGGTAAGGTCCTTGATGATACTAGCTTGGTTAATAAACTTTATGTGACAAATACCAAGTCATCAGGTAATGATTTCCAAGCCCAGTACGGTGGTGCCTTCCTCGACAAACTTCAAAAACTTTATCCAGAAATCTTCAAAGAAGTTATGGAAGCGTCTGGTAAGACAATTGATCCATCTGTGAAGATTAAACAGTGGGAAGCTAAATACTTTAACGGTACAAACATCCAAAAACGTGGTTCTGACTATGTTCTCAGCGATGGTAAATTGTACTTCACCGTTAACGATAAAGGTACCTTCCTCCCAGCAGCCTTGACTGGTGATACAAAAGCTAAGACTGGTTTTGCCTATGATGGTACAGGTGTAACTTATTACACAACATCAGGTACTCAAGCTAAGAGTCAGTTTGTAACTTATAACGGTAAGCAATACTACTTTAACGATAAGGGTTACCTTGTAACTGGTGAACAAACTATCGATGGTTCTAACTATTTCTTCTTGCCAAATGGTGTCATGTTTACTGATGGTGTCAGAAAAAATGCCAAAGGTCAATCATTGGTTTATGGTAAGTCAGGTAAATTGACGACTCAAACTGGTTGGAAAGAAGTTACCGTTAAAGATGATAGTGGTAAGGAAGAGAAATTCTACCAATACTTCTTCAAGGGTGGTATCATGGCTACTGGTTTGACTGAAGTAGAAGGTAAGGAAAAATACTTCTATGATAATGGTTACCAAGCTAAAGGTGTCTTCGTTCCTACAAAAGACGGCCATTTAATGTTCTTCTGTGGTGATTCAGGCGAACGTAAGTACTCAGGCTTCTTTGAACAAGATGGTAATTGGTACTACGCCAATGATAAAGGCTATGTTGCTACTGGGTTTACTAAGGTAGGTAAACAAAACCTTTACTTCAATGAAAAAGGTGTTCAAGTTAAGAATCGCTTCTTCCAAGTTGGTGATGCTACATACTATGCAAATAACGAAGGTGACGTTCTTCGTGGTGCGCAAACCATCAATGGAGACGAACTCTACTTTGATGAATCAGGTAAACAAGTTAAAGGTGAGTTCGTGAACAATCCTGATGGTACGACTTCATACTACGATGCAATCACAGGTGTGAAACTTGTTGATACATCACTAGTAGTTGATGGTCAAACCTTTAATGTCGATGCTAAGGGTGTTGTGACTAAGGCACATACACCAGGCTTCTATACTACTGGGGACAACAACTGGTTCTATGCAGACTCATATGGACGTAATGTCACAGGTGCTCAGGTCATCAATGGTCAACACCTCTACTTTGATGCTAATGGTCGCCAAGTTAAGGGTGGCTTCGTAACGAACACTGACGGTAGTCGTTCATTCTACCACTGGAATACCGGTGATAAATTGGTATCAACCTTCTTCGCTACCGGTCATGATAGATGGTATTATGCTGATGATAGGGGTAATGTCGTTACAGGAGCTCAAGTTATCAACGGTCAAAAACTCTTCTTTGATACTGATGGTAAGCAGGTTAAAGGTGCTTTCGCAACAAATGCGAATGGTAGTCGCTCATACTACCATTGGAATACTGGTAATAAGTTAGTATCAACCTTCTTCACTAGTGGAGATAACAACTGGTATTATGCAGATGCCAAGGGTGAAGTTGTTGTTGGCGAACAGACGATCAACGGTCAACACCTTTACTTTGACCAAACTGGTAAGCAAGTGAAGGGGGCAACTGCTACGAATCCTGATGGCTCAATCTCTTACTATGATGTTCATACAGGGGAAAAGGCTATTAATCGTTGGGTTAAAATTCCTTCAGGGCAATGGGTATACTTCAACGCTCAAGGAAAAGGCTACGTGTCAAATTAAGAGTAATGAATGAAAGAAGTCAATCACTTTTGTGGTTGCTTTTTTCGTAAAAAATTGTCTAACTTTTATACATTCAGGTCATTTGTCTGGGTAAAAAAGTGGTATAATAACTCTTGCTAAATCTTTATTTTGGAGTACACATGGCTAAGTCAAAAAATACTATTGAAAGTCGGATAGATTACTCGATTCTCCTGCCAGTTCTCATATTGCTACTGGTTGGTTTGGTTTCGATATTTATAGCGACAAATTTTGATTACCCAAAGAATCTTGTGCAAGTCATGTCTCAGCAAGTACTATGGATTTTTCTAGGTTCAGTACTTGCTTTTGTTGTCATGTTATTTAATACAGAGTTTCTTTGGAAGGTAACCCCCTGGCTCTATATTTTCGGTCTGGTGCTTATGGTTCTACCTCTCGTTTTCTATTCTCCTGCTTTGGTAGCCTCGACGGGAGCCAAAAACTGGGTAAGCATTGGATCAGTCACCCTTTTTCAACCATCTGAATTTATGAAGATATCCTACATCCTTTTTCTATCGAGAATAGGTGTTTGGGCTAAGCAAGGTAAGGAAGTGACCAACCTACAGGATGACTGGTTACTGCTCTTCCAATATGTTGCAGTCACACTCCCTGTTTTAGGTTTACTGGTTCTTCAAGGAGATATGGGGACTGCCTTAGTCTTTCTGGCTATTTTAGCCGGTATTGTAGTGGTTTCGGGGATATCCTGGCGTATTATCTTGCCGGTAGTTCTAGCTTTTGCAACAGGGTTAGCCTTGTTTGTAATGATATTTACCACAGATTGGGGTAAGGAAGCTATGCTCAAGATGGGGGTACAAACCTACCAGATTAACCGTATCTCAGCTTGGTTGGATCCCTTCACTTATGCAGACGGTATCGCCTTTCAACAGACACAAGGGATGATTTCGATTGGTACTGGAGGAATCTATGGTAAAGGCTTTAATCATCTGGAGTTGAACGTACCAGTTCGTGAGAGTGACATGATTTTCACAGTCATTGCGGAAGATTTTGGTTTGGTAGGTGGTGGATTGGTTCTTTTAACCTATCTCTTCCTCATTTACCGCATGTTGCGAGTGACGTTCAAATCTAACAACCGTTTTTATACCTTTATTTCGACAGGCTTTATCATGATGATTGTCTTCCATATTTTTGAAAATATTGGGGCAGCAGTGGGAATTCTTCCTTTGACAGGTATTCCTTTGCCCTTTATTTCTCAAGGGGGGTCATCACTCATCTCTAACTTGATTGGTGTTGGTTTGGTGCTTTCAATGGCTTATCAGACTAACCTCAACGAGGAAAATAAAATTCTCCTGGCTATGTCTCGTCGTATGCGTACGTCTGGAACTAGTCAAGTGAAACCTGTTTCTAAGAGCAAGTCTAAGAAAAACAAGCCTTCGAAGAGTGTTACCAAGGCCTCTCAAGAATTGGTCAAGGCTAAAGATAAGGTTGATAAGGCCACTGAGAAATTGCGTCAAACCATTTCTCAAAATACGCCGAGCATTCATCAAGGCAAGCGTCGTAAGGGTTCGAAAAAGAAACCGACACGTAAACATTAAGAAGAGCAAGTTGGTTAATCCAACTTGTTTTTCTTTGAAAAAAATTAAGGCCTGTGACCTTTTCTTTGCCCCTGCCTGTGGTATAATAGAAGTTGACTATTTTGAAAAGGGGTTTGCTATGATAGAGACAGCCAAACAGCAAGAACGTGCTATTTTAGTAGGTGTTGAATTGCAAGAAATAGAGCATTTTGACATGTCAATGGAGGAACTTGCCAGTCTTGCCAAAACTGCAGGAGCAGAGGTTGTAGCTAGCTATACCCAAAAACGTGAACGCTATGATAGTAAGTCTTTCGTAGGTTCAGGAAAATTAGAAGAAATTAAAGCCATGGTGGATGCGGATGAGATTACTACGGTCATTGTCAATAACCGTTTAACGCCTCGTCAAAATACCAATCTTGAAGCAGCATTTGGCGTAAAAGTTATTGATCGTATGCAATTAATTTTGGATATCTTTGCCATGAGGGCCAGAAGCCATGAAGGGAAACTTCAGGTTCACCTAGCTCAACTTAAATACATGTTGCCCCGTTTAGCTGGTCAAGGGATTATGCTCAGTCGTCAAGCAGGGGGCATTGGTAGCCGTGGACCTGGTGAAAGTCAATTGGAGCTTAATCGTCGTTCGATTCGTAACCAGATTGCTGATATTGAACGCCAGTTAAAAATTGTTGAGAAGAACCGAGAAACCATTCGCGAAAAGCGTGTTGATTCAAGTACCTTTAAAATTGGTTTGATTGGTTATACCAATGCTGGGAAATCAACGATCATGAACCTTATGACGGATGATAAGCAATATGAGGCTAATGAACTTTTCGCGACCTTGGATGCAACGACTAAGAAAATTTACTTAAAGGATCAGTTTCAAGTGACCTTGACAGATACGGTTGGTTTTATCCAGGACTTGCCAACAGAATTGATTGCTGCCTTTAAGTCAACTCTTGAAGAAAGTCGTAATGTGGACCTTCTTTTGCATGTCATTGATGCGAGTGATCCTAATCACGAAGAACATGAGAAGGTGGTCTTAGACATTCTAAAAGACTTAGACATGACTGATATCCCTCGCCTAGCAATTTACAATAAGATGGATGTAGCTGATAATCTAGTAGCCACAGTCTTTCCTAATGTTCGCCTCTCTGCACGTGACAAGGGAAGTCGTGAGGCACTCAGAAGACTCTTGATTGATGAAATTCAACAGATTTTTGAACCTTTTAGTATTAAGGTCCATCAGGATCAAGCTTATAAACTTTATCAATTGAGTCAATTAGCTTTGTTAGATAGCTACACATTTGAGACAGAAGTGGAAAAAATTACAGGTTATATTTCACCGAAAAATAAATGGAAATTGGAAGAATTTTATGACTGATTATATGGATTTAGCTTTAAAATATGGTGGTTTTACAAGTTTAGATAAGGTCTATTTGAAAAATACCTTGTCAGACCTTTCGGACAGTCAAAAATTGGCCTTCATTACGCCGCCACCAAGCGTGATTAATGCTTATTTTGCAGAGATTTACCAAAAACAATCTCCTGAAGCAGCGACGGATTACTACTTGGACCTTTCAAAAGAGTTGAACCTCTTTAATTCTGCACCATCTTTTGATGAGTACAAGCCTTTTATTCGTCTCAATCTGTCAGGAAAATCTTATGGTTTTTGCTTTGAAAATGCTGATGAGGTGGCCTTAGTCTTTGCCGAGCATTTAGAGGTTCCAACGGCTAGCATTTTGTTTGAGCTTGCTCAAGTTTTCCCGCAGTATAAGGTTTATCTTGAAGGCACTCAAATTAAGATGACCAAGGTTGATTTTGACGAAGAAGTATTGGAAGAGTTAACACCTGAGACACAGTTACTTAGTCGTGTAACTAAGTTGAAAGGGAATGTCATTAAGTTGGCTAGCTTCAATCAAGATGAATTAGTGGAACTTTTGTCTCAATATAAAGGGCAAACCGTTTATTATGGCTTTGCTCAGCGTGAATGCTTGGCTTATATTGTCCAGAAATAAGAAGAACGATAGATAGAAAGTATAGGAAGTCATGGAATTACAATTTTTAGGGACGGGTGCCGGGCAGCCCTCCAAGGCCCGTAACGTGTCGAGTCTGGTTCTGAAGTTACTCGATGAAATCAATGAGGTCTGGATGTTTGACTGTGGAGAAGGTACCCAACGTCAGATTTTAGAAACAACAATCAGACCTCGTAAAGTTAAAAAAATCTTTATCACACATATGCATGGAGACCATATCTTTGGCCTACCTGGTTTCTTGGCTAGCCGTTCCTTCCAATCTAGTGAAGAACAAACAGATTTAGAGGTTTATGGTCCAGTTGGTATTAAACAATACGTTATGACCAGTCTTCGTACCTCTGGGACACGTCTCCCTTACCATGTGCATTTTAAGGAAATTGATGAGCATAAGCTAGGCTTGGTTATGGAAAATGACAAATTCGCTGTTTATGCAGATAAGTTGGATCATACCATTTTTTGTATTGGTTACCGTGTGGTTCAAAAGGATCTTGAAGGAACCTTGGATGCTGAGGCCCTTAAAGCAGCAGGTGTGCCATTTGGTCCTCTTTTTGGTCAAATTAAGAATGGGCAAGATGTGGTTCTTGAAGATGGAACTAAAATCATTGCCAAGGACTTTATTTCCGCACCTAAGAAAGGTAAGGTTATTACTATCTTAGGTGATACTCGTAAGACGAATGCCAGTGTTCGTCTTGGCTTGGGAGCAGATGTCTTGGTGCACGAGTCTACTTATGGTAAGGGCGATGAAAAAATTGCCAAGAGCCATGGGCATTCAACCAACATGCAAGCAGCACAAGTCGCTAAGGATGCGTCAGCTAAACGTCTTCTTCTAAATCACGTATCAGCTCGTTTCTTGGGGCGTGATATCGGTAAGATGGCAGCAGATGCCAAAACGATTTTCGAAAACACCCATATCGTTCGTGACTTAGAAGAGGTAGAGATTTAATGGCTAAACAACGTATTATCGCTATTACTGGTGCTTCAGGAGGGCTTGCACAAGAAATTGTCAAGCAGCTCTCACCCAGTGATGGCATTATCCTCTTAGGACGAGATAAGGATAAACTTGAGAAATGTTATCGTCATGTGGAAAATAAAACCTGTCTTGCCATTGACCTTAGAGACGACAATACCATTAAAAAAATGGTAGATTATCTCTATCAACGATTTGGACGTATTGACGTCTTTATCAATAATGCTGGTTTCGGTGAATTCAAGTCTTATGATCATTACACTAGCCAAGAGATCCGTGATATGTTTGATATCAATACCTTTGCGACGATGACCTTTTCACGTCTGATGGCTGAGAAAATGGTGGAGCAAGGCCATGGCCATATCATCAACATCGCCAGTATGGCGGGGAAAATTGCGACAGCCAACTCAAGTGTCTATGCAGCGACAAAGTTTGCGGTAATTGGCTTCTCAAATGCCCTGCGTCTGGAGCTAGCTGATAAAGGAGTCTATGTGACTACAGTCAATCCTGGTCCAATTGAGACAAGCTTCTTTGATCAAGCTGATCCCTCTGGAGCCTATCTTGAAAGTGTTAAGAAGTTTGTCCTCAGTCCTAAATACGTGGCTAAAAAGATTGTCCGTATTCTGGGTAAAAACAAACGTGAAGTTAACTTGCCACGACTCTTAGCAGTTGCACACAAAGGCTATGCGCTCTTTCCACGCATCTCGGACAAACTAGCTACGAATGTGTTTAACTACAAATAGGAGGATACTAGATGGCCGCAAATATCCAAGCGTATTTAGAGAATCTCAAGCAACCCTGGGGTCAAATCTATTATGATATTCTTTTTGACCAATTACAGGATATCAAGGGTAAGCGAGTTCTTGATTTTGGCAGTGGCTTTGGCCTTGTGGCCAACCACTTGGCTCAAGAAAATCAAGTTCTAGCTGTAGAACCCAATGAAGAAATGGTAGCCTTGCGGACTCAGGATCACCCATATCAGCAACTAGTCGGGAGTCTGGATCAGTTAGAAAGCTTTGAGGATGCTAGCTTTGATGTCATTCTCTGCCACAATGTCTTAGAGTATGTAGAGAATCGCAAGGCTGTTCTCAAGGCATTCATCCGCCTCTTGAAACCAGGAGGCCTGCTCTCTATCGTCAAGCATAATGAAGTCGGCCGAGTCCTACAGACCGTCGTCTTTGAAAATGATACTCAGAAGGCCCTCAATTTACTAGCAGGCCAAGATCTGGAAACCCACTCCATGGGTTTGGCTCAGGCCTATGATCTTGATGCAGTAATAGAAAATCTAGTTCTTGAAATTAAAGACTACCAAGGAATCCGTGTCTTTTATGCCTTGCAGGACAACCGCTTCAAGGGCCAAGAAGGCTGGCGAGAGTCTATGCTCAAGATGGAGCTGGCAGCCTGCCAAGAGTTCCCTTATCGGGATATCGCCTTCTTCCAGCACTATAGGTTAAAAAGGAGTTAAGATGTTAAATTATAAAAAAGAGATTCCAGAGATGACAGACCTACTCGCACTGTACAGTTCAGTCGGCTGGACCAATTATACTAACAATCCAACCATGTTGGAAGAAGCTGTCAAAGCTAGTCTCTGGCAGTTGGCAGTCTATGATGAGGAAGAGTTAGTAGCCTATATTCGCTTAGTAGGAGATGGCCACTCTGTCATTTTTGTACAGGACCTCTTGGTGCGACCAGATCACCAACGCCAAGGGATCGGAAAGAAACTCTTAGAAGAGGCTTTAGCAACTTTCCCCAATGTCTATCAACGGCTCCTTGCAACTGATCGTAGCGAGAAAAATTTAGCCTTTTACCAATCCTTGGGCTTTGTCGAACTCTCAGAGCAAGCTTGTACAGGGATGATTTATAAATATTGATGAAAAGGATTTCCAAATAGGGAATCCTTTTCTTGTTTTTCCTAATATTACTTGAAAATGATAGTAGAATAGACCTAGATAAAAAGAAGAGAAGAATATTTGAGAAAACATGAGTCAAATAAGGAGCAATACCCAGTTTTTTATTTAGTCTAGAAAAGTAGGTATTAATTGGAAATGTACCACGAGTCGAAGCACCTTTCGATGTTTTCCATTCTCTTTTTAGGAAACTTAGGCTTCTATCCACTATGATAAAATTATTCATGTTATAATAGGTAGACTAGATGACAGGGAGAAAATATAAAAACATGATTACATCAACGTATGATTGGAAAATAAACACAAAAGAGCCAGATGCTGGCTTTTTTAAACTTGCCAAAGAACATGGACTGGCAGAAACAGCAGCCAAGATTGCTTATGAACGTGGCGTGACGACAGCAGAAGCCCTTGAAGACTTTCTTAAGGCTGATTTATCACATCTTCATGACCCTTATCTTCTTCATGATATGGACAAGGCAGTGGCTAGAATTCGTCAGGCCATTGAAAATTATGAGCAAATCTTAGTCTATGGAGATTATGATGCGGATGGGATGACGTCAGCATCGATTGTCAAGGAAGCTCTTGAAATGATGGGCGCTGAAGCTCGAGTCTATTTGCCTAACCGTTTTACAGATGGTTATGGGCCAAACGAAAGTGTCTATAAGTATTTCATTGAGCAGGAAGGCATTTCACTCATTGTTACAGTGGATAATGGGGTAGCGGGTAATGAGGCTATTGCTTATGCGCAAGAGCAAGGTGTGGACGTTATCGTTACAGACCACCATAGTATGCCGGCACAACTTCCAGATGCCTACGCCATTGTCCATCCAGAGCATCCAGATGCCGATTATCCTTTTAAGTATTTGGCAGGATGTGGTGTAGCTTTCAAATTGGCAACGGCCCTCCTTGAAACTATTCCTACAGAGATGTTGGACTTGGTAGCCATTGGTACCATTGCCGATATGGTTAGCCTTACGGATGAAAATCGTATTATGGTCAAGGTCGGGCTGGAAATTCTCAAGACTACTGAGCGTATAGGGCTTCAAGAATTGCTCCGCATTTCAGATGTGGACCCAACAACGATTTCCGAAGAAACGGTAGGTTTCAAACTGGCTCCTCAACTCAATGCCTTGGGACGCTTAGATGATCCAAATCCAGCCATTGAATTGCTGACCGGATTTGACGATGAGGAAGCTCAAGCCATTGCTCTGGAAATCAATGCCAAAAATGAAGAACGTAAGGAAGTTGTTCAAAAAATCTTTGACGAAGCTATGACCATGGTAGACTTGGACAAACCAGTTCAGGTTTTAGCCAAGGAAGGTTGGCATCCTGGCGTTCTAGGTATTGTGGCGGGGCGCATCATGGAACAAATCAGCCAGACAGTAGTGGTTTTGAATATTGAAGATGGCTTGGCTAAGGGATCAGCCCGTAGTTTGGAATCTATTAATATCTTCCATGCTCTTGATGACCACCGAGATATCTTTACTGCATTTGGAGGACATGCTGGAGCGGCTGGGATGACTCTTCCGGAGGAAAATCTTGGTCAACTATCAGAAATCTTGTGTCATTATGTTTATGATAATGACATTGACACGACTGCCAAAAATACGCTTAATTTAGACGAGGAGCTCCAACTCAGCGAGCTTAGCTTGGATACCATTAAGAGCCTTGAAAAACTAGCACCTTTTGGTATGGATAATAAAAAGCCAGTCTTTTGGCTACATAATATTACCGTTACTCAAGCTAGGACAATGGGACAAAATGGGGCCCATCTTAAGTTTAAGGTTAAGCAAGGTAAGGATAGCTTTGACGTTGTCGCTTTTAATAAAGGTAATCTGCTTCAAGAATTTCAACAAGCTCAAGGTTTGGAATTGGCAGTGACCTTGTCTGTCAATGTTTGGAATGGTCAGACAACGCTACAGCTCATGCTAGAAGATGCACGTGTGGATGGTGTTCAATTATTTGATTTCCGCTCAAAAAATATGGCACTGCCTGAAGGCGTACCAATGGTAGAAGAAGCAGCAGACACCGAGCCTGCAGTTGTCCTCAACACCTTACCTGAATCAGCGACAGAATTAAAAGAGTGGTTTGATGGTAAAGAATTCCAAGCTATCTATTTTAAAAATAGCATTAAGGAAGCCTATTATCTGACAGGTTATGGAACAAGAGAGCAATTTGCAAGGCTCTATAAAACCATTTACCAATTCCCAGAATTCGATGTTCGCTATAAATTGGATGAACTCAGTCATTACCTTAAAATCGACAAGATTCTCCTGATTAAGATGATTCAAATCTTTGAGGAATTGGATTTTGTGGCTATTGATAATGGTGTTATGACAGTCAATAAAGAAGCTGAGAAACGTGAGATTGAGGACAGTCAAATTTTCCAAGATCTGAAACGACTAGTTAAGTTCCAAGAACTCATGGCTCTGGGAACACCACAGGAAATTTATGATTGGCTGTATAAGTAGGGGAGTCTTAATCCAAAGGATTCGTCTCGAAATGAGGGTTAGCATTTTCTAAATTTACTATTTCATGCTATAATGGTATGTAAATATTTTTTTGGCGAAAAGCCTATAGGAAGAACAAATGAAATTAGAAGATTATATTGCATCTATTGAAAACTACCCGAAAGAAGGGGTTACTTTCCGTGATATTAGTCCTTTGATGGCTGATGGAAATGCTTATAGCTATGCTATCCGTGAAATCGTTCAGTATGCGACTGATAAGAAGATTGACATGATTGTTGGTCCTGAAGCACGTGGTTTCATCGTTGGTTGTCCAGTTGCTTTTGAACTTGGTATTGGTTTTGCTCCTGTTCGTAAACCTGGTAAATTGCCACGTGAAGTGATTTCAGCCAATTACGAAAAAGAGTATGGTGTTGATACACTTTGTATGCATGCCGATGCAATCAAGCCAGGCCAACGTGTACTTATCGTTGATGACCTCTTGGCAACTGGTGGTACCGTCAAAGCTACAATTGAAATGATTGAGCGCCTAGGTGGTGTCGTTGCTGGTTGTGCCTTCTTGATTGAGCTTGATGGTCTTAATGGACGTGAAGCTATTGAAGGTTACGATACTAAAGTATTGATGAACTTCCCAGGGTAAATCTACCTATGAATTAACAAAAGGCCTTAGGGCCTTTTTAACTCTTTTAAAACAAAGGTGGCCTCTAAATATAGTTTAAAGCTATAGCTAACTAGAGAAAATATATATTTGATAACAATACCTCCCCGGTTTATAATATGAAGATAGAATAAATAAGGATGGAGATATTGTTATGCCTATAAAACTTGATAATAAGTTACCAGCTCTTGATGTATTGCGTTCGGAAAATGTCTTCATCATGGATGAGAACAGAGCTAGTAGCCAAGATATTCGACCAATGGAGGTCTTAATCCTTAATCTTATGCCTACTAAAGAAGTTACGGAAACTCAATTGCTACGTCTTTTGGCCAATACGCCACTTCAAATTAACGTCGAGTTTCTTTATATGGCTAGTCATAAGTCAAAAAATACCCATGCCGAACATATGGAAACCTTTTATAAGACTTTTGATGAAATTAAGCATAAGTATTATGATGGTCTCATCGTAACAGGTGCTCCTGTTGAGCAAATGCCTTTTGAAGAAGTTGATTATTGGCAAGAATTGACACAGGTTTTTGACTGGTCTAAAAAGCATGTCTATTCAACCCTTCATCTGTGTTGGGGAGCTCAAGCAGGTCTCTATTATAAGCATGGAGTCGACAAGGTCCCATTGTCAGAGAAACTATCTGGTATCTATAAACAAACGGTTGACATGCCTGAAAACTTCCTTATGAATGGCTTTGATGATAGCTTTGTGTCACCACACTCTCGCTATACTGAGGTTACGCTCGAGGATATTAAAAACAAGACGGATTTAGATATTGTTGTGTCAGGACCAGAGGTTGGTTTATCTATTTTAGCAAGTAAGAATCTTCGTGAAGTATATAGTTTCGGTCATTTTGAATATGACCGTGATACTCTGGCAAGAGAATACCGAAGAGATTTGGATGCAGGGATCGATCCAGACGTACCAGCAAACTATTTCCCAGGAGATGATCCAAATCAGGAGCCTAAACTTCGTTGGAATCTCGCGGCATCTGCCTTCTTTAGCAATTGGATTAACTATGCGGTATATCAAGAAACACCTTATCGTTTAGAAGAGTTGGAAGACGATTTTTCATTCTACGGTTATTTGTAGTAGACAGTCTCAAAAGACTTATGTGAGCGCATAAAGACTTTTGGGGTGTCTAGCTACTCTGAAAGGTAAATATGAGTTTTTTTGAACAGTATCGATCAGGCAATCTGGTCCTTCCTAATGCTTTATTTTTCCACTTTAAGGATATTTTCCCATCTGCGGATGACTTTCTCGTTTGGCAGTTTCTCTATCTACAAACAACAACTCAGATTGGAGAAGTGGCTTCTAGTCAGATAGCGCAAGCAACTGGAAAGACACCAACTGAGGTTAATAAAAGTATTACGACATTGACTGAGGCTGGGCTCCTTGATTTCACGACTATTAAGGTTAATAATGAAATTGAGATGGTTGTAGATGCTTCACCTGCCTTGGCAGTTTTGGACAAGTTAGTGAGCAATGAAAAGACAACGACCGGGCCTGTAGTTGGTCAGCCAACAAATACACAACTCATCAAGCAGTTAACAGATGAGTTAGAACAAGCTTTGGGAATCTTGAATCCTATGGTTATCGAAGATTTAAACAAGGAAATCCAAGAAGAACATACTGATCCCGAACTTATCCGTGAGGCTTTGAAAGAAGCAGTATTTAACCGCAAGACAAATTGGAATTACATCAAAGGGGTTCTGCGTAACTGGAAATTGAGTGGTATTACGACGAAAATTCAAGTTGAAGAGCGTCGTTTGGAGCATCAAGGTAAGAAGCACCATCACCAAGTTTCGGATGACTTCAAAACAGGTATGGATGCAGCCCGTCAATTATGGGGTGGCCAATAATGTTAGGAAGAAAACGTGTTAATGAGGCTCTAGCTCTCATGGGGGAGATGTTTCCCAATGCTCATGGAGAGTTGGAGTGGGAAACTCCTTTCCAACTATTAGTTGCTGTTATTTTATCGGCCCAGACAACTGATAAGGCTGTTAATAAGATTACACCAGGCTTGTGGGCGCGTTATCCAGAAATTGAGGATTTGGCTTCTGCTAATCTCGATGATGTTGAGATGTGTTTGCGAACAATCGGTCTTTATAAGAATAAGGCAAAGAACATCATCAAGACTGCTAGAGCTGTTTTGATGAATTTTGATGGACAGGTTCCGAAAACGCATAAGGAATTGGAAAGTCTACCTGGTGTGGGACGAAAAACAGCTAACGTAGTATTGGCTGAAGTCTATGGTATTCCTTCTATTGCTGTAGATACGCATGTCTCACGTGTATCTAAAAGGCTAAATATCGTGCCAGAGGATGCTAGTGTAGAGGAAATCGAAGCGGAACTGATGAAGAAAATCCCAAAGAGGGATTGGATTATCAGTCATCACCGTATGATTTTCTTTGGACGTTATCATTGTTTGGCTAAGAATCCTAAGTGTCAGACATGTCCTCTTCAAAGTTATTGTAAGTACTATAAAGAAACAACTAAGAAATAAGCTGGAGAATGTGACTTTCTTCGGCTTTTTACAGCTGTAAGAATTTGTTACAAACTAGTAACTTGACAAAAGTCTCAGGCTTTAAGAAAATAGAAGAAACGATTTAGAAGCAGGAGCGATATAGTGAATGGCTGAATTCAGTAATGAAGAGTATCTGAGAGCCTTAGCTGATAATGGTGATAGAGAAGCAGCCAAAGAATATGAGCAAGCTTTGGATAATCGTATTTTTCAGTTGCAGATTTCATTGGCTCAAACGAGTGATCCGCAGGGTCGTAGGGAAGTGCAAAAACTCTTGGAACAAGAGGAAAAGAAAAAAAGGGACTACTTTCAAGAAAAAGAGGAAAAAGCTGTGAGCGAATTTAGACGTCGTAAAAATGAAACTACAAAGGGAAGAAAAGTTTCGAGTTTTGATAAACTCAAAGATCCTAAAATCATTAGATGGGTAATTGGAGTTGTTGCAGTACTTGCAGTGGTTATTCCTGTGGTTACCTTGATGTGGTATAGTAATAACCAAAAAGAGAGTGTAACAAATCCATGGAAAAATGGTCAGTTAGCTAAAAGTAAGGAACAAGCAGCAGCATCATCAGATAATCAATCTTCTCAAGTTGATACCTCATCCTTGTCTGACCAGCAGTTGGAAGACTGGGTAGTTTCTACTTATGCTAAAGAACAAGGGTCAACAGGAGAAAATTATAAGAATCTAGGTTGGAATGTCTATTCATGGACGGATGATGATGATAACCTAGTTTATGCTCAACTTTATGATGCCTATGGTAATGATGTTCTTCTTTTCCGTGTGGACAAGAAGGGACAACTCGAAGCTTATGGTGGTATTGATGGTTCAAGCGATTCTTGGGACGTTGTTTCAAAAAAATATACAACCGATTAATGAAACCATATAAAACACCTGACAATGGTGGTTGAGACTGTCTTTTGACAGTCTTTTTTGGTATAATTTTAAGTAATCGTGTATACAATTAAAAAGCCGACTGAGAAGATTTGGGGATGATAGTTCTGCAGAACTTTTTTAATGTCTTCAGGTTTTCAAGGATAGCTTAAATAAAGGAGAGTTGTCGTGTCAGACTATTTATCGGTCACATCCTTAACCAAATATTTGAAAATGAAATTTGACCGTGATCCTTATCTAGAGAGGGTATATTTGACGGGGCAGGTTTCAAATTTTCGTCGACGCCCGAGTCACCAATATTTTTCGCTAAAGGATGAAGGAGCTGTTATTCAGGCGACGATTTGGGCTGGAGTTTTCAAAAAGCTTGGTTTTGAACTCGAAGAAGGGATGAAGATCAATGTCGTTGGTCGGGTCCAGATTTATGAGCCTAGTGGTTCTTATTCCATTATTATCGAGAAGGCTGAGCCTGATGGTATTGGGGCTTTGGCCATCCAGTTTGAGCAGCTTCGTAAAAAATTGACTGCAGAAGGCTACTTTGATGATCGTCATAAGCAAGCTCTGCCTAATTTTGTCAAAAAAATTGGGGTTGTCACGAGTCCTAGTGGTGCGGTTATTCGAGATATTATTACGACCGTTAGTCGTCGTTTTCCTGGGGTAGAAATCTTACTTTTTCCTACCAAGGTTCAAGGTGAAGGAGCTGCACAGGAAATTGCTGAAAATATCCAAAAAGCCAATCAAAGGGATGACCTAGATTTACTTATCGTTGGTCGTGGTGGAGGTTCTATTGAAGACCTCTGGGCTTTTAACGAGGAAATTGTAGTTCAGTCGATTTTTGAGAGTCGTCTCCCTGTGATTTCAAGCGTTGGCCACGAAACAGATACGACTTTGGCTGACTTTGTTGCAGATCGTAGAGCTGCTACGCCTACCGCAGCGGCAGAACTTGCTACTCCGGTATCAAAGGCTGATACCTTGGTTTGGATTCGTGAAAGACAAAATAGAGCCTATCAAGCCTGTTTGAGACGTATACAATATAATCAGGAACGCTTGGCCAAATTGTCACAATCTGTTGTCTTTAGACAACCTGAACGCCTTTACGATGGTTATCTACAAAAGTTGGATCGACTAACAACAAGGCTTGAAACCTTTATGAGTCAAGATTTCGCACGCAAACAAAAAGAAGCGGAACTTTTGAGACAACGATTACAAGGCTTAAATCTTCTAACTAGTGTTCAGAACTACCAAGACCGTCGAGAGTCTTTGCAACGTTTATTGGTGACTACAACTAGGAACACCATTAATGGTAACCGTGTGAGGTTAGAAAAGGCACAGGATGCCTTATTGTCTCTAGATACTAGCCGTATTGTTGCAAGGGGCTATGCCATTGTCAAGAAAGATGATAAACCTTTAACAAGTACGAAGAATATTACCGAAGGTGATCAATTAACCGTCCAAATGAGAGATGGAGAACTAGAAGTAGAGGTGAAAAATGTCAACTAAAAAAACATTTGAGGAAAATTTACAGGACTTAGAAGCTATCGTCACTAAGCTCGAAACAGGTGATGTTGCTCTTGAGGATGCTATTGCTGAGTTCCAAAAAGGTATGGCCTTGTCTAAAGATTTGCAGAAGACCTTGGAAGATGCTGAAAAAACACTAGTTAAGGTCATGCAAGCAGATGGTACAGAAACGGAAATGGATGCCTAATGAGCAAGTTAAATAAAATTGATGCGGCTATCCGTGATTATTACCAAAAAAAGAATCTTCCTGTATCAAGTGATTTAATCACTGCCATCCTTTATTCAGTTGATAGTGGAGGCAAGCGTATTCGTCCACTGATTTTCTTAAATTTACTTGAAGGTTTTGGTTTAGAGCTTACTCCTAGTCATTTCGATGTCGCAGCAAGTCTTGAAATGATTCATACTGGAAGTCTTATTCACGACGATTTGCCGGCCATGGATGATGATGATTACCGTCGAGGACGTTTAACCAACCATAAGAAATTTGATGAAGCAACGGCAATCTTGGCTGGAGACTCTCTCTTTTTGGATCCATTTGACCTCCTGGCTCAAACAGACCTATCCGCAGAAATTCGAGTTCAATTGATTCAAGCATTGTCTCATTCTTCAGGCACCTTCGGTATGGTAGGTGGTCAGATGCTGGATATGAAGGGTGAAGGTCAGGAACTTGATTTATCGCAACTGGCTAAGGTTCATGAGCATAAGACAGGTAAGCTTTTAACCTTTCCTTTTGTGGCGGCAGGTATTGTTGCTCAAAAAGATCAACAGGTCTTGGAAAATCTTCAAGAAGCTGGTCGCCTGATTGGTCTTGCCTTTCAAGTACGTGATGATATTTTGGATGTGACTGCTGATTTCGAAGAACTTGGGAAGACACCTGGAAAAGATGTAGTTGCTGGAAAATCAACTTATCCGGCTCTTCTTGGTCTGGAAAAATCACATGCTATCCTCGAGAAATCACTTAATAAAGCGGAGGCTATTTTCCAAAATCTAGCTGAGACTCAAGGTTTTAAGAAAGACAGTATTATAGAAATCATAGAAAGGTTACGACTCCATGCCTAAGGAAAGAGTAGACGTTTTGGCTTATAAACAAGGCCTTTTTGAAACACGAGAACAAGCTAAACGTGGCGTTATGGCTGGTTTAGTTGTTAATGTTATCAATGGTGAACGTTACGATAAACCTGGTGAAAAAATCGACGACGGTACAGAGTTGAAGCTTAAAGGAGAAAAACTCAAGTATGTGAGCCGTGGAGGACTTAAACTTGAAAAAGCTTTGGAAGTATTCAATCTGTCAGTTGAAGGCATGACGACCATCGATATCGGAGCTTCAACAGGTGGGTTTACCGATGTTATGCTTCAAAATGGGGCCAAACTGGTTTATGCTGTGGATGTCGGTACCAATCAGTTGGTTTGGAAATTGCGTCAAGATGAGCGTGTTCGTTCCATGGAGCAATATAATTTCCGTTATGCTGAACCTATTGATTTTACAGAAGGACTACCGTCTTTTGCATCAATTGATGTCAGCTTCATCTCTCTTAATCTGATTCTGCCGGCCTTGGCTAAGATATTGGTTGATGGAGGGCAAGTAGTTGCTCTTGTGAAACCACAATTTGAGGCGGGCCGTGAACAAATTGGGAAAAACGGGATTGTCCGTGAGAGCAGTGTCCATGAAAAAGTGTTAGAAACAGTGACAGCTTTTGCGGTTGACTATGGCTTTTCAGTTAAGGGACTGGACTTTTCACCTATCCAAGGTGGTCATGGTAACATTGAGTTTCTCGCACACTTGGAGAAGACAAGTTCTCCTCAAAATGATGCTCAAACCTCTATTAAGGACGTTGTAGCACAAGCACATAAGGAGTTTAAAAAGAATGAAGAAGAATGATCGTTTGGAGTTAATCCGAAAGATTGTCCAAGAAAATAAAATTACGACTCAGGGAGAATTGGTAAAATTACTCCAAAATGAGGGATTAAAGGCTACTCAGGCGACAGTATCGCGTGATATCAATGAAATTGGTATTACCAAGGTACCAACTGAAGACGGTTCATACATCTATGGGCTCTCAACTGCTCCTAGACGAGTGGGTGGAACTTCTGTTGTGACCCGTCGCTTGTTGCGTGTTGATCGTCAACATGCCTTTATGAATATCGTTGTTCAACCTGGGACAAGCCGTCTCATCAAGAAGATTCTTTTGGATGAGTACAAGCATTTGATTTTTAGTGTCATTGCTGACGATGATACCCTCTTTTTAGTGGCTCAGTCAGAGTTAGCAGCCATCGAACTACAGGGGCAAATCATTAAGTGGGTTGAAGAATAGGAGGGCCTATGCTTCTCGAAATTACGATAAAGAATTTCGCAATTATTGAAGAGATTTCTCTAAACTTTGAGAATGGTATGACCGTCCTTACTGGTGAAACAGGTGCTGGTAAGTCCATTATTATAGATGCCATGAATCTTATGTTGGGCGCACGTGCTTCTAGCGAAGTCGTCCGTCATTCAGCATCTAAGGCTGAGATTCAGGGCTTCTTTTCAATCGAACAAAATCCTGCCTTGGTTAGTATCTTGGAAGATAATGGGATTCCTGTCGAGGATGAATTGATTATCCGTCGTGAAATCTTCCAAAATGGTAGAAGTGTTAGTCGCATCAATGGACAGATGGTCAATTTAACGACACTTAAAGCCGTTGGGCACTTCTTGGTAGATATCCATGGACAACATGACCAGGAAGAGCTTATGAAACCTGCTCTGCATATTACCATGCTTGATGCCTTTGGTGACAAGGAATTTTTCCAAACTAAGAAAGAATACCAAGAGTATTTTGACCGCTATCGTGAGTTAAGAAAAGCCGTTCTTGAAAAGCAGAAAAATGAGCAGGAGCATAAGGCTCGAATTGAAATGCTAGCTTTTCAGATTGCAGAAATTGAAGCAGTCTCTCTAAAATCAGGAGAAGATTTGGCATTGATGAAGGAGCGAGACAAGCTTCTTAACCATAAGCAGATTGCTGATACCTTAACAAATGCCTATGTCATGCTGGATAATGAAGATTTTTCAAGTCTTTCAAATGTTCGTTCTGCCATGAATGACCTCCAGTCTCTTGAAGAGTATGACTCAGATTACAAAGAACTCTCTGGAAATCTATCAGAAGCCTATTATGTTTTGGAAGATGTCACTAAGCAACTCGGTGACCTTTTGGATAATTTGGACTTTGATGCTGGGCGTTTGCAAGAGATTGAACACCGCTTAGATACGATTAATGCAATTACTCGTAAATATGGTGGGACTGTCGATGACGTCTTAGATTATCTGGAAAATTCAAGTAAAGAATATAATCTTTTAACTGGCAATTCCAGTTCGTCAGATGCGATGGAACAAGAGCTTAAGCAACTTGAAAAAGATCTGCTTGCGTCTGCAGAGACCTTACAAACGGCACGCCATCAAATTGCTACAGCCCTTGAAGCTGAGATTAAGAACGAGTTATGCGACCTTTACATGGATAAGGCTGATTTTAAAGTTACCTTTACTAAAGGGAAATTTAACCGTGATGGTAATGAGCAGGTTGAGTTTTACATCTCAACCAATCCAGGTGAAGGCTTTAAACCGCTTGTTAAGGTTGCTTCAGGAGGAGAATTATCTCGACT
The DNA here is from genome assembly GCF_002094975.1 of Streptococcus salivarius. Classification (NCBI taxonomy): domain Bacteria; kingdom Bacillati; phylum Bacillota; class Bacilli; order Lactobacillales; family Streptococcaceae; genus Streptococcus; species Streptococcus salivarius. The sequence continues at coordinate 1,836,834 of NZ_CP015283.1, read as the reverse complement.
CATGTTAGCGATTAAGTCAGCCTTTGCCCGCAAAGAAGACAAAACAAGTATCGTCTTCGATGAGGTTGATACTGGCGTTTCAGGTCGTGTTGCCCAAGCCATCGCTCAGAAAATTCATAAGATTGGGAGTCATGGTCAGGTTTTGGCCATCAGTCACCTTCCACAAGTTATTGCCATTGCTGATTATCAGTTCTTTATTTCTAAGGAAAGCGATAATGAGACGACTGTCTCTCGTGTTCGTCTCTTGACACCTGAGGAAAGGGTGCAAGAAATCGCTAAGATGTTAGCAGGTGATAATGTGACGGAGGCTGCCTTGAGCCAAGCAAGAGCCTTGTTAAAGGTAGATGACTCTCTTTAGAAAAAGACTTGGGAAAAGTTTTCCAGTCATGCTATAATAGAATAAAAATTTGTGTTAAGCGAGAAAAATATGAGTAAAATCAGAATTGTAACCGATTCGTCAATTACGATTGAACCAGAATTGGTTGAAAAATATAATATCACTGTTGTTCCATTGTCGGTTATGGTGGACGGTGTCATCTATTCAGATAGTGATCTTCGAGAAGAAGGCCGTTTCTTGGATATGATGAAGCATAGTAAAGAGTTACCAAAGACTAGCCAACCACCAGTAGGTTTGTTTGCTGAGACATATGAAAAACTTGTCAAAGAAGGTGCAGAACAGATTGTGGCTATCCACCTCATGCACACCCTCTCTGGGACATGTGAAGCTTCACGTCAAGGAGCTAGCCTGTCAGGAGCAGATGTAACCGTTATCGATTCAGGCTTTACGGATCAGTGCCTTAAGTTTCAGGTTGTTGAAGCAGCCAAATTAGCTGAAGCAGGAGATAGTCTAGATGAGATTGTAGCACGTGTGGAAGAAGTGAAAAGTAAATCTGAACTACATATCGGTGTTTCTACCCTTGAGAATCTTGTCAAAGGTGGTCGTATTGGACGTGTAACAGGTCTACTATCTTCATTGCTCAATATCCGTGTCATTATGGAGTTGAAAGACTATCAGTTGAATACGATTGCGAAGGGTCGTGGTGCTAAGACATTCACAAAATGGTTGGATTCTTATATTAATGGTATCAAGGATAAGGACCGCAAAGTGGCAGAGATTGGTATTTCTTATGCAGGGACACCTGATTTTGCACATGAAATGGCTGAAAAACTTGAGGTTTTGGGCGCTCCGATTTCAATCCTTGAGACTGGTTCCATCATTCAAACGCACACTGGTGAAGGCGCCTTTGCCGTAATGGTTCGTTATGAATAAGTGGAAAGAATCAGAATTAGTTAGAAGCCTCGTAGGCTTCTTCTTGCTTTTTCTCTTATTTATCGGCCTCTTTATTTTTGTAGTTCCTAGTACGCATCAGTCATCAAAAATTGCAGAAAAAATTAAATCTATTAAAAATGAAAAGGTCACCTATGTTGCTATCGGTGATTCCCTTACGCAAGGTGTAGGTGATAGTAGTAATCAAGGGGGCTTCGTTCCTGTTTTGTCTCAGGCCTTAGAGTCAGATTTTGACTGGCAAGTGACCTCTCGCAACTATGGTATCGCAGGGAATACGAGCAATCAAATTCTCAAGAGAGTGCAAGAAAAGAAGGATATTCAAAGAGATCTCAAGAAGGCTAAAGTGATGACTCTGACAGTTGGTGGTAATGATGTAATCCATGTCATTAAGGACAATATCACTAATCTTAATGTAGACACCTTCACTAAGCCAGCTCAGGCCTATCAAAAGAGATTAGGACAGATTATTGAGTTAGCTCGTAAGGATAATAAAACATTGCCAATTTATATTGTTGGTATTTACAATCCTTTTTATCTTAATTTTCCAGAGATGACAGAAATGCAAACTATTGTAGATAATTGGAACCAATCTACTGAAGAAGTGTGCAAGAAGTACGATAATGTCTATTTTGTTCCTGTAAATGATTTGCTTTATAAGGGAATTGACGGTAAGGGCGGTGTTACAAGCTCTGATGATACGTCTCAGTCTAGTAACTCTTCTCAAGGTAGCCTGAATGATGCTCTTTTTGAGGATGATCATTTTCATCCAAATAATACAGGTTATCAAATTATGTCAGATGCCATTTTGAAACGTATTAACCAAACAAAGAAGGAGTGGTCAGGTGAGTAAGATATGGAAGTGGTTATTTTTAGGACTCTTGGCCTTAAATCTAGCCTTAGTAAGTGTTGTGGCCTATAGAATCATGACTCCAGTGGAGACGACGAGTTCTGTATCCCTACCTAAGGGAGCAACTAAAATTGGTAAGTATAGTATGACAAGGGAGGAGCTTGACGCTGCTCTTACGGGCTTTGCCCAAGATTATTCGACCGATAAGATGCGTTTCAAGGTCAAGGTTACTAATTCTAAAATTGTTTTCGAAAGTAGCTATAAGGTTTTAGGTCACCCTGTCCCTCTTTATGTCTACTTTACGCCGGTTGTTAGTGAATCAGGAGCAATTGTACTTCATGTTTCTGAGCTTTCGGCTGGAACCTTGAAACTGCCTGTTTCGGATGCCCTTAAGATGATTAAACGTTCAACTAACCTCCCTGATTACATCGCCATCAATAGTAAGAAGGGAAAGGTTACCTTAAATATTCAGTCTATGAAGAATGAGAAGGGGATTACAGCACGTGCTCAAAGCCTTGATTTGGTTAATGACCGTATCGAATTTGACATCTATAAGACAATAAATTAAAAAGCCTTTACTTTTTGCAAAAAAGCGATTAAATTAGCGTTTATTACTTGACCTCATAGGCCTTTTAGGATAAGATAATACTTGTTCAAGCGCTAAAAAAACTATTCGCTTAGAAATAAATTGGAGGATTGTTACAATGGCTAACAAACAAGATTTGATCGCTAAAGTTGCAGAAGCAACTGAGCTTACTAAAAAAGATTCAGCAGCAGCTGTAGATGCAGTTTTCGCTTCTATCGAAGAATTCCTTGCTGCAGGTGAAAAAGTACAATTGATCGGTTTCGGTAACTTTGAAGTACGCGAACGCGCTGCTCGTCAAGGTCGTAACCCACAAACTGGTGAAGCTATCTCAATCGCAGCTTCTAAAGTTCCTGCATTTAAAGCTGGTAAAGCTCTTAAAGACGCAGTTAAATAATGTAAAAACCCCTAAAATTTTAGGGGTTTTGATTTATATGAAAATAAGTTAAGGAAATCTATGAAAACCATAACAGTGGTATTGATTTTTCTTTTGGTTTTTACTGTTATTAAACTATCAGGTATTGTTGCTATCAGCAAACTGATGAAGCCAAGTGAAAAACAAATCGAAGAAGCTCGTCAGAAACGTCTTCAAGCTGAGAAAGAGGGCAAGGATCCTTTTGAAGACTGGGATGAACGTGACGATGATGGTCTTGTCTAATAAGAGAATCCTCATCAAATAATAAAAAAGTTTGGAAGGTCTTCCAAACTTTTTTTGTAGACTAGTCAATGTAGTGAAGTTTTCCTCGGAAGTCTTCAAGAGTTTCGTAACCTTTTTCTTCCATGATTTCTTTAAGTTCTTTAGTAATACGGTCAAAAACAGCGACACCTTCTTTTTGAAGGGCAGTACCCACTTGTACCATACTTGCACCACAAAGGATGTGTTCAAAGGCATCACGACCAGATTTGACACCACCAGTACCAATAATTTGGATTTCAGGTTTCAGACGTTGGTAGAAAGCGTGAACGTTTGCCAAGGCAGTAGGTTTGATGTAGTCACCACCGATACCACCAAAACCATTCTTAGGTTTGATGACAACAGACTCATCTTCAATGTAAAGGCCATTACCAATTGAGTTCACACAGTTAACAAAGACAAGTGGAAATTGGTTAAACACTGCAGCAGCTTGGTCAAAGTGCACAATATCAAAGTATGGTGGTAATTTCACACCAAGAGGTTTTGTAAAGTAAGAGAAGACTTCAGTAAGGATCTCGGTTGTTGTTTCAAAATCATAGGCAATTTGAGGTTTACCAGGAACGTTAGGGCATGAGAGGTTGAGTTCAACAAGTCCTTCATAGTCGCTTTCTTGAACTTTTTTGAGAATCGTGTGGGTTTCTTCAGGTGAGAGACCAACTAGTGAAAGGAAATGATTTTTGGTATTGGGTTGCTTTTGCAATTCAATCACATAGTCAAGGTAGTATTCAAAACCGTTATTTGGCAAGCCCATTGAGTTGATTGACCCAAGAGGTACATTAACATAACGTGGTTCAGGATTACCAGGGCGGGCTTCAAGTGTCCCTGTTTTTGTGACGAATGAACCTGCAGCTGAAGCCTCGACCTCTGCCAATTCTTCCTTAGTCATACAATGAACACCCGCAGCATTCATAAGACAGTTAGAAAATGTAAACTGACCAACTTTTGTAGCAGTAGAAACCATAAGATCCTCCTTTAAAGATCACAATGTAAAATGTTACTAATTCATCTCATTTTAGCATGAATGAAGGCCTAAAACAAGGAAATAATGGATATGCAAAAGCATCTAAAGTGAATTTCTAATACCCTCGCTTTTGAGACTGACAGGATGCAGTAGAATTTTACAGAATTTTTTGGATTTTGCTAGCTTTTTCAAGGTTTTTTGGGTAGAATAGAAGGAGTAAATGGGTTTAACCCAAAATAAAAAGGAGACATAACTAATGGTAAAATTGGTTTTCGCTCGCCACGGTGAGTCTGAATGGAACAAAGCTAACCTTTTCACAGGTTGGGCTGACGTAGATCTTTCTGAAAAAGGTACTCAACAAGCTATCGACGCTGGTAAATTGATCAAAGAAGCTGGTATCGAATTTGATCAAGCATACACTTCAGTATTGAAACGTGCGATCAAAACAACTAACTTGGCTCTTGAAGCATCTGACCAACTTTGGGTTCCAGTTGAAAAATCATGGCGCTTGAACGAACGTCACTACGGTGGTTTGACTGGTAAAAACAAAGCAGAAGCTGCTGAACAATTTGGTGATGAGCAAGTTCACATCTGGCGTCGTTCATACGATGTTTTGCCTCCAGCAATGGATCGTGATGATGAGCACTCAGCACACACTGATCGTCGTTATGCTTCACTAGACGACTCAGTAATTCCAGATGCTGAAAACTTGAAAGTTACTTTGGAACGTGCCCTTCCATTCTGGGAAGATAAAATCGCTCCAGCTCTTAAAGATGGTAAAAACGTATTCGTAGGTGCACACGGTAACTCAATCCGTGCCCTTGTTAAACACATCAAACAATTGTCAGATGACGAAATCATGGATGTTGAAATTCCAAACTTCCCACCATTGGTATTCGAATTTGACGATAAATTGAACGTTGTTAACGAATACTACCTCGGAAAATAAGCTGAGATAAGTAGTTATCAATAATAAAGAAAAAGTTGGTTTAAGCCAGCTTTTTTCTTTTCCTGAAAAAAATTGTAAATAGTGGTCAGAAAAGTCAGTCAATTCAGTATTTTTTCCTTGACTTTCAAGTTGGAAAGATGTATCATATTAACCAAGATACATCGAAAGGAAATGAGTCAAATGACATTCGCAACTACAACAGTTTTGCTATTGCGTAATGAGGGCTAGTGCAAAAGCATTAGTCCTGTTTGGCTTACCAAGCGGGAGATAAAAACATCTCGCTTGGGTTTCCGAGTGAGATGTTTTTTTACTACTATCGTTTTTACTTTTAGAAAGAGGATTGTCTATGCGTAAAGTTGAATTTTTTGATACAAGTCTTCGTGATGGGGAACAAACACCTGGTGTTAACTTCTCAATCAAAGAAAAAGTTGCTATTGCTAAGCAACTTGAAAAATGGGGAATTTCTGTAATTGAAGCTGGTTTCCCTGCAGCCAGCCCAGATTCATTTGAAGCAGTAAAACAAATTGCAGAAGCTATGACAACAACTTCTGTTACTGGCTTGGCTCGTTCAGTAAAATCTGATATTGATGCTTGTTATGAAGCTTTGAAAGATGCTAAGTATCCACAAATTCATGTCTTTATCGCGACAAGTCCTATTCACCGTGAGTTTAAATTGAAGAAATCAAAAGAAGAAATTCTTGAAGCTGTAAAAGAACATGTGTCATATGCACGTTCAAAATTTGAAGTTGTTGAGTTTTCTCCTGAAGATGCTACTCGTACTGAGCTTGATTTCTTGACTGAAGTTGTTCAAACAGCAGTTGATGCTGGTGCCTCATATATTAATATTCCTGATACAGTTGGCTTTACGACTCCAGAAGAGTTTGCACGTATTTTTGATCACTTGACTGAAAATATTAAATCAGACCATAAAGTTGTCTTTGGTGTTCACTGTCACGATGACCTCGGTATGGCAACTGCAAATACTTTGACAGCAATTAAACATGGTGCTGGACGTGTTCAGGGAACAGTCAACGGTATTGGTGAGCGTGCGGGTAATGTTGCTCTTGAAGAAGTAGCTGTCGCTTTGAAAATTCGTGAAGACTTTTTCCAAGCAACAAGTGATATTGTTCTTAATGAAACAATGAATACTTCAGAGCTTGTTTCTCGCTTCTCTGGAATTCCTGTTCCTAAAAATAAAGCTGTTGTTGGTGGAAATGCCTTCTCTCATGAATCAGGTATCCACCAAGATGGTGTTCTTAAGAACCCACAAACTTATGAAATCTTCACACCAGAATTGGTAGGTGTGAAGAGTAACAGTCTTCCTCTTGGTAAATTGTCAGGACGTCATGCCTTTGTTGAAAAATTGAAAGAACTTGAGCTTGACTTTGTTGAAGAAGATATCAAACCACTCTTTGCCAAATTTAAAGTCTTGGCTGGGAAAAAACATGATATCACAGATGCAGACATTCGTGCCCTTGTTGCTGGTACTAGTGTAGATAATCCAGAAGGTTTCCACTTCGAAGATCTTCGCTTGACTACTAATGCTGATGAAACAATCACTGCTACAGTAAGCTTGGCTAATGAAGACGGTGAATCTGTAGAATTTTTGGCCAATGGACAAGGGTCAGTTGAAGCTATTTTCAATGCTATTGATAAATTCTTCAACCAAACAGTTCGCTTGACTTCTTATAATATTGACGCTGTAACTGATGGTATTGATGCGCAAGCGCGTGTACTTGTAACTGTTGAAAATGTAGATACAGATACTATTTTCAATGCATCTGGTTTGGACTTTGATGTTTTGAAAGCATCAGCAATTGCCTATATCAATGCTAATACATTGGTTCAAAAAGAAAATGCTGGTGAGATGGCACGTAAGGTTTCTTATCGTGACCTTCCATAAGCCAAAGAGGATTTAAACATGACAAAGAAAATTGTAACACTTTCAGGTGATGGAATTGGACCTGAGATTATGGCAGCGGGTCTTGAAGTTCTTGAAAAAGTAGCTTCAAAAATTGGATTTGATTATGACATTGATGCTAAACCATTTGGTGGTGCTGGTATTGATGCCGAAGGTCATCCACTTCCTAAGTCAACTTTGGATGCTGCTAAATCAGCAGATGCTATCCTCTTGGCTGCAATTGGTGGACCTAAATATGACAATGCGCCAGTACGTCCTGAACAAGGACTTTTGGCCATTCGTAAAGAGTTGAATCTCTTTGCTAATATCCGTCCTGTCCGCATCTTTGATGCTTTGAAACACTTGTCACCTCTTAAACCAGAGCGTATCGAGGGCGTAGATTTTGTCGTTGTTCGTGAGCTTACAGGTGGGATTTACTTTGGTGAGCATATTCTCGAAGAAGATAAGGCTCGTGATATCAATGATTATTCAGCAGATGAGATTCGTCGTATCATGCGTCGTGCTTTCAAGATTGCTCAAGGTCGTGGCAAAAAGGTCACTAGCATTGATAAACAAAATGTCTTGGCGACTTCTAAATTGTGGCGTAAGATTGCTGATGAAGTTTCTTTGGAGTTTCCAGATGTAACTCTTGAACACCAACTCGTTGATAGTGCCGCAATGATTATGATTACCAACCCAGCTCGTTTTGATGTGGTTGTGACAGAAAATCTTTTTGGAGATATCTTGTCTGATGAATCAAGTGTCCTTCCAGGAACTTTAGGTGTTATGCCATCTGCCAGTCATTCTGAAAATGGTCCTAGTCTTTATGAACCAATCCATGGTTCAGCACCAGACATCGCTGGTCAAGGTATTGCCAACCCAATTTCAATGATTTTATCAGTAGCTATGATGTTGCGTGAAAGTTTCAATGAAACTGAAGGGGCAGAATTGATTGAAAATGCTGTTGATAAGACCTTGAACCAAGGCATCTTGACACGTGATTTGGGTGGTCAGGCTTCGACTGCTGAAATGACAGCAGCTATTATTAGCAATCTCTAAACTCATGACACTAAAACTAGTGTTACTAAGCGTTTTGTTGGTATGGAATCTCCTTGTTTTATGTGCTTATGGACTTGATAAAAGCAAGGCCATTCAACATAAAAGACGGATTTCTGAGAAGGCATTATTATTGCAGACTCTGATTTTCGGTGGTATTGGTGCCTTTCTAGGTGGGAAATTTTTTAGACATAAAATTAACAAATGGTATTTTAAGCTATGTTGGCTTATGGGCATTGTTATTGATGTCGTTATTTTATACCTTATTCTAACAAGACTTTCGGATTAGCTAATCCTTAGATTATATTTGGAGTATTTTATGAGCGGAAAATCAATTTTTGATAAACTTTGGGAACGCCACGTCGTTACTGGAAACGAGGGCGAACCACAATTGATGTATGTGGATCAGCATTATATTCACGAGGTTACAAGTCCACAGGCCTTTCAAGGACTTCGTGATGCTGGACGTAAAGTTCGTCGCCCAGATTTAACTTTTGGTACGACAGACCACAACGTTCCTACGGTTGATATTTTTAACATTCGTGACCTTATTTCTAAAAACCAAATTGATACTTTGGCGAAAAACGTTGAAGAATTTGGTATTGATGCGGCTACCCACGGTACTGCTCGTCAGGGGATTGTCCACATGGTTGGTCCTGAAACAGGTCGCAGTCAACCCGGTAAATTTGTCGTCTGTGGGGATAGTCATACGGCTACTCACGGTGCCTTTGGTGCCATTGCCTTTGGTATTGGTACATCTGAGGTAGAACATGTCTTTGCGACACAATGTTTGTGGCAAGTAAAACCTAAGAAAATGAAGGTGAAATTTGTTGGTAAACCTCAGCCAGGTGTCTATTCAAAAGACTTTATTCTTGCACTTATTGCACGCTATGGTGTTGATGCTGGTGTAGGATACGCGGTTGAATATTGTGGTGAAGCTATTGATGCACTTTCAATGGATGAACGCATGACTATCTGTAACATGTCTATTGAATTTGGTGCTAAGATGGGTCTTATGAATCCAGACCAAAAAACTTATGATTATGTTGAAGGGCGTCCATGCGCACCTAAGGGTGAGAAGTTTGAAGAAGCAGTAGCTGACTGGAAAACCTTGGTTTCAGATCCAGATGCTGAATATGATAAAGTAATCACTATTGATGTTTCAGAATTGGCACCTATGGTTACATGGGGAACTAACCCTGAAATGGGTGTTGAGTTTGATCAACCATTCCCAGAAATCAAAGACTTTAATGATGAACGTGCTTACGAGTATATGGATGTTAAGCCTGGCGAATATGCTAAAGATATCGATCTTGGCTATGTCTTTATTGGTTCTTGTACTAACGCACGTCTCAGCGACCTTGAGTTAGCTGCTAAATTCGTCAAAGGAAAACATATCGCACCAACATTAACAGCTATTGTTGTTCCAGGTTCACGTCCAGTTAAGAAAGAAGCTGAACGTCTTGGTTTGGATAAAATTTTCTTGGATGCGGGATTTGAATGGCGTGATCCAGGTTGCTCAATGTGTCTTGGTATGAACCCAGACCATGTTCCAGAAGGCGTTCACTGTGCATCTACAAGTAACCGTAACTTCGAGGGACGTCAAGGATATGGAGCTCGTACTCACCTTTGTAGTCCAGCAATGGCAGCAGCTGCGGCAATCGCTGGTAAATTTGTAGATGTACGCGATATGCCAGAAGTTCAAGCATAAGGGAGAAGATAATGGAAAAATTTACCGTCTATACAGGGAAATCAGTACCTTTGATGAATGATAACATCGATACGGACCAACTCATTCCCAAACAATTCTTGAAAGCTGTTGATAAAAAAGGCTTTGGTAAGAATTTGATGTTTGAATGGCGTTATCTTAATGATGACTACGAAGAAAATCCTGATTTTGTCTTCAACAAACCTGAGTATCGCGATGCGACTATTTTGGTTACTGGTGATAACTTTGGTTCAGGATCATCTCGTGAACACGCTGCATGGGCATTGGAAGACTATGGTTTCCGCTGTGTTATCGCTGGATCATTTTCAGATATCCACTATAACAACGAATTGAAGAATGGTATGTTGCCAATCGTTCAACCCTTGGAAGTACGTCAAAAATTGGCTGCCCTTCCTGCGGGTGAAGAAATCACGATTGACCTTCCAAACCAAGTCATTAAATCTTCAGCAGGAGAGTTTCCATTTGATATCGATCATGAGTGGAAACGTAAATTGGTTGAAGGGCTTGATGATATTGGAATCACTCTTCAATATGAAGATTTGATTGCTGCCTATGAAAAACAACGCCCATCATATTGGCAATAAGGGACTAAGTTGTTTTTCTAAACTTTGATATTCAATCTTGCTATCAGAAGCAATGATGTGTTAGTAAAAAAATAATGAGTACTTAAAAGAATGGGATAAGGACAATATCAAAAATGTTGTTCTATCTCATTCTTTTTGTTTGAAACAGTTAATATGGTAGAGGCGTTTTTGCAAGTAGCGTATGCTATAATAGAAAGATAGAAAGGAGGCCTTCATGTTTGCACAATTGGATACAAAATCCGTCTATAGTTTCATGGATAGTGTCGTAGACTTGAACAGCTACGTTGCGCGTGCCAAAGAGCTTGGCTACCAAGCCCTTGGTTTAATGGATCGTGACAATCTCTATGCTGCCTATCATTTTGCCCAGCTTGCAAGTAGAAACGGTTTACGTCCTTTGATTGGTATGGAAGCTAATCTATTTTACGAGGGAAGAAAAATTCCTTTTCGTCTATTAGCTAAAAATAATCAGGGCTATAAAAATTTGATGAAGTTGGCAACAGAGCTTTCCTCGGGACAGCGTGAATTTACAGCTTTTTCGGACTATCTAAACGCTATTGCCCTCATCCTTCCAAGTGAAGACTGGGAGCCAGGGATGACTCTTGGTTCAGAGGTTTTCATTGGGGTGAGGCCAGAGGATGTTGGTAAAGAGTTTGATTATCCTGTAGTTCCTTTACATACAGTGCGTTACTTTGAGAATGCAGACCGCTCGACGATTCAGATGTTGCATGCCATCTCACAAAACGTTTCCTTGTCAGAGGCCTCTATTTGTCCTATGAATCAGCTTCTTTTCTCGCCTCAAGAAATTGAAAGTGCCTATAGTGATATTCCAGAGGCTTTGAACAATTTGGAGCAACTTGTTTCAGACATTACTTATCAATTTGATACGGATTTGAAGCTTCCCCGTTTTAATCGTGATATGCCAGCAGTTGACCAATTACGTCAATTAGCTCAATCTGGATTGGAGTCTAAAAAGTTAACCTCAGCAGTTTATCAGGAACGTTTAGATAAAGAATTGTCTATCATTCATCAGATGGGCTTTGATGATTATTTCTTGATTGTCTGGGACTTGTTAAGCTTTGGGCGTAGCCGTGGTTATTATATGGGAATGGGGCGTGGCTCTGCTGCAGGAAGCTTGGTGGCCTATGTCCTCGATATTACTGGAATTGATCCCGTTAAAAATGACTTGCTTTTCGAGCGTTTCCTAAATGAAGAGCGTTATAGCATGCCTGATATTGATATCGACTTGCCTGATATCTATCGAAGTGAGTTTCTTCATTATGTTAGGGACCGTTATGGTAGTAAGCACTCTGCTCAGATTGTTACCTTTTCAACCTTTGGAGCCAAGCAGGCTATTCGAGATGTTTTTAAACGTTTCGGTGCTAAGGAATTTGAACTGTCCCAACTAAGTAAAAAGATTTCTTTTCGTGACAATCTGACTTCTGTCTATGAGAAGAATATGTCATTTAGACAGTTGATTAATCAGAGACAGGAATTTCAGAGAGCTTTTGAAATTGCTAAGGCTATTGAAGGCCAGCCAAGACAGACCTCAATCCATGCTGCTGGTATAGTAATGAGTGATGATGATCTTACCAACCATATTCCACTAAAAGCTGGTGAGGATATGATGGTTACTCAGTACGATGCCTCCGCAGTCGAGGCCAATGGCTTGCTTAAGATGGATTTCTTGGGCCTCCGTAATTTGACCTTTGTTCAAAAAATGAAGGAGAAGCTTGAAGAAGAGCAGGGCATCACTATTGATATCAAATCCATTGACTTGGAAGATCCACAGACCCTAGCACTTTTTGCCAGTGGTAAGACCAAGGGGATTTTTCAGTTTGAGCAGGCGGGTGCCATAAACCTCCTTAAACGAATTAAACCTGCTAAGTTCGAAGAAGTCGTAGCGACAACCTCTCTTAACCGTCCTGGAGCTAGCGATTATACAGATAATTTCATTGCTCGTAAATACGGTAAGGAAAAAGTAGATCTCATTGATCCAGTAGTTGCACCAATTCTTGAGCCTACTTATGGCATCATGCTCTATCAGGAGCAGGTTATGCAGATTGCCCAAGTATTTGCGGGCTTTACACTCGGAAAAGCCGATTTGCTTCGTCGAGCGATGTCTAAAAAAGATGCCAATGAAATGTCCAAGATGTCCGAGGAGTTCATGGAAGGAAGTCGTCAGTTGGGACGTGACCCACAGATTGCTGAACGCCTCTTTAGTATGATGGCTAAGTTTGCGGGTTATGGCTTTAATAGAAGTCATGCCTATGCTTACTCAGCTTTGGCCTTTCAGTTAGCCTATTTCAAAACGCACTACCCACAGATATTCTATGACGTCATGTTAAATTATTCGTCAAGTGATTACATTAAGGATGCAATTGAAAATGGATTCTCCCTAGCTAGCCTCGATATTAATAGGATTCCCTATCTGGACAAGATTTCAGATGGCAAGATTGTATTAGGCCTTAAGACTATCAAAGGCTTACCAAGAGATTTTGCCCTTTGGATTATTGAGGATCGCAAACAAAATGGCAAATACATTTCTATAGAAGACTTTTTAACACGTATTCCTAGTAAATATCAGAAAGTCGATATTTTGACACCTCTCATCCAGATTGGTTTGTTTGATATTTTTGAACCAAATCGTCAGAAAATCATTGGCAATTTAAACAACCTCTTTACTTTTGTCAATGAGTTAGGAAGTTTGTTTGCAGAGTCCTCTTATTCTTGGGTTGATTATGAAGACTATAGCCAGACGGATCGTTATAATTTAGAACAGGAGTTACTAGGAGTTGGGCTTAGTCCTCATCCTTTACACCTAGCTCAAAAAATGGCCTCTCGTCCCTATCAACCAATTTCTGATTTGACGGTTAATAATAAGGCGACTGTTTTGGTTCAGCTAGAGTCCGTTCGAATTATCAGAACTAAAAAAGGTGATCAGATGGCCTTTCTGAACGTAACTGATGGGATCAATAAACTTGATGTTACTCTATTCCCAGAAACTTATTTCTATCATAAGGATAAATTAAGTGAAGGTGGTCTCTTTTATTTAGAGGGACGGACTCAAGAGCGTGACGGACGCATTCAGTTAATTTTATCAAACATGGAGGAAGCTAGTACAGAGCGTTTTTGGATCTTGCTTGAAAATCATGATAAAGACATTGAAGTTTCTCAAATCTTAGCTAAATATCCTGGAAACATCCCTGTCATTATTCGTTATCAAGGAAGTAAGGAAACCATCGTTAGTCAAAGATATAGAGTAGCCAAGAACGAGGAACTTAATCAGGAATTAGCACCTTATGTGTTGAAAACGGTTTTACGATAAAAAAAAAACAATAAATCTTTTCAAATTTAAAGCCATTTAGAATTCTTTGTGTTATAATGAAAATGTTAAATATATAAAAGGAGTATCAGGAATAATGAAACGTATTGCTGTTTTGACTAGTGGTGGAGATGCCCCTGGTATGAACGCTGCCGCTCGTGCAGTTGTTCTCAAAGCAATTTCTGAAGGAATCGAAGTATTCGGCATTAACCGTGGATACGCTGGTATGGTTGAAGGAGATATCTTCCAACTTGATGCCAAAGGCGTAGACAACATCCTCAGCCGTGGTGGTACTTTCCTTCAGTCTGCTCGCTATCCTGAGTTTGCCCAACTTGAGGGTCAACTTAAAGGTATTGAGCAACTTAAAAAACATGGAATCGAAGGTGTAGTAGTTATTGGTGGAGATGGTTCTTACCATGGTGCTATGCGTTTGACTGAACATGGTTTCCCAGCTGTTGGTCTTCCAGGAACTATCGATAACGATATCGTTGGTACAGACTATACAATTGGTTTTGATACTGCTGTTGCAACTGCAACAGAAGCTATCGATAAGATTCAAGACACTGCTTTCAGTCACGGACGTACTTTTGTCGTTGAAGTTATGGGACGTAACGCTGGTGATATCGCACTTTGGGCTGGTATTGCTTCTGGTGCAGACCAAATTATCGTACCTGAAGAAGAGTACGACATCAACGAAGTTGTCCGTAAAGTTAAAGAAGGTTACGAATCAGGTGCTAAAACTCACCACGTAATCGTACTTGCTGAAGGTGTTATGGAGGCTGAAGAATTTGCAGCTAAAATGAAAGAAGCTGGAGATACTTCAGATCTTCGTGCAACAAACATTGGACACGTGGTTCGTGGTGGTTCACCAACTGCGCGTGACCGTGTTCTTGCTTCATGGATGGGTGCACATGCGGTTGACCTCCTTAAACAAGGTATTGGTGGTGTAGCTGTTGGTATCCACAATGAAGAGCTTGTTGAAAGCCCAATCCTTGGTACAGCAGAAGAAGGCGCTTTGTTCAGTCTTACTGAAGACGGTAAAATTATCGTTAACAATCCACACAAAGCTCGTCTTGACTTTGCAGACCTTAACCGTTCATTGTCTAACTTGAGCTAATCTCAGTTACTTAAATTATTGTTAATCCGTCGCTAAGGCGACAAAAAATATAAGGGAGTTTTTATTTATCATGAATAAACGTGTAAAAATCGTTGCAACACTTGGTCCTGCGGTTGAAATCCGTGGCGGCAAAAAATTTGGTGAAGATGGTTACTGGGGTGAAAAACTTGACCGTGAAGCATCTGCTAAAAACATTGCTCAATTGATCAAGGAAGGTGCCAACGTTTTCCGTTTCAACTTCTCACATGGTGACCACGCTGAACAAGGTGAACGTATGGATGTCGTTCGTATGGCAGAAGACCTTGCTGGTCAAAAAGTAGGTTTCCTTCTTGATACAAAAGGACCTGAAATCCGTACTGAATTGTTCGAAGGTGATGCTAAAGAGTATGCATACAAAACTGGTGAACAAATTCGTGTTGCTACTAAACAAGGTATCAAATCAACTCGCGACGTTATCGCTTTGAACGTTGCAGGTGCACTTGACGTTTTTGACGATGTAGAAGTTGGTAAACAAGTTCTTGTCGATGATGGTAAACTTGGTCTTCGTGTAGTAGACAAAGATGCTGAAAAACGTGAATTCATCGTTGAAGTTGAAAATGATGGTATCATCGCTAAACAAAAAGGTGTAAACATCCCTTACACTAAAATTCCTTTCCCAGCACTTGCTGAACGTGATAACGCTGATATCCGTTTTGGTCTTGAACAAGGTCTTAACTTTATCGCTATCTCATTCGTACGTACTGCAAAAGACGTACAAGAAGTTCGTGCTATCTGTGAAGAAACTGGTAACGGTCACGTTCAATTGTTGGCTAAAATCGAAAACCAACAAGGTATCGATAACATCGATGAAATCATCGAAGCTGCTGACGGTATCATGATCGCTCGTGGTGACATGGGTATCGAAGTACCATTCGAAATGGTTCCAGTTTACCAAAAAATGATCATCACTAAAGTAAACGCTGCTGGTAAAGTTGTTGTTACAGCTACTAACATGCTTGAAACAATGACAGAAAAACCACGTGCAACTCGTTCTGAAGTATCTGACGTATTTAACGCAGTTATCGATGGTACAGATGCTACAATGCTTTCTGGTGAGTCTGCAAATGGTAAATACCCAGTTGAATCAGTTCGTACAATGGCTACAATTGATAAAAACGCTCAAACTCTTCTTAAAGAGTATGGACGTCTTGATTCATCAACATTTGACCGTTCAACTAAGACTGAAGTAGTTGCGTCTGCAGTTAAAGATGCTACTAACTCAATGGATATTAAACTTGTTGTTGCTCTTACTGAATCAGGTAACACTGCTCGTTTGATTTCTAAATACCGTCCAGAAGCTGATATCTTAGCTGTAACATTCGATGAAATTACTCAAAAATCATTGATGCTTAACTGGGGTGTTATTCCAGTAGTTACTGAAAAACCAAGCTCAACTGATGATATGTTTGATGTTGCTGAAAAAGTTGCATTGGAATCAGGTCTTGTAGAATCTGGTGACAACATTGTTATCGTTGCTGGTGTTCCAGTAGGTACAGGTGGTACAAACACTATGCGTATCCGCACAGTAAAATAATTTAAGTAGTACTTAAATAGAAACAATAGAAAGAAGATCCCAAGGGTCTTCTTTTTTGGGGCTCTTTTCTACCATTTGTCAAGTATAATACGGTTTCTGACTCAACATTATTTCTGAAAGTGCATGAAGGGAATGTTTGAGGAATAGTTCAAGCCGTTTTTTCTGACATTTGAGCATAAAAAAACGACACCTTATCTGGCATTTTTTGGAACAAGGTGTTAGAATTATAAGGCATAGACGACTTTAATGACTTTGGGCTAAAGTATAGTCGTAAAGTTTATTATGCATTTTAAGATAATATATTGTCCTAATAAGGCGATGTATAGAGGCAATCGTGTGTGGCTTGGTTGAAGTTGTCTGCGATTGTCTTTTAGAAATCTGCGATATGGCAAGGATTGGTATGGCTAGCTGCAGCGATATTGTGAATACATTTGTACAGAATTTTTCTTGCATAAGGATTCCCACGCTTCGTGATATGCTCTTGACCTAGGAAATCTCCCGATTCATAGTGTTTGAGATCAATACCGATAAAAGCGTTGATTTGATTAGCAGACTTAAAGCGACGAATATCTCGCAATTCGCCAATGATAGATGTCGCTGTGGTTTCTGCGATACCAGGAATTGACCGTAAGATGTCATACTCTGGTAAAGGCTGAGCTAGAGCTACCATGTCGTTTAAGACAGCCTGTCTGCGTTCAGAAAGACGAAGCAATTCTTGAGCATAGTAACGAACCTCTTCAAGTATTGGAGAGGTTTTCTTGACCGCACAATAAGACTTATTAGGCTCTCTGTCAACTGTAGTGGGTAACGAAAAGCTAATATCTAGAGAGGACCGGATAGGGATCCCACTGAAGAAGCCATCAATCGATGTTTTTTGTTAGATAAATTGTAAAATATAGTGCAACAAAAAAACTCATAGCCTTTCATTGGTGTAAACTGTAAGTAACCACACAAACAGAACCCGAGGAAAAACTATGAGCTACTCCCATCTTACCATAACCCACCGAATAAAGATAGAAACCTACTTAGAATTAGGTTTGAAACCTTGCCAAATTGCAAGTAAACTTGGCGTCCATAAGTCTACCATTTCAAGAGAATTAAGACGATGCCAAAATGGTTATCCCGCAGCCTTAGTACAGGAACAGTACGACCACAGGATAAGCAAAAAGGTCGGAAGCCTTGTTTGACACCAAAGTTGAAAAAGGAAATTGAGAACGGATTAAAATCCTCCTGGTCGCCTGAACAGATTTGTGGCCGCTATCAGCTTGAACAAAAGCCAATGGTAGCTTTCAAAACCATCTATAACTGGCTCTACGCTGGTTTGATTGATCTAGATTTAAGCGTCCTGCGTCGTAAAGGAAAGACTCGACAACCCAAAGAAACACGTGGGACATTTAGGATTGGCACATCAATTGCCAAACGTCCTAAAGAGGTCAGGAATCGTGAGACTTTTGGCCACTGGGAGCTTGATACTGTGGTGTCTTCCAGAGGCCAAAAGCAAGGGTTGTTTAGCGACCTTTCTGGAGCGAAAAACGCGCTTTTACTTAGCTTTCAAGATACCAGACAGAACAGCCAAATCCATGTTTTCAGCCATCGAACAACTTTGTAAGCTATTTCCAAAAGAGGCTCTTAAAACCTTCACTTCAGACAGGGGAAAAGAGTTTGCCTGCTATCCTCTGGTAGAGAACTTAGGAATTCCCTTTTTCTTTGCGGACGCCTATTCATCCTGGCAGAGAGGAAGCAATGAAAATGCAAATGGCTTACTAAGAGAATATTTCCCAAAGAAAACAGATTTAGCCGCTATCTCTGAGGAGGCTTTGAACAAAGCCTTATATGATATCAATCACAGACCGCGAAAATGTTTAGCTTACAGAACTGCTTGTGAAGCTCTAGAGGATGAGTTTGAGTAAATGTTGCACTTATTCTTGCAATTTATTGTTATCTTATATTGTATATTCAAGTAATAAAAATACCTCAAAAGTTAGATTTTCTCTGTCTAATTTTTGGGGTGCAGTTTAATTCACGAGTAGTTTGATTAAGGGCTATAAGTCCATAATACTAACCAGCGTCTTAAGACGAAGTCTTTCACTTTGTTCAAGCCTTTATTTCTTTTATTCGTCATAAGCTTCTCAAAGAGGCAGACGCATTACTTACCGTTATCACTGAAGGGATTTTTATATTCTTTCACACTTAATTGTTCAATGCGGTATCATACTTCACTAGTTCCTAGATATATTTCTTAATTGTGGCTTCATTAAGTCCTATCGTACTTACATAAAAACCTTCTGCCCCAAAATGTTTGTTTCCAAATTTATATTTTAAATTGGTATTTTTATCAAACATCATTAATGCACTTTTACCTTTTAAATATCCCATAAAACTAGCTACACTCATTCGTGGTGGTATACTTACTAGCGTATGAACATGATCTGGCATTAAGTGACCTTCTATTATTTGTCTGCTGTTTTTTAAGTCGTCATGATTGACTTTGCTCTCTAGGAAGCGTAATCTAGACCTTAGGTAAAGGATTATAAGGAGGTCCCTCGATGATTGAAGTCACTTATTTAAATACTGCCAAGCAAGAAAAACACACTTCCTTTGAAGATTACAATGAATTTGTCAGAGCCCAGCAAGCTTGCTGGATTGCCTTACCAGATTCAACGCCAGTCACTAAGGTGACAATAAACGGACATGATATTGGCTTCAAAGGGCAATATGGTGATCTTTACTTTTATATTATGAAGCTAGACTTGGCACAATATCAGTAATAATAAGGGAAAAGAATCAGACATCGTGTTCTGGTTCTTTTTCTTTAATCAGGGTAATTTTTATAAATTAAGAATATTGCTAATTGACTGAAAATGACTTACAATAGAAAGGAAGAATTTATAGAAGGAGACACATATGAAAAACAAGCGTTTAATTTGGACTTTGATTTTCTTAGCTATCTTGACGCTCGGTTCTATTGGTACAGATCTTTTCAAAAAAGAACACCAAGATGCCAATAAGGTCGTCAAAGTAGGGATCCTCCAGTTCGTGACTCACGACGCCCTGGATCAAATTGAGAAGGGAATTGAGGATGGCCTTAAGGAAGCTGGTTATAAGGGGGACAAGGTTAAAATCACCCTCCTAAATGCCGAAGGAGACCAGTCTAAAATTCAAACCATGTCTAAACAATTGGTTAATGACAAGAACGATGTTGTTATCGGTATTGCCACACCAGCAGCACAGGGGCTAGCGGCAGCTACCAAGGATATTCCAGTCATTATGGGGGCTATCTCAGACCCTGTTGGGGCAAAATTGGTTAAGAATCTCAAGCATCCAGAAGGCAATGTTACTGGTACCTCAAACCAAGTGCCGATTAAGCAGACAGTAGAATTGGTCAAATCACTGACACCAAATGCCAAAACGATTGGTATTCTCTACGCTTCAAGCGAGGACAATTCCAAATCACAGGTTGAAAGCTTTAAGAAGTACGCTGAAAAAGATGGTCTGAATGTGGTCGAGTACGCCGTCCCATCAACTAATGAAATCAATACAACCATGTCAGTCATGACTGGTAAGGTAGATGCCATCTGGACGCCTCAAGATAATACGATTGCCTCGGCCTTTTCAACAGTAATCTCATCAGCCAACCAGGCTAAGATTCCAGTTTATACGACAGTTGATACGATGGTGAAAGAGGGCGGTTTGGCTTCAGTTGCTCAAAGCCAATATGAACTTGGAAAGGCTACAGCTCGTAGTGCAGTTAAGGTTCTTAAAGGTAAGAAAGTTAAGGATGTTCCTGTAGATGTTATCGATGATGGCACACCAACGCTTAACCTTAAAGTTGCTCAAGACCTCAACATCACCATCCCTGACGATGTGCTTAAACAGTCAGACATCGCTGTTAAAGCTGATAAATAAGGAGGACTTATGATTATTTCATCTATTTATCAGGGGCTTCTATACGGAATCCTAGGTCTTGGGATTTACATGACTTTCCGTATCTTGGATTTTCCTGATTTGACAACAGAAGGTTCCTTCCCTCTTGGTGGGGCAGTAGCAGTAACCCTTATGAACTTTGGTTGGAACCCTATCTTGGCAACCTTGGTTGCCGTTTTGGCCGGCTGTGGTGCCGGACTTGTGACTGGTCTCCTCTATACTAAGGGAGAGATTCCTACTATTTTGGCAGGGATTTTGGTCATGACCTCTCTTAACTCAGTCATGCTTATGATTATGGGGAGAGCCAACCTAGGACTTCTTGATATTAAGACTATTCAAGATTTGCTTCCTTTCAGCAAGGACTACAACCTCTTGATTGTTGGTCTCATTGCGGTAACCATTGTTATCACGGCCTTGATTGCCTTTCTTAACACGCGCCTAGGTCAAGCTTATATTGCCACAGGTGATAATAGAGACATGGCCAAATCATTTGGTATCAACACAGACAATATGGAAGTGATGGGGCTTGTTATCTCAAACGGTATTATTGCCCTCTCTGGAGCCCTGATTAGCCAACAGGATGGTTATGCAGACGTTTCTAAAGGGATTGGGGTTATCGTCATTGGTCTTGCCAGCATTATCATTGGTGAGGTCCTTTATGCGACTAACTTGACTCTGTTGGAACGTTTGATTGCCATCTGTATTGGTTCAATCCTCTATCAGTTCCTTTTGACAGCGGTTATTGCTCTTGGTTTTAACACAAACTACCTCAAACTCTTTAGTGCGATTGTTTTGGCTATTTGCTTAATTTCGCCTGTCCTACGTCGAAAATTCTTTAAGGGGGTGACCTTATCACGATGACAGCTATTGTAGAACTCAAAGATGCGACTGTTAAGGTCAATAACGGTTTTGACACCGAAAAAACCATTCTGGACCATGTTAATCTTACCATTAGAGAAGGTGACTTTATTACCATTCTTGGTGGAAATGGTGCCGGAAAATCAACCCTCTTCAATGTCATTGCAGGGACTCTCAT
The DNA here is from genome assembly GCF_002094975.1 of Streptococcus salivarius. Lineage (NCBI taxonomy): Bacteria > Bacillati > Bacillota > Bacilli > Lactobacillales > Streptococcaceae > Streptococcus > Streptococcus salivarius. The sequence continues at coordinate 1,815,271 of NZ_CP015283.1, read as the reverse complement.
GTTGACCAGTGGTCAGATTTTCATCATGGGTGAAGATGTTACGGCTCTCCCTGCTGAGAAGCGTGCCAAATACCTCTCACGAGTCTTCCAAGATCCTAAAATGGGGACGGCTCCTCGTATGACTGTTGCAGAAAACCTCTTGATTGCCAAATACCGTGGCGAAAAACGAGGGCTTAAATCACGCCAAATTCATCTCTACACAGAGGAATTTCAAGGTCTGATTGAATGTATCAGTAATGGTTTAGAAAAGCACTTAGATACACCAGCAGGTCTCCTTTCAGGTGGTCAGCGTCAGGCTCTCAGTCTTTTGATGGCGACACTTAAACGTCCTGAGCTCTTGCTCTTAGACGAGCACACTGCAGCTCTGGATCCTAAGACCAGTGTAGCCCTCATGGAGTTGACTGATGAGTTTGTAACAGGTGACCATCTAACAGCTTTGATGATTACCCATCACATGGAAGATGCCCTAAAATATGGAAATCGTCTTATCGTTATGAAGGATGGTCAAATCATTAAAGACCTTACCAAGGAAGAAAAAGGCCAATTGGATATCACAGACTATTACGCTATGTTTGAGTAAGCCTAGTCTGACTCTAAATTGTAAAATAAGCCAAAAAGTTGTATACTTAAAGGGTATGCAACTTTTTGTTGTGGCCTGTAAATCGACAAGGAGACTGTTCGCACGAACGTTCAGCTTCTTGGACCGTCTGTAAAAATAGGCTCTAGAAGAGAGTCAAACTAAAAAGGAGAAAAACAAGCATGAGCGATATTAAAATTATTGCCCTAGGTGGAGTACGTGAAAATGCTAAGAACCTCTATATTGTTGAGATTAACGACTCTATCTTTATCTTGGATGCTGGTCTAAAGTATCCTGAAAATGAACAACTAGGTGTTGACTTTGTCATCCCTAACTTAGATTACTTGATTGAAAATAGAGATCGTATCCAAGGGATTTTCTTAACTCACGGACACGCCGATGCCATTGGTGCCCTACCTTATATCTTGCAAGAAGTCAAAGCACCAGTCTTTGGATCATCACTTACAATCGAGTTAGCTAAACTGTTTGTGAAGAATGCTGGCGTTAAGAAATTCAACAATTTCCATGTTATTGACGCAGAGACTGAAATTGAATTTGAGGATGCTGAGGTTTCATTCTTCAAGACAACTCACTCTATTCCAGAATCAATGGGGATTGTTCTTGGCACTGACCAAGGCAATATTGTCTATACTGGTGACTTCAAGTTTGACCAAGCTGCCCGTCCTTACTACAAAACTGATTTAGGTCGTTTGGCAGAAATCGGACGTGAAGGTGTTTTGGCCCTCTTGTCAGACTCAGCAAATGCGACAAGTACTGATCAAACAGCTTCTGAAGCAGAAGTTGGCCAAGAAATTGACCAAGTAATTGCTGATGCAGAAGGACGTGTTATTGTTGCTGCAGTTGCCTCAAACTTGGTACGTATTCAACAAGTCTTTGATTCAGCTGCTGATCACGGACGTCGTGTTGTTCTTACTGGTTTTGACGTAGAAAATATTGTCCGCACAGCCATTCGTCTCAAAAAATTGACTGTGGAGCATGAAAAACTTATTGTTAAACCAAAAGACATGAACAAGTTCGAAGACCACGAGTTAATTATCCTTGAAAATGGTCGTATGGGTGAACCAATCGACGGCCTTCAAAAGATGGCTGTTGGTCGTCACCGTTACGTTCAAATCAAGGATGGAGATTTGGTTTATATCGTTACAACTCCAAGCATTGCTAAGGAAGCCGTAGTGGCACGTGTCAACAATGCTATCTATAAAGCTGGTGGAACTGTTAAGATGATTACGCAGAGCCTTCGTGTATCTGGACATGCCAATGCTCGCGAACTTCAATTGATGATTAACCTCCTTCGTCCACAGTATCTCTTCCCTGTCCAAGGTGAGTACCGTGACCTTCAAGCACATGCAGAGTTAGCCTTGGAAGTTGGTATTCTTCCAGAAAATATTTATATCGTAAAACGCGGTGACATCATGCACCTATCAGAGGACCAAGGTTTCCTTCATGAAGGAGCTGTCCCAGCTGGTGATGTTATGATTGACGGTAATGCCATTGGCGATGTGGGTAATATCGTCCTTCGTGACCGTAAGGTCTTGTCTGAAGATGGTATCTTTATCGTAGCTATCACTGTTAACAAGAAGGAACGTAAGATTGTCTCTAAAGCGCGTGTGAATACACGTGGGTTCGTTTATGTGAAGAAGAGCCGTGACATTCTCCGTGAGGCTGCTGACATTGTCAATGCTACCGTTGAAAATTACTTGGCAGGAGACAGCTTCGACTGGGGTGAACTTAAAGGTGCTGTCCGAGACGATGTGGCTAAGTTCCTCTTCGACCAAACCAAACGTCGCCCAGCTATCCTTCCAGTTGTCATGGAAGTCCGCTAATAACTGACTAAAACATAAGAGTGTGAGCGTGTTGCTTGCACCATAGACATTGAGGAAAGTTTTAACAAGACTTTGTTCTAAAATCAAAAGCTGGGGGTGTCCCAGCTTTTCTAACATTAAGAAAGGAAAAACAAATGGCTTTTTTTCAAATTGAATACTCATCAGATGTTCTAGGACAATACCGCCAAGTGGATGTCATCTATCCAGATCGTGATCAGATTGCTGAAACGGAAAGTGATACGGACATCCCAGTTCTCTATCTCCTTCATGGCATGGGGGGCAATCATAATTCTTGGGCCTTCCGTACCAATATTCAGCGTCTCCTTCGTAAGACTAATCTCATTGTTATTATGCCTAACTCTGAAAATGGCTGGTATACAAATACCAATTACGGGGTTAAGTATTACGATGCCATTGCTAAGGAGCTTCCTCAAGTCATGCAACGTTTCTTCCCTAGTATGACTAAGAAGCGTGAAAAGACCTTTATCGCTGGACTTTCTATGGGTGGCTATGGTTCTTTCAAACTAGCCTTAACGACAAATAACTTTGCTTGTGCGGGTTCCTTCTCTGGTGCCCTTGGATTATCAGTAGAGATGATTACAGATGAAACGAGTGAGTCCAAGGAATACTGGCAAGGTGTCTTTGGCGATTTGGAAGGGAAAGACATTGAGCAGCACAAATTGGTTAACCTAGCCAAACAACATGACAAGAAAACCAAATTCTTTGCCTGGTGTGGCCTTGAGGATTTCCTTTTTGATTCTCAAGATAAGGCAGTTGCTGATTTGAAGGCCCTTGGTTTAGACATTGACTACCGAACAGACCATGGAAGACATGAGTGGTATTACTGGGAAAAACAACTAGAAGCCTACTTAGAATGGTTACCTATTGATTACGTTAAAGAAGAACGTTTGTCTTAATAGGTCAAGTTTGTAACATCTTATCAAAGAGATGATAAAAGCTTAAAGTGATATTTTTTGCTTGTCAGAACTATTAGAGCTTGATATACTAGGGGAAGTTTCGAAAAGGAGGCTCAATAATGAAAAAATTATTCAGAGTAATCTTCTATATTCCCAAACTTCTTTTACAATTTATTTGGAATCTTATTTGGGCTATATTTAAACTTGCCCTAGTCCTAGCCCTTATTGGTTATGGACTCGTCTACTATGCCAATAATTCTTCAAGTACCTTAGCCACAAACATTAACCAAGCCTTTCATCAAGTAGAGCTAGGTTTTAGTGGTACCAGTACTAGTGACGTTGAGAAAGTTGTCTCTAACCTATCAACGACAGATACTATTCCTGAGTCTAATGGAGCTAGATGGGCGCAAAATACAGCAAGCATCTATATACAATCTACAGATGAAACCTTGGTAGCAGCTTATAAGGAAGCTATTACTAACTGGAATAACACGGGTGCTTTCATCTTTACATTAACTGATGATGCCTCAACGGCTGACATTGTTGCGACTGACTATTCCGATGCGAATTCACAGGCAGCAGGTTTAGCAGACACTCAAACCAATGTTTTGACCAATCGCATTACTCATGTGGATGTGAAGTTGAACCGTTATTTCCTCTTGAATAGTGATTTTGGTTATACTCACAAGCGTATTGTGAATACGGCTGAACACGAATTGGGACATGCCATTGGCTTAGACCATGATGACTCTAAGACATCCGTTATGCAATCAGCAGGATCTTATTACGGGATTCAACAGGTGGATATTGATACGGTCCATGCTCTCTATGCAAATTAAGGAGGGGTGTCATGCGCTATTTGAAACGCCTTGCTAGACGTTACCCCATGCAAACCTTCCTTTTTCTTTTCAATGCTGGGGTCTTTACTTGGTTGCAAACAACAGGAACCATGATTGCCAATCGTTTGGGACTATCAGGTGATGGTATTTGGATTTATATTCCCAATTGGGTAAAAACGCTGACCAGTCATTCTATACAGAGTATTCAAACCCTATACGGAGCCTCTGGTTGGAGTTGGCTAATCACCTCTATGCTTCTTACTTGGCTCTTGACTTTTCTGAGAGGTCTCATGAGAGCAGTGCTTCTCATTCTGATAGTTGGTCTTGGCTTATGGCTAGTCTATCGACACTTTGAACTCCTACAAAATCTAAAACTGTCCTGATGGGCAGTTTTAAATTGAAATGAATTCTTCTTTTTAGACTTTTCTTAGGTGAGTACGGACGTTAGCGACTTCCTTCGGAATTCCATAGCTAAGTTTTGAGCCTAGTGTCTCAAAACTTCCGAGTGCCTAAAGTTATTTAACATTAGGCACTTTTCTCACAGCAAAAAGTCTTGGCTATGGCTCGCTCTGAATTTATTAAAGGGACTATATCATTTTATCTACAGAAAGTTCTATATGTTTAGACGCCAAGTCACTTGTTAAAAGAATCTAAAACTGTCCTGATGGGCAGTTTTTTTGAGTTATTAGGTCATTTATTTTCTGAAGAAATATGATATAATATAGCTAATTTATTATTTTGGAGGACATTATGGCTTTAGCAAAAATCGTTTATGCCAGTATGACCGGTAACACGGAAGAAATCGCAGATATCGTTGCCAAAAAATTGGAAGAATTAGGTCACACTGTAGATGTAGACGAGTGTACAACGGTTGATGCCGCTGATTTTGAAGATGCGGACATCTGTATCGTAGCGACTTACACTTATGGTGATGGTGAGCTGCCAGATGAAATCGTTGACTTTTACGAAGATTTGGCTGACCTCGACTTGTCAGGTAAAATCTTTGGTGTTGTAGGTTCAGGAGATACCTTCTACGATTATTTCTGTCATTCAGTGGATGAGTTTGAAAATCAATTCACATTCACAGGGGCGACTAAAGGTGCTGATAGCGTCAAGGTTGACCTTTCTGCTGAAGATGAAGATATCGAAAACCTTGAAGCTTTCGCTGAAAAAGTTTCAGAAGCATTAGCATAAGAAAAAAGCAGAGTAAAGTCTGCTTTTATTGTAGTCAGAAATGGAGTTTTTATGAATGAAATAGAAAGAGATTTTAGGACGCAATCTCAACATCTCCTTTGGTCCGTTTGGCGAGGGCTTTTAGTGGGGGTGACAGCAGGAGCAGTGGTCAGTCTTTTTCGTTGGTTAATTGCCAAAGGGGCCGCATTTTCTGTAGCTATTTACGAAGACGCCCTTCGGAATCCACTTCTGATTCTGGGAATTGTACTTGTTAATCTCTTGATTGCCCTTTTTATTGGTTACCTTATTAAACAGGAAAAAGACATCAAGGGCTCAGGTATTCCTCACGTTGAAGGGGAACTGATGGGTCTCTTACATCCGTCTTGGTGGTCAGTATTATGGCGTAAGTTCCTAGGTGGAGTCCTTGGGATTTCAATGGGACTGATGTTGGGACGTGAGGGACCTAGTATTCAACTAGGTGCCATGACTGCTAAGGGATTAGCCGAGGGACTTAAGCTCTCTGCGCGTGAGAAGCGTGTTTTGATTGCTGCAGGAGCAGCAGCAGGGTTATCTGCTGCCTTCAATGCGCCAATTGCTGGTCTTTTGTTTGTCGTCGAAGAAATCTATCATCACTTCTCTCGTCATGTTTGGGTGACAGCTTTAACGGCATCTTTAGTAGCTAATGCTGTTTCCCTACGCATCTTTGGCCAGGTACCGGTTCTTGCTATGACAGAAAAATTACCCGTATTTCCTTTGAAAGATTATTGGATTCTTATTGTCTTGGGGATTTTTCTAGGTGTGCTTGGATACGGTTATGAGTGGGTTGTCTTACGTATTGGTAAGGTCTACCAAGGGTTAGGGAAAATCTTCCACTTGCCATCTCATTTTCATGGCCTTCTGGCAGTTCTGTTTATCATTCCTATAGGCCTCTATTTTCCATATCTTTTAGGTGGTGGGAATGAATTGATTCTTGCCCTAAATGGTTTACATCCTGCTCTAACTGTGGCCATCCTCTATTTGGCTATTCGATTTATTTGGAGTATGTTGTCCTTTGGTTCAGGTTTTCCTGGTGGGATTTTCTTGCCGATTTTGACTTTAGGTGCTCTTTCTGGTAGCGTCTTTGCGGCAGCTTTTGAAAATCTAGGATTCTTACAAGTCAGTCAGTTCCCTATTTTTATCATTCTTGGTATGGCTGGTTATTTTGGTGCGGTATCCAAGGCACCGCTAACTGCGATGATTTTAGTGACTGAGATGGTGGGTGACCTTCACCAATTGATGACAATCGGAGTTGTGACCCTGATTGCCTATCTCGTCATGGATTTCATGGGAGGAGAACCCGTCTATGAAGCCATGCTTCACAATCTGATTGCCCACGAACCAAAACAAGTTGATAATATACCGACGATGATTGATTTACCAGTTACAGATAGTTTAGCTGGTCGATTGGTTAAGGATTTAACCTTACCTGACGGGGTTTTGATTTCCACTCAGATTTTTCAAGACCAGTCTGAGGTTGTTCATGGAGACACACGTCTAAAAGCAGGAGCAACCTTATATTTGGTTGTTAATGAAAGTAATATCAGTCAGGTAAGAAAACTCTTTTTATAAGCAATTCAATGGCTTGAGGCTCTTTTGTCCTCAGGTCATTTTTGTTATAATGAAGAGAAAAAAGGAGGTCAGTATGGACTTAAATGAGATTCGCCAACAAATTGACACCGTTGATAATGAGATTGTGGCTTTGTTGGAAGAACGTATGAAATTGGTAACTCGAGTAAGTGCTTATAAACAACGCACCGGAAAGGCGATTTATGATCCCGAACGAGAGCAGGCTCTGTTAGACAAGGTAGGCGCTAGTGTCCTTAATTCCGAATATAAAGAAGCTATCGTCGCAAGTTTTGCGGATATTATGAAGCATTCACGTATTTATCAAGCAAGTAAGCTGGAAAAAAGTAGGCATCTAGAATGAAAGTAAAACAATTAAGTGATAGTCAAGGTCTTTCTTACTTACATTTAGTAATGTTAAGTCTTTATGCAATCTTGTTAGGGGTGCTGGTTGGACTGATTGATGCTGTTTTTGGGCGCGTGCTTATAGGACTCTCGGAATATCGTGACCAGCATATCTTTTATCTGGTTCCAGCACTTCCTTTAGCAGGCCTTTTGATAGTTTACCTTTATCAAAAGCTTGCTGGTAAGGCAGCACAGGGAATGGGCTTGATTTTCAAGGTAGGACATAATGAGGAGGATCAAGTCCCCCTAAGGTTAATTCCACTTGTGACTGTGACCACATGGCTGACCACCTGTTCGGGGGATCTGCAGGTCGTGAGGGAGTTGCTGTTCAGCTCGGAGCCACAGTTTCCCATGCTTTTAGTCGCTATTTTAAGATCCCTAATGCTTCACGCATTTTCTTGACCATGGGGATGGCAGCTGGTTTTGGAGGGCTCTTCCAAACACCAATCGCTGCGACCTTCTTTGCTCTTGAGGTCTTGACCCTAGGACAGTTAAGCCTTCCAATTTTAGTACCAACTCTTATTGCATCTTTTGTGGCTAGTACTACAAGCCATCTTTTAGGTCTTGAAAAATTTAGCCACTTTGTATCCGATAGTTTGACTATTGACCTTGAGACCTTTGTTAAATTAGCTCTTTTAGGTCTGGTCTTTGGTGTAGCAGGAAATCTCTTTGCTTATCTTTTATCAGTAGCTAAAAAGAAAGTGGCAAGTCTGCTCCCAAATCCCTATTATCGTGTTCTATTAGGAAGTGTCGTCTTAACCTGTCTTCTTTTGATTTTGTGGAAGGGACGCTATACAGGTCTTGGAACGAATTTGATTGCTTTAAGTGTTGGTGGTGGTACCATTTATCCATTGGATTGGCTCTTGAAATTGCTCCTTACCGTCTTTACCTTATCTCTTGGTTTCCAAGGAGGGGAAGTAACTCCTTTGTTTGCCATCGGAGCAAGTCTTGGTGCTGTTTTAGCACCAGTTCTAGGCCTTCCAATTCCACTTGTAGCAGGTCTAGGCTATCTGTCTGTCTTTGGTAGCAGTACCAATACCCTTTTAGCGCCTATTTTCATTGGCGTTGAAGTCTTTGGTCCCGCTAATGCACTCCCTTATGCGATTGTCATGGCTTTTGCTTATCTCATCAATCATAAGACGAGCATTTATGGGCAACAAAAAATGCTAGAAATGCAATAATATACTAGACATCCTGATAATTTTTTGATAAGATACTAAGAGTGTGTAATGGACACACAAAAATAACGGCTAATCCGCTGAGACACAGAGGTTGCTCTTAAGATTAGTAAGATAGGAGTATATAAAAATGAATCCATTGATCCAAAGTTTGACAGAAGGTCAACTTCGTACTGACATCCCATCATTCCGTCCTGGTGACACTGTTCGCGTTCACGCGAAAGTTGTCGAAGGAACTCGCGAACGTATCCAGATCTTTGAAGGTGTAGTTATTTCACGCAAAGGTCAAGGGATCTCAGAAATGTACACAGTTCGTAAAATTTCAAGCGGTATCGGTGTAGAACGTACTTTCCCAATCCACACTCCACGTGTTGAAAAGATTGAAGTTGTACGCTACGGTAAAGTCCGCCGTGCTAAACTTTACTACTTGCGTGCTTTGCAAGGTAAAGCTGCACGTATCAAAGAAATCCGTAAATAATTTACAGATTTCACATAAAAAATCTGTCCTCGTGGCAGATTTTTTCATAAGTCCTCTTAGTTAAATGGATATAACAACTCCCTCCTAAGGAGTCGTTGCTGGTTCGATTCCGGCAGGGGACATTTTTAAGCCTTTAAGCATGCGGTTTTAAAGCTATTTTGCCCCCAATTTGCCCCCAATTTGCCCCAATTTGTTTTATCTTTTCGTCGTTACGAGACTTTTGCTCTTGTAATTGGTGGGCGTAGACTTCCAGTGTGATGTTTAGATTTTCGTGCCCTAAAACTTGAGATACAGAAATCAAATCGATATCGTGGGCAATTAAGTAACTAGTATAAGTATGACTTAAGGAGTGGACACGTACCTCACGCCCTACGATTTTCCGTAGGGTTTTATTTATGCCATTATTTGATAAGGAGGTAGTAGCCTGCCATCCTTGGTTGGTGGTAAGTGGTCAACGAATTTTATAAAATCATCATTAAGCGGTATTTCTCTAATACTGCTTTTTGTTTTTGTAGGCATGAAACCAGAATCATTTTTATAGTCCCATGTTTTATTGATGGACACCATGCCTGCATCGTGATCAACATCATCCACCGTCAAACCTAAACATTCGGCGAAACGTATGCCAGTTTTACCTATAAGCTAAACAGTATGTAGCTGACAAAGATTTTAGTCCAGAGGCAAACAAGGAGCTTCGAGACTACAACTTTTCTATGTCTGTTGGTCGTCAAGAGCTTCTTATCCAAGAGTTAGAACTCGAACTATTGGTTTTATCTGAAGGCGAACGTCAATTAACTAACGATTATCTGATGAATGGCTATAAGAGCGAAATTGTAAGAGGAAGCCTGCTTGATCAGACGGTGCCTAACAAGAAAACACTTGAAAGGTACATGACGACGGCTGTTAACGCTAATTTCGAAGGCGCTAAATGGTCGGAGCGTATCTGGGGTAGAAATGCTCAGCTACGGCAACTTGTTAGAACTGAGGTAACGAGGGCTTTAATTCGTGGAAATAACGGCTTAACGATTGCGAGACGCATTAGAAAACACATGGATGTGCTCCGTACTAATGCAGAGCGTTTAGGTATCACGGAACATGCTAGAGTTCAAACTTTGGCGCAGAAAGATATTATGAAAGAAAACGGTTTTGAGTATTTCAAACTCATGCCAGATTCAAGAGCTTGCGATTATTGTAAACAGGTTGGCCGTGATACCGAGAAGGAACCTGTTCCAATTGACAAGATTGATAGCGGACTAAATGCCCCGCCTATGCCCCCATATTGTCATTGTGCAGTTGCTGAAGTGTATTTGGACAAAGAGAAATTGCATAAAATTAATGAAAATGGTATTGTACAAGTGGATGAAGTAATCAATGGAACTCCGCACCCTGTCGGGGAGGCGAGAAAGGTGATTCAACACAATGCTTAGAACGGTGATATTCTTGGGTGTTCTTTCTATAACTATGATGGTATGAGGTATAAGGATATTCACTTCACGAATCACAGATAACCAGATAAACATTCATTTTGAAAAAACAGGGAATACGCTCACGATATTGATTACCACGAACCTAGTAAATCAAAAGCCAAGAAGAGAACAACCAGGAAGTTAACTGATGAAGAGAGGAGTGAGAATGGCGATGTCTTATAGTCAAAACCTAAAGGAATTAAAACAACTTTGCGAATATCTTTGGGATGCAGATTTTGAAGTTGATGGTAAAACTGTTAGCATTCTTCCTGAATCAGAAAATAACATAGTTGTTGTTTACGATGGCAAGGAGATAATCGTAAAGTCGTTTGATGAGCTCATAGAACTGAAACTGGACGGCGTTACACTGCCAAAATTGATGGAAAACGTCGAAGTAAGGTATGCTTAATAAATAATTGAAGTCGTAGCAATACGGCTTTTTCTTATGCGCTGATAGCCGTGCTAGCCAAAGGGCTTTGGGGTTCGATACCTCGTCAGCGCATAGGGCTAATTTAAGCCCTAAATAAACAATACTAGCGTGGCTTGTAACGTAGTATTTCAGATGAGACTAGAAGGGGATAGCTACCTCATTCGTGGCTCTGACGGTGTACAACTAGGGGACTAGGTGGGAGGAAATTATGGAACAAGATAACAATATCGAAATGACAAAGGAGCAATTGGCGAATTCTATTCAGATGGTCATTTGACTTTGGTGCCAAATGGTTCATTGGGTTCTACCGTTTTCGGTACAACTCCAGAAGAGTCAGATTTGCAATCTGGCAATACTCCAGAAGCAGAAGTTGAAGTTGTTGATCAAGGTTTCGCAATTACAACTACTAAAACAATCGACTAGGTTAACAACCAAACCAAGGTATCAATGATTCTTTCCTTTTTTGATGCTCTCTATTTCGTAACGATTAATCAATTTAAGTATGTACCTATGTTTGTAAACGATTATTCCAAATTTATTTGAAAGTTCGTCTAATTTTTTCTTGATTTCTAAATTCATAGACCAGAACATTGTCCCCATAAGTTAATTTCATAAGAAAAACACCTCAAAAGTTAATTTTTTTCTGTCTAACTTTTGGGGTGCAGTTCACAAATGTAATGATATTATATTTTTTCTTTTCTTTTCTTTTCTTTTCTTTTCTTTTCAATTTGGCTCTGTTCCTAGTCATAGATGAAGAGTTAAAAATAACAGTAAAAAACCAGGTTTCCCTGGTTCTCATTATTAGCGACTTACACGACGGCGAGCTGCTTTTTTACGATTTTCTTCGATGAAAGCCAATTTCTTTTCTTCTGGTTCGATAATTGTCTTTTTAACTGCGAAAACGGCACCTGCAACGGTAGCAGCAGTTCCAAGAACGCCAGTAGCAAGACCTTTAGCAAATGAATGTTTTTTAGCCATGAGACTATCCTCCGTATATGTTATAATATGCTTATATTATCTAAAAAAATATCTAGAATAGCAAGTGAAAACATTATGAAAACCAAACTTATTGTAGTAGCTGGTCCTACTGCTGTAGGAAAAACAGCGCTTGGAATTGAATTGGCCAAGCGTTTTAATGGCGAAATTATTTCAGGAGATAGCCAGCAGGTTTACCGACAATTGAATATAGGAACCGCCAAGGCCACTCCTGAAGAGCAGGCAGCAGCAGTGCATCATCTGATTGATGTTCGCGATGTTGATGAGTCCTATTCAGCCTATGATTTTGTGATAGAGGCAGAGGTTGCCATTTCTGACATTGTTAGTCGTGGCAAGCTGCCTATTATAGTAGGAGGAACAGGTCTCTATTTACAAAGTCTCCTAGAAGGGTATCACCTAGGGGGACAGGTAGATCAGGAGCAGGTTTTAGCCTATCGCTCGGAATTAGAGCAATTATCTGATCAGGAACTTTTTGAAAAAATTGATCGCTTAGGTATTGAGATTAAAGAGATTAACCGTCGTCGTGCCATTAGAGCACTTGAACTTCATCGTTTTTCGGAGAATCTTGAAAATACTGAGACGACTTATGATCCCTTTCTTATCGGATTAGATGATAAACGTTCCTTGATCTATGACCGCATCAATACACGAGTAGACAAGATGGTTGAACATGGTCTCTTGGAAGAGGCCATGTGGCTGTACGAAAATTATCCTAATGCCCAGTCAGCTCGTGGTATAGGCTACAAGGAGTTGTTTCCTTATTTTGCTGGGAACCAGAGCTTGGACGAAGCCTTGGAAAAACTCAAGCAAAATACGCGTCGATTTGCTAAACGTCAATTAACCTGGTTCAGAAATCGAATGACTGTTAAGTTTTATCAGATTTCTAGTCCAGAATATCCTAAAAATGTCGTTCAAGATCTTGAATTATTTTTAAATGAAAGGGAAGGAGAAAAGGTAGGTCAATCTTAGTTTTAAGAACCTATCTTTGCTATAATGGTAGTTATGACTAACGAAGAAAAAAAATCAGCCTATGAATTAATGCTAGCACAGGCTAAGGTGCTTTTTGCCAATGAAGACAATGCTATGGCCAACTTTTCTAATGCCTCAGCTCTCTTGAATACAACCCTACCAAATTCTGTGTTCACAGGCTTCTACCTGATGGATAATGTCAAGAATGAGTTAATCCTTGGCCCTTTCCAAGGTAATGTTTCTTGTGTTCGAATTGCCCTAGGTAAGGGTGTTTGTGGCCAGTCTGCAGCAGAAAATAGAACCCTAATTGTCGAAGATGTCACCAAACACGCCAATTACATTGCTTGTGATTCCGCTGCTCGAAGTGAAATTGTTGTACCAATGGTCAAAGATGGCAAATTAGTTGGTGTTCTCGATTTGGATTCTCACCAAGTAGGAGACTATAACGACGTAGACCAAGATTATCTGGAAGCGTTTATCAAAATTCTACTCGAGAAAACCGAGCTTACATTTGGAATGTTTGAGGTAAACTAATGTATCAAGCCTTATATCGTAAATACCGTAGTCAGACCTTTGGTGAAATGGTTGGTCAAAAAGTGATTTCAACCACGCTCAGACAGGCGGTAGAGTCAGGGAAAATCAGCCATGCCTATCTCTTTTCTGGGCCACGTGGTACCGGTAAAACCAGTGCGGCGAAAATCTTTGCCAAGGCTATGAACTGTCCTAATCAAGTTGATGGTGAGCCTTGTAATCACTGCGATATTTGTCGCGATATTACTAACGGAAGTCTCGAAGATGTTATCGAGATTGATGCGGCTTCCAACAACGGTGTGGATGAGATTCGTGAGATTCGTGATAAGTCGACCTATGCTCCAAGTCGTGCGACTTACAAGGTCTATATTATCGACGAGGTTCACATGCTTTCGACAGGTGCCTTCAATGCTCTTTTGAAGACTTTGGAAGAACCAACTGAAAATGTGGTCTTTATCCTGGCGACCACTGAATTACATAAGATTCCAGCAACCATCCTCTCTCGTGTTCAACGTTTTGAGTTTAAATCGATCAAGCAGGGAGCTATTAAAGAACATTTGGCTTCAATTCTGGAAAAAGAAGGATTAACCTTTGATGATGAGGCTTTGACCATTATTGCTCGTCGTGCGGAAGGTGGTATGCGTGATGCTTTGTCAATCTTAGACCAAGCACTGAGTCTGTCTCCGGACAATCATGTCAGCCAAGCCGTAGCTGAAGAAATCACAGGTTCTATTGGTTTAACAGCCCTAGACAGTTTTGTCGCTAACGTTCGCAATCAAGAGACTACGCAAGCTTTATCAAATCTTGAAACTCTTTTTGATAATGGCAAGTCTATGAGCCGTTTTGCGACGGATCTCTTGGAGTATTTCCGTGATCTTTTGATTGTCAAAGCGGGCGGAGAGAACAGTCACCATAGTCCCCTTTTTGAAGAGAATCTTTCTCTGGAGCAAGACCGACTTTTCCAATTGATTGACTTGGTTACAAGTGCCTTGCCAGAAATTAAAACTGGAACACATCCTAAAATCTATGCGGAAAAGCTGACTATAAAATTGTCAGAGACTCATACTCAGGCTTCACAAGAAATTCCGGGGAATTTGCAAGAAGAGTTAGATAGTCTTCGTCGCGAGGTAGAAGGTCTACGTAAAGCTCTTAAAGAGGGCAAAGCCCAAGGAGAAGTAGCACCAACTCGAAAAGCCAAACCTGCTTATCAGTACAAGGTGGATCGTGAAAAGATTCTTACTATTATGCGTGAAACCATGGAAAATCCGCAGAAATCACGCCAGTGTCTGGATGCCCTAAAGGCAACTTGGCCTGAAATCTTGGATTCTATTAGCCCACAAAATAGGGCACTTTTGAATGGCTCCGAGCCTGTACTGGCCAATCAGGAAAATGCTATCCTGGCATTTAATGCCGCTTTTAATGCTGAACAGGTCATGAAACGCAGTGATCTCAATGATATGTTTGGCAATATCATGAGTTCAGCTGCCGGTTTCTCACCTAATATTATGGCTGTTCCAAAAGCAGAATTTGAAAAACTCCGAACAGAATTTGCACGAAGTCTCAAATCCAAAGAAGAATTGGAAAAAGAAGATCGCGAAGAGTATATCCCTCAAGAACTCGACTTTCTCTCTGATGTAGTAGAAATAGAGGACTAAAAAGGTCCAGTGGACCTTTTTAGGTCCGAGCCAAGAAAGCCAAAAGCGAGGCTGTTCAGTGGACCTTTTTAGGTCCAATCCCAGTAAGTTAGATGGCGAGATAGTCAAGTGTAATTTGATAGATTTCTGAAGCTAATAATTGGAAGGTCCATCCGTGTAAAAATGAAAAGAGCCTAGACTGCTTGTCCTAGGCTCTATCTATTGATATAATAATCTTATGATTCAACAAATTTTGTTTATAACGCTTGAAACTATTTTTGAAACGGTTTGTTTTAATTACAGTTTACAACACGGCTATTACTTTTTTACAGCCTTTTTTGGGTATTTACTGTTTCGTCGTCTTTGGACAACCTACGTTGTTTCACGCATTGCGCGTGCAGCCGACAAGTCTACCAAGAAGTAAGGCTCACTTCGCCAGCGGTCAACCATTTTTCCCGACCATCATCAGTAAGAACGAGAAGTTGGCCCTTATCGCCAATTTCCTTGGCAACACCAGTATAAGTCTTTCCAGCTTGTTCAAAGGTCACTTGTTTGTCTAAAACGAGGGACTTTTCTTTATAGACCTTGACCAAATCGCTAGTAGGAATGGTTAAAAAGAGTCTCCAAATTTCTGAAATGAGCTGGTTTCGAGTAATGCTTGGTTTTTCAGAAGTAAAAAGACTAGTAGCTTTATTAGCTAACTCTTCAGGAAAATCACTGATTGAGAAGTTAAGCCCAACCCCGATAATGACATCTGTGATGCGACCAGATTCGATAGAACTAATGGCTTCGGTAAGGATACCAGCCATTTTTTTGTTGTTGAGGTAGATGTCATTAACCCATTTGATTTCTGTATTGATGCCAGTTAGACGCTGGATAGCTTTGACAATAGCAGCTGCCGCCATCATCGTATAAGGTGGTAACTCCTCAAAATGACAGTTGGGCTTTAAGTGGATACTCATATAGATACCACCTTGTGGACTGGCAAAGAAGTGACGTTCAAATCGTCCTTTGGCTGCCTTTTGACTTGATGCCAGGTAAAGTGCAGGCGTCGGATTATTCTTTTCCATGCCATGTTTAGCATCTAGTTGGGTAGAGTTAGAATCTGGATTAAAGTAGACTGGAATGTTGAGTTGCTTAGAGATGTCTTGAGGAAGAAGAATATCTCCCTTTTCTAAATAGTAGCCTTTCTTGCGGACACTTGTAATGTCAATTCCTTGTTCTTGAAGTGTTTGAATTGCCTTCCAAATGGCTGTCCGTGAGACACCAAGGCTTTTAGCCAAGCTCTCTCCCGTCACAAAGTCAGGACTCTTCGATAAGATGTCATAAACGTGTTCATAAGTTTTCATATCCTAAGTATAATACAAATGATGGCAAAATGCTCACTATAACTTATTGATAAGGCTTGATAATAAATAACTATATGACTAGACTGAAAAAACATGATATAATGGAAGGTAGTTATTAAGTCCCGATAAGGCAACAGTCATTCTAGAGTTGGCTGTTGGTTCTTTGTAACTTTTTAACGGCGTCTAGCTCCATTAGGAGTATAGCGTTTTACCTATTAGGAGACGGTTAAATCCGTGCTGTCTAATACTATTTTTCATATTAAAAGGGGGACATTTTATATGTCAGAACGTAAACTTTTCACGTCTGAATCAGTATCTGAGGGGCATCCAGATAAAATTGCAGACCAAATTTCAGATGCCATTCTTGATGCGATTTTAGCAGAGGATCCAGATGCACACGTTGCAGCAGAAACAGCTGTCTACACTGGTTCTGTCCATGTTTTCGGTGAAGTTTCTACAACAGCTTATGTAGATATTAACCGTGTGGTTCGTGATACTATCGCTGAAATTGGTTATAACAATGCAGAATACGGCTTTGCGGCAGAATCTGTTGGGGTTCACCCATCATTGATTGAACAATCTCCAGATATTGCTCAAGGTGTCAATGAAGCACTTGAAGTTCGTGGAACTGGTGATCAAGATCCACTTGATCTTATCGGAGCTGGTGACCAAGGTTTGATGTTTGGTTTTGCTATTGACGAAACTCCAGAGTTTATGCCACTTCCAGTTAGCCTCTCACATAAATTGGTTAAAAAATTGGCAGATTTGCGTAAATCTGGTGAGATTTCATACCTTCGTCCAGATGCTAAATCTCAGGTTACCGTTGAGTATGATGAGAATGACCAACCAGTACGCGTTGATACAGTTGTTATTTCAACACAACACGATCCTGAAGCGACTAACGACCAAATTCGTCAAGACGTTATTGAAAAAGTCATTAAGGCAGTTATTCCAGCCGAATACTTGGATGATGAGACTAAATTCTTTATCAACCCAACAGGTCGTTTTGTTATCGGAGGACCTCAAGGAGACTCTGGTTTGACTGGTCGTAAGATCATTGTTGATACTTATGGTGGTTACTCAAGACATGGTGGTGGTGCCTTCTCTGGTAAGGATGCCACTAAGGTTGACCGTTCAGCTTCATATGCAGCTCGCTACATTGCCAAAAATATCGTAGCTGCTGGTCTTGCTAAGAAAGCAGAAGTACAATTGGCTTATGCTATCGGTGTTGCTAACCCTGTGTCTGTCCGTGTTGATACTTTCGGAACGGCGACAGTTGCTGAAAGCAAACTTGAAGCTGCTGTCCGCGATCTCTTTGACTTGCGTCCAGCAGGTATCATTCAAATGCTTGATCTTAAACGTCCTATCTATCGTCAAACAGCGGCCTATGGTCACATGGGACGTACGGACATCGATCTTCCATGGGAAAAATTGGACAAGGTAGATGCTCTCAAAACAGCTGTAGAAGCTTAACGAATAAAATTAGTTCTAAAAAACAGAATTTTAATATTAATTCTGTTTTTTTGTCTCTTGAATTGTCAAATTAAGTGCATACTTTCCCCATAGAATACTTCATAAGGTGTTTTCCAGTTAAAACATTTTCGTGGTCTATTATTAAGTTTGTTCTCCCATAGCTGAATAGTCTGATCATCAACCAATGTTAGATCACTACCCTTTGGAAAATATTCTCTAAGTAATCCATTCGTGTTCTCATTGGTTCCTCGTTGCCATGGAGCATGAGGGTCAGGAAAATAGACTTCAATGTTCAATTGATCACTCAATTTCTGATGATACGTGAATTCTTTCCCTCTATCAGGAGTTACTGTATACTTCGTCAAGGGTTCTAACATTTTTACCATAGCTTCTATTACCAACTTGCTTTTCTTAACAGCTACCTTTTTGATTTTTAGAAAACGAGAATAACGGTCTGTTAGAGTAACTAAACAAGCTTTTCCAATTTTACCTGCAACAGTATCGGCTTCCCAATCTCCTATTCTAGTTCGATTATTAGCTTCTTCTGGTCTTCCGTGAATTGTATGAGAAATGGATATTTTCCCTCTATTTTCAACATGACCTTTAGTATGACGTGTTTTCCCACGATGACGAAGTTTACGAATGACACCACGAGCACCATGAGATAATGAGTTATCCTCAAAATGTCCTCGATAAATGGCTCTATAGATTGTTTGATAACTAACAACAGTTTTCCCATACTCTAAGCGCAACCGACCTTCTATTTCTTCAGGAGACCATTGGTAATCGAGAAATAGATGTTTGATGGTATTGCTTAAATTGTGATCTATTTCAAGCATCCGTTTCCGCCCACAGTGTGATTTGGCATTATGATACGATTCCTGTGCATGATTTGGAGAATAAGCTCCTGATTTTGTATGGCGCTTCCACTCACGACTAATACTAGATGGATGACGATGAAGTAACTTAGCAATTTGAGAAAAATTTAGGCCTTGCGTACGGTAAATGAGAATACTTTCACGCTCGTCTATGGTAAAATGATGGTAGCTCATAAGATTTCCTTTCGTAACTAGTTCGTTCAATTCTATTTTACTAGAAAATCTTATGAGTTTTTATTGTGCACTTATATTGTATATTCAAGCTCTAGAAAACTAATAGCTCTGGTGGTGGGGTTAAAAGGTTTTTAGAGATGTATCAAAAAAGGTTGCTAATGAAATAGTGAGTATCGTGTTCCCTTGCATCTCAATATAAACGTCAAATAATTTATGGTAAGTTCAAAGCAAGTATTGCTCGAATCTTACGTTTATTATATTGGCAATACGGTGTAGAAATATATGAAGTGGGCTCTTGCCCAAACCATACTTATATGTAGGTCAGTATACCACCAAAACTAGGCATTTCCTCTTTTATGGTATACGTAAAAAGAGTAGCTTAATAATATTCGAGTGATATGCTAATTTCAGGTATAAATATGGTAATCGCAAATTTTGGTGTCAAATTTTTTATGTTGATACGGTGGTTCGAGATCAGGAGCAAATTGAAGAATATATTCGTAATCAATAATAAGAAGACGTGATAGCAGCTCAGTCTTTGTGAGGATTATGATTCGTTTACGGGTGAGAAGAATAAAAGAAAGTAGTCTTGATAAGACCAGCTAGCAAAGGTAGTGCTGAAGGAAAACAATTTGTTAGGCCTTGGCCGTTAGCATAGACATTTAGTCGAAGAACAAACCGCTGGTGAGACGACCTGCACCCCAGAAGTTAGACAGAAAAAAACTAACTCTTGGGGTGTTTTTATTATGAAATTATGAGGATAAAGTTCTTATCTATGAACTGAGAAAGCAAGGGGGAAAGCTTTAAGCGACTTTTAAATCAATTTGGGATAAATATTTCTAATCTTAAGTACCTGATTAAATTGATTGATCGCTACGGAATAGAAATCGCCAAAAAAGGAAAGAATTGTTACTATTCTCCTGAATTAAAGCAGAAAATGCGGTTCTAAAAAATGAGAGTACTCCGATTGAGGGAAGAAAAACGGAAATTGTCCGAGGATTGGTAACTGAGTTTTCTTTAGACATGCTTCTAAAGATTATTAAGCTTGCCCGTTCAACTTATTATTACCACTTAAATTAGCTAGATCAAAGCGATAAGGATTATGATATTAAAGCTGAAATTCAAGCTATTTTTACTGAGCATAAAGGAAATTACGGCCATCGTCGAATGACTTTTAAATTACGAAATCGTGTTTTTGGGGTCAATCATAAGAGGTGCAGCGGTTGATGAGCGTACTTGGTTTAATGGCTAGAATTTGCTGTAAACGCAAGTATTCTTCTCACAAAGGAGATATTGGTAAGAAAGGTGATAACCTTGATTCAACGCCAGTTTGAAGCTTCAAAACCAATGGCAAAGTGCTATACGGACGTGACAGGATTTGCCATCCCAGCAAGCACTCAAAAGCTTTATTTATCACCAGTTTTAGATGGTTTCAACAGTGAAATTATTGCTTATAATCTTTCAACGTCACCGAACTTGAAACAAGCTATTGTAGACCATATTGATTATTACAACAACAAACGTATTAAGATAAAACTGAAACTTTCTAGCCAAGGACATATTACCAAACGTGGGAATCCCTATACCAGAAATATTCTCTTTAAGTGCATTCATAACATAGCTTCAGCTAGCCACACCAATCTTTGTCATATCGCAGACTTCTATGAGAAACGGAAAAGACAATCGCAAGTGACTTCAACCAAACCACACACGATTGCCTCTATACATCGTCTCATTAGAACAATGTATTACCTCATAACGCATAACAAACTTTATGATTATACTTCTATCCAAAATCGGTAAAATTGTTTATGCCATATTGTTGTAACGCCTTATCAAAAAAATCATCAGATAAGATGTTGGTTTAGTGTACACTTTTTACACTGAATTATAGTTAAAAAGGACAATTTCCTTAGTTTGACTATGGAACTCAAACTATTTTTCGGCAAATACTTTGATATACTTGACAATGGTAGAAAAGGACTTAGTCCTGTGCAATACAGGACTAAATCCTTTACTTAAATTATTTGTCTAACTTTTTTCGGGAGCGGGGAGTATAGAGAACGAGTGGTTTTGACTATATACCAAGTAGGTTGAAGGATAAATGTTTGATTAATTGAAAATTTAGTAAGATATATAAATACCTCTTAAATATATATTAAGTAGGAGTAGTTAATTAGAGATACCTTTTAAAATAATTACAAAATAATTAAAATAATAAAAAATTGAAAAAGGTTGAAAAAAAAAATAACATGCTATAATTATACCATCTATATGAATATGAAACATTGGTACTAGTAATTTGGAGCAGCCTTGTTAGTCATCTTTAATCCCTTTGGGGAAGGGGGTTAAATGGAACTTATCTGTGTTTATTGCTACATGATGTTGGATAGGTATGTCATTCCGATGTTTCAGTTTATAAGATAGGGATAGAGCGTAAGTAAAGGGGACGCTCTTTAAAATGGGGAGAAGTTATTATGAAATATATATAAGTTAGCAATACTGCTGGATTCAAAAGCACTTTTATTAGCAAAGCGTTTTTTGTCCTGCAGTTTTTTTATTTATCAAATAGTCTATTTTTTAAATTGGGAAGTAAAGATTAAAATGGTTTCTAATATTACTATCTTTTGATGCTTTACATTTAGGATTCTTTTGTCTTAATTTCTTGATTTTATTAGTTATGATTGTCTTTTATTGAGACCTTTTTTCTTTATCTACTTTACATAACTTACTTAAGAAGACCAATGATAAGAGTATACCCTTTAGTGCTTTTTTTAAAAGATAAATAGTTTTATCTATTTTGTTTGGAAAAATAAAGTGTTTATGTAAAGTTTTATATGTCAATATTATATTGATTTTGTATAGGTTATAGGGGGATTTAATGGGAAAATTAAATATTATGGTTGTCTTTGGAACGAGGCCAGAGGCAATAAAAATGGCGCCGTTAATTCTTGAGTTGAAAAAACATCAAGAAACTATTAATACTATTACAGTGGTGACAGCACAACATCGTCAGATGCTTGATCAAGTTTTGGATACTTTTGAAATAGTTCCTGATTATGATTTGGATATCATGGGGAAAAATCAATCGCTTCAGGAAATTACTTCTAAAATTTTGTCTAAATTTGATCCTGTTGTAAAAAAAGAAAAACCTGATTTGGTTTTAGTTCATGGTGATACAACAACAACTTTTGCTGCCGGCTTAGTTGCATTTTATAATAAAGTAAGTATCGGCCATGTTGAGGCTGGACTTAGAACATACGATAAATATTCACCATATCCAGAGGAAATGAACCGTCAGATGACTGATAGCTTTTCTGATTTATATTTTGCACCTACTCAAGAAAGTAAGGCTAATTTATTGTCAGAAAATCATAAAAAAGAGGCTATTTATGTCACTGGTAATACAGCGATAGATGCCCTAAAACTAACAGTTAAAGATAATTATTATCATGAAGTTCTAGATAAAATTGATGATAGAAGAAAGATTATTTTAGTAACGATGCACCGTAGAGAAAATCAAGGTGAGCCAATGCATCGAGTATTCAAAACTCTTCGACTAATGGTTGATAACCATCCTGAGATTGAAGTAGTTTATCCTGTTCATTTGAGTCCCTCTGTACAAGCAGTAGCGAAAGAAGTTTTGGGTGACCATGATAGAATTCATCTAATTGCTCCTTTGGATGTTTTTGATTTCCATAATTTAGCATCTAGAAGTTATTTTATTATGTCGGATTCAGGTGGCGTTCAAGAAGAAGCTCCCTCACTTGGAAAGCCTGTCTTAGTATTACGAGATACAACGGAACGTCCAGAAGGTGTTAAAGCTGGGACACTGAAACTTGTCGGGACAGATACAAAAAAAGTGAAAGAAGCAATGGAGTCGCTTTTAACAGATGAAGCTCTATATAAAGAAATGTCTGAAGCTCCCAATCCTTATGGTGATGGAAAAGCAGCTGAAAGAATAGTTCAAGCTATTAAAGTGTACTTTAATTTAGCAGATTCTGTTTCAGAGTTCCATGAAGGGGGAGATTAGGTGTGAAAAAAGATAAAAAAGTCTGGTATTGGATTTTATTTTTGATTTTCTTTGAAGCTTTATTGTTTTCTTATTGTTATCAATTCAATCCCGAGTACTTTATGTTTGAGTCTATCCTTCTGGTTCTAGGTATTGGTGCAGTATGTTTTTTATCTGAACTTCTGATTACCTGGATGATAATTTTAAGTTTTGCTTTAAGTATTTTTATTTTGGTTAGTGGTGTTGTCTATATATCACTTCAAGATACTTTAGTACTTATTTTTAGTTTTCCTTTGTTGCTTGGAATTTTATCAAAGATTAAGTCTTATTTTTATAAATATATTTCTTCTGTTCAAATTGAGGAAAGAAAAGCTAGAAAATCTTATCAAGCAGTATTAAAAGAAATTAAATTGAATGAGAATAAATTTATTAATGCACTTTTGATTCATTACTCTCATGAAGAACAGTTTTTTGAATTGGATCCTCGAGAATATAATCATTTGATTACTAGTATTTATCTTAAAATTTCAAAACAATTGAATCGTTTTGAGCAAATTTTTTATGTTGCTGATGGAAGTTTCTTAATTTTATCAAAAAATGATTCAAGAAACTTAAATGATTTTTATAAAAATAGTCTTGAAAGACAGTTAAAAGGGATAACATTCGATTGGGGAAATAATCATCAAAGTATTCAATTTCAGACAGGATTTCTTGAAATTAATAAGAATAATTTAAAAAAATTTGATGATTATAGTGAGTTAATTAGCAATTTAAACCGTCAACTAGAGACGGATATAATTGTTGAATATTAGGGGGAAAAATTATGACCATTACTAATTTGTTTTTTGTATTTGCTTTATCTATTAGTCTTCTTTTTGTTATTACTTTCATAGTTTTATTTATCCAGTATACAATTATCTATGAACGTGTTTCCCATAATTTCAAGGCGGTGGAACATGGTTAGTCAATTTTTAATGATTTTTACGCTAGTATCAATTTGGATTTCTTTAATTTGGGGAGTAGTTATCCTAGTTTCTGGTGTTCATTTTTGGCTAAAGCATAGTGATTTTAAAGTAGATAAGAAAGCATTGCCTTATTATCCAAAGGTTACTATTGTCGTTCCAGCACATAATGAAGATGTCGTTATTGCACAGACTGCCAAAGCTATATTAAATTTGAATTATCCACATGACAAAGTTGAGTTACTTTTATTTGCGGACAATTGTTCAGATAGTACTTATGAAGAGTGTTTATCTGTTCAGGCATTACCAGAATATGAAGGTCGTAATATCACAATTATTAACCGCAAAGGAACTGGTGGAAAAGCGGGCGTTCTTAATGATGCGCTCAAGATGGCAGAAGGTGATTATATTTGTATTTATGATGCGGATGCCATGCCTGAAAAGAATGCACTTTACTTTTTAGTTAAGGAAGTTTTAAAAGATCCAGAAAGAAGAGTAGCTGCTTTTGGACGGAATAAAACAAGAAATGCAAAACAAAATTTCTTAACACGTTGTATAAATCAAGAAATTGTCGTAACGCAACGTGTACACCATGTTGGAATGTGGCATTTGTTTAAAATAGGTCGTATTCCAGGTACTAATTTTATTATTCAAACTGATTTTGTAAAAAGTATTGGTGGTTGGAGAAATGGTGCTTTAACAGAAGATACAGATATTTCCTTCAAGATTATGCAAAGCGGTAAATTAATTGCATTGGCATATAATTCCGAGGCGTTTCAACAAGAACCTGAGACCCTTAAAAGTTACTATATGCAACGAAAACGTTGGGCCAAAGGTAATTACGAAGTTGTTTTATCAAATTTTAAACACTTGTTCGGTAAAGGAAATTGGCGAGTAAAACTAGAAGTTGCTAATTACTCTTGTATTTTCTTCTGGTTTAATGGAGCGATTGTCTTATCAGATTTAATTTTCTTTGCCAATGTTTTAGCTATTATTTTACATCCTTTCTTTCCTACTATACAAATTCCGTTTGCATTTGATGCAAGTAATATATACATAGCTCAATTGATGTTATTTAATTGGCTATTAATGATTGGTTTGTATTTATTACAAATCAATGTTGCGTTAGCATCGCAATTCGGACAAGCGACAAGTAAGCAAGTTTGGCTAGCGATTCTCTCTTATTTTAGTTACGCACAGTTGTTCATTATTGTTTCTTTAGATTCGTTGTGGTCTATTATCATGGATAAAGTTCTTCATCGTGAAGGAACAACATGGGTTAAAACTAAACGTTTTGCAGAATAGGAGTGTATATGAAAATAAAATACTTTAAATATTTTTGGTTTATAGTAACCCTAGGTCTATTTGTTTTTTTGATGTTTTCAGTAAGAATTAAAACCAAGACAGATATTCGTAATAGGATTTACCAACAGTGGGAGAGACACTTCGTAGTAAAAGATGGTAATGAAGCTTATATCAAAACTACAAATGATAAAGATAAGGACATTGTACTCTCGGAGTCCCAAAGTTACGGGATGCTAATAACTGTTAGAGCGGCTCAGAAAGGTCTAGCGAGTCAACAAGATTTTGAAAGACTCTACAAATATTATTTATCTCATCGTATTGAAGGAAGTCAATTGATGTCTTGGGAACAAATTGTTCAAAAGAGTTCTAAAAATGTTGACGAACACAATGCAACGGACGGAGATCTTTATATTGCTTATGCTTTAATTGAAGCCTCAAAACAGTGGCCAAGTCAGAAAGACGAGTATCAAACGCAGTCTAAGGCTATCTTGCAGGATATTCTCAAATATAATTATAATGAAAATACTGGAATCTTAACTGTTGGGAACTGGGCAAACAGAGATTCAAAGTATTATAATCTAATGAGAACATCTGATGCTTTACCAAAGCAATTCCAATCATTTTATGAAGTTACTAAAGATAAAAAATGGTTGAGTATTAGCGATAAGATGTTAAGCAGTCTGGAAACAATTAGTTCTCAAACAGAAACCGGATTAATTCCAGATTTTATCTGGGTTGACCAATCGGGAGTTCGTAATGTTAAGCCTCATACTATCTCCTCCCAGTTTGACTCTACTTATTCTTATAACGCTTGTCGTCTTCCATACAATCTTACACAAAGTAACGATGAAAAGAGTCAGAGAGTCCTCAGTAAGCTATTGGATTTCTTCATGACACAGAAGAATATTTTTTCTAATTATAATTTAGATGGTAATTTTTTAGATGACCATCAGGCTGCATGTTTTAAAGCACCAATTGCTCTTGCAGCTGATAAAGATTCAGGATATTTGAAATTGGTTCAGCAAAATAAAATTGTTTTTATGCAGAACCTACCAGTAAATAATTATTATGATTCTGCAATTATTACTTTGGTTACCATGGAATTTTTTTAAATTATCATTATAGTATTTAGTTTGAATAGAAGAATACTTTAAGTAAATTTGAAGGTATACTATTGAGCTATTAATATGAGATGGTGATTGTATTCTTTTTCAGTATTTAAGAACGTTAATTGATAAAAGTCTTTTAAATAGCTAGAGTATTAAGAAAAATTACAAAGTAGTTATTAATCACGAATAACTTAGAAACTTCCCTAAAGCTGTTCTCTAGAAACAGATATTAAGGGAAGTTTTTTGATTGTATATGATAAATGTTTAGAACTGTCTCACCCTCTTTTTATGTTTTAGCTTAGCTTTCTATGGTATAATAGTACCATGACTATTATTAATCAATTCGTCACTTTGGCGAGTCACCTTGTATTTATAGGATTGAGCTACCATATGCTGATTAGCCTCTTTGATTGGGCAAAAATCATCAAAAATCCGATTGAAAATACTGGTAAATTGAAACTCTTTTTGCTCTTTATCAGTATTGCCTTAGGCTATCTTATCAGTTCCTTTATTCTGTCGGTTTTAGCTTTTGGACAGAATATGGCTAGCTCAATTTCTTAAATTAGTGATTTTAAAAGACTTTTGATATAATACAAAAAGATGAAAATGACCCTTGAAAGGAATCCTTATGGATAAAATTATTGTGCAGGGTGGCAACACTCGATTAAGTGGTGAGGTTGTCATTGAAGGTGCTAAAAACGCTGTCCTCCCCTTGTTGGCAGCGACTATCTTGGCCTCGGAAGGTCAAACAACCTTAACTAATGTTCCAATCTTGTCAGATGTTTACACGATGAATAATGTTGTTCGTGGTTTAGATATTGCTGTAGACTTTGACGAGGAAAACAATACCGTTGTCGTTGATGCTAGTGGAGAAATTCTTGATCAGGCGCCATATGAGTATGTGAGCAAGATGCGTGCGTCTATCGTAGTACTTGGACCAATTCTTGCCCGCAATGGCCACGCGAAGGTTTCAATGCCTGGTGGTTGTACGATTGGTAGCCGTCCGATTGACCTCCACCTCAAAGGTTTAGAAGCAATGGGTGCTAAAATTACCCAAGTTGGCGGTGACATCACTGCGACAGCAGAAAAACTAAAAGGTGCAACTATTTATATGGACTTTCCATCTGTCGGTGCCACTCAAAACCTTATGATGGCAGCGACTTTGGCTGATGGAGTTACAACCATTGAAAATGCTGCGCGTGAACCAGAAATCGTTGACTTAGCCCTTCTTCTTAACGAGATGGGAGCAGATGTCAAAGGTGCTGGAACTGAAACACTCGTGATTAAAGGTGTTAAAGCTCTCCATGGTACTAAACATGCGGTTGTTCAGGACCGTATTGAAGCAGGTACCTTTATGGTAGCAGCAGCTATGACTTCTGGTAATGTCCTCATCAAAGATGCTATTTGGGAACATAACCGTCCTTTGATTTCAAAATTATTGGAAATGGGTGTTTATGTTAAGGAAGAAGACGGCGGTATTCGTGTTAAATCTGATGTTTCACAATTGAAACCAGTAACCGTTAAAACTCTACCTCACCCAGGTTTCCCAACTGACATGCAAGCTCAATTTACAGCACTTATGGCAGTGGTAAGCGGGGAATCAACCATGATTGAGACAGTCTTTGAGAATCGCTTCCAACACTTAGAAGAAATGCGTCGTATGGGACTTCATTCAGAAATCCTTCGTGATACGGCTATGATTCACGGTGGTTTGCCACTTCAAGGTGCTCAAGTTATGTCTACTGACCTTCGAGCTTCGGCAGCACTAATTCTTACAGGGATGGTGGCTGAAGGAACAACTACTGTTGGTAAATTGACACACTTGGATCGTGGTTACTATCAATTCCATGAGAAACTAGCTAAACTAGGAGCAAATATTTCACGTGTAAGTGAGGCTTAGTATGGAAACTGGTAAAGGCTATGTTTTTCGTCAATTATTACTTGTTTTGAGTGTGTGTGTGATTGGCCTTGCTTTTCTAGCAATCGGATTGATGATTGGCTATGCTGTTTTAGGAGAGGGCAAGGATCCTATAAGCATCTTAAAACCAGAAACCTGGCAGGCAATTGTTGCTAAATTTACAGGAAAATAAAAGGGAGTGGGAAGTAATCCCGCTCCTTTAGTCATGACATTCATATAAAAGAAAGAGAACAATGGCAAAAAGAAAGACATCTTTAACAAATAAACAGAAACGTCAGCTAGTCTCGTTACTAATAGCGGTCTTGATTGCAGTTTTAGGTTACATTGGGACGAGCAATAAGCTATCGCCTAATAATCCAATCAAGCAGGTAGCTAGTCTAGTCTCGGGAAAATCCAATAACTCCGTTAAATCAAACGGTTCAACAAATGGAAAGGCTACGCCACAAGAGCAGCTTGCTGAGTCAGTGATGACTACCTCCGTCAAGAGTCAACTAGGAAACTCCTTAGAATGGAATGGGGCAGGGGCTTATATTGTTAATGGTAATAAGACTAATCTAAATGCTAAGGTTTCTAGCCAACCCTATGCCAATAACCAAGTCAAAACGGTTCAAGGACAAACGGTTCCTACAGTAGCGAATGCCTTATTAAGTAAAGCAACCAGACAGTACAAAAATCGTCAAGAAACAGGGAATGGCTCAACCTCTTGGACACCTGCGGGATGGCATCAAGTTCACAATCTTTCAGGAGAGTATAGCCATGCCGTAGATAGAGGTCATTTGTTGGGCTATGCACTTGTAGGTGGTCTCAAAGGATTTGATGCCTCGACTTCAAATCCAGAAAATATTGCCGTTCAAACTGCTTGGGCTAACCAAGCTAATAGCGAAAGTTCTACGGGACAAAACTATTATGAAAGCCTGGTAAGAAAAGCTCAGGATAAAAACAAACGTGTCCGTTATCGCGTTACCCTTATTTATGAAGGGGATAACCTCATTCCATCAGGATCACATCTTGAAGCCAAGTCAGCTGATGGCTCACTTGAGTTCAATGTCTTTGTTCCAAATGTACAAGAAGGGATTACCCTAGATTATTATTCAGGAAAAGTAACTGTGAATTAAAGCAACAAACGACTCTGATTGGAGTCGTTTTTAGTATCCAGAAAATAAAAACCCACCCTCAGGTGAGTTTTTTTATTTTATTCACTAGCTTGCTCCCATTGTTTAGAGAGGTAGCGAGAGTAGCTAGAGATGGCAAAGTTGACCACAAAATAGGCTAAAGCCACGATACCGTATAAGGTAAAGATTTGGCTTGGTTCGTAGTAACCACCCATCAAAATCTGACTCTTACCAAATAATTCCTGTAAGGCGATAACAGAGTAAAGGAAAGAAGTATCCTTGATGACTGTTACGAATTGAGAAATGATAGATGGTAACATCTTACGAATAGCTTGTGGGAAGATGATGTAAATAAAGATTTGTCTGTTGTTAAACCCTTGAGACAAGCCGGCTTCCGTTTGGCCATGGTCGATAGAGTTCAATCCTCCACGAATGATTTCCGCCAAGGCCGCTGAAGTGAAGACCGTGAAAGAGGTAATTCCTGCCGCTGTAGACTTAAGCTGGAAGACCAAGAAGATAATGAAAATCCAAAGCAAGTTAGGAACGTTACGAACGAACTCAACGTAGATAGAAGCCATCCAACGAAGAATAGGATTCTTTCCGTTACGCATAACCGCCAGAATAGTTCCGAACAAGGTAGACAGCACAATGATGAAGAAAGACAAGTAAAGGGTCGTCCACATCCCTTGTGCCAAGAATTTAAGGTTAGTAGCTGATAAAACTTCTGACATAGTGGACCTCCTTAGTAAGCTTTCTTATTCTCTTCTTCTTTACGACGTGCCCAAGTAGCTAGAGGGAAACACATGATAAAGTAGAGGAAGGCAGCCCCAGCGAAGGCCGGCACATAGTTAGTGGTATCATAAGCCCAAGACTTAGCAGTGAACATGATATCAGCCCCAGAAATAATGGCAACTGTAGAAGTGTTCTTAATCAAGTTAACCACTTGGTTGGTCAACGGTGGCAAGATAGTACGGACTGCTTGAGGCAAGATGATGATACGCATGGTATCAGCGTAGGTGAATCCTTGAGACAAGGCCGCTTCGGTTTGACCTTTAGGAACCGCCTCAATACCTGTACGAATAATCTCAGAGATATAGGCTCCTGTGTAGACCCCCACACAAAGGATGGCTGTCAATGAAATTGGAATCATGACATGACCATCAGTTAAGATTGAAATTCCATAGAAGACGACCACGAATTGGACAAGCAAGGGTGTGTTCTGGAAGATTTCGACATAAACACGTGAAATACCGCGAAGAACCTTGTTGTGAGTAGAGCTCATAGCCCCAAAGATGAGCCCAAGAAGAAGGGCAACGATCAAGGCACCAATCGAAATGCCAAGGGTATAGAAGAAACCTTTGGCAAATTGTCCAAAGTTAGCGAAGAAAGCAGCCCAACGTTCAAGAGCGAAAGGACTAGCCGTTTCAGTTAAAAGATACATAAATTCAGGACTCCTTTCTATTTATCTTCAGCCTTAGCTGGTTTCAAGTGATACTTATCGTAGAGCTTTTGAAGGCTACCATCTTTTTGCCATTTAGCCAACAAATCGTTGGTATAATCAATCAACTCTTGGTTAGACTTGCTTGAAGCAATACCGTATTCTTGTGTTTTGAAACCTTCTTTTAAGGTTTTAGTCTTTTTACTTTCATATCCGGAGAGGATAGATTTATCAACTGAGAAAGCATCGACGCGGTGAGCGTAAAGAGAAACAGCCAATTCTGGGAAAGATCCGAGTTGAACATAGTTGAACTTAAGGTTATTAGCTGAAGCATACTCTTGCAAAGCAGCCTTAGTTGACGCACCTTGAGAAACACCGATAGTCTTACCATTCAAGTCTGAGATTTTGTTAATACCTGAGTCCTTAAGAACCAAGAAACCAATTTGGTCATAGTAGTAAGGATTTGAGATGGCATAAGAAGCCTTACGTTCATCATTGATGGTATAGGTAGCGATAAGTAAGTCGATAGTTCCGTTATCCATAAGTGGTTCACGGGTTTGCGTTGTTACTGGAATGTAATTGACCTTAACCTTAAGTTCTTTGGCGATCTTTTTAGCAAGATCAACTTCCATCCCTTCGTAGGAATTAGTCTTAGCAGAATAGTAACCAAAGTTAGGAACGTCTTGCTTCACACCGACATTGAGTGTCCCTCGCTTAACAATCTTTTGGACTGCTTTACTATCTAGGAGCTTACTAGTGTCTTCAGCCTTAGTCTTGTGACTCGAGATAAGAAAAATAGTGACAATTGCTAAGCATGCGACAGTTAGGTAACGTAAGATTTTTTTGAAAATCATAGGCAACCTCCTTAGGCATCCACTTGGACACGATCAGAGTTGTGGTCGATAATCTTAGAAAGGAATTGAACAGCACGAGGTTCAGTTGGATTGTCAAAGAAACCATCTACATCCGTAGTATCCACAAGAACCTGACCTTCAGCCATGAAAATGATACGGTCCGCCACACTGCGGGCAAAGCCCATTTCGTGGGTAACAACTACCATGTTCATGCCCCCTTTGGCAAGGTTCTGCATAACCGCCAGTACGTCACCGATAGTCTCTGGGTCAAGGGCTGACGTTGGCTCGTCAAAGAGCAAGAGCTCAGGATTCATGGCAAGACCACGGGCAATAGCGATACGCTGTTTTTGCCCACCAGAAAGCATACCAGGGTAAGAATCTTTCTTGTCCCACATGTTAACGTAACGAAGGAATTTTTCAGCAGTCTTTTCAGCCTCTGCCTTACTGATTCCGAGAACCTTGATAGGTGCCAAAGTGACATTTTCAAGAACAGTTTTGTGGGGGTAGAGGTTGAAGTGTTGGAATACCATCCCTGCTTCCTTACGAAGCTCAACCAAGTCTTTGGCAGAAGCTTCTGTCACATTATGTCCGTTAACGATAAGCGTACCGTTATCAATTGATTCCAAGGCGTTGATTGTACGGATAAGGGTAGATTTCCCAGACCCAGAAGGTCCCAAGAGAACCACAACTTGTCCTTTTTCAATTTCTAGATTGATATCACGAAGTGCATGATACTCTCCGTAATATTTATTAACATTTTTAAATTCAATAAGTGCCATAAGAGCCTCCTATAATGGATTTACTTGTTAGCTTTTCTAACATGTATTAAATTTTAGCATAAGTAAAGACGAAAGTCAAAAAATTCCGAATATTCTTTCAAAACGTTCGGTTTTTACTAAATAATTAATCATTTTTTTATATAAATATGAGAAAAACAAAAACCCACCCGTAGGTGAGTTTTTATTTTATTCACTAGCTTGCTCCCATTGTTTAGAGAGGTAGCGAGAGTAGCTAGAAATAGCAAAGTTAACCACGAAATAAGCTAAAGCCACAATTCCGTATAAGGTAAAGATTTGGCTAGGTTCGTAGTAACCACCCATCAAAATCTGACTCTTACCAAACAATTCTTGTAAGGCGATAACAGAGTAAAGGAAAGAAGTATCCTTGATAACTGTTACGAATTGAGAAATGATAGATGGTAACATCTTACGAATAGCTTGTGGGAAGATGATGTAAATAAAGATTTGTTTGTTGTTAAATCCTTGAGACAAGCCGGCTTCCGTTTGGCCATGGTCAATAGAGTTCAGTCCCCCACGAATGATTTCTGCCAAGGCAGCAGAAGTAAAGACCGTGAAAGAGGTAATCCCTGCAGCGGTTGATTTGAGTTGGAAGACCAGGAAGATAATGAAAATCCAAAGCAAGTTAGGAACATTACGGACGAACTCAACGTAGATAGAAGCGATCCAACGAAGGATAGGATTCTTTCCGTTACGCATCACCGCCAGAATAGTTCCGAACAGGGTAGATAGCACGATGATGAAGAAAGACAAGTAAAGAGTCGTCCACATCCCTTGTGCCAAGAATTTAAGGTTAGTAGCTGATAAAACTTCTGACATAGTGGACCTCCTTAGTAAGCTTTCTTATTCTCTTCTTCTTTACGACGTGCCCAAGTAGCTAGAGGGAAACACATGATAAAGTAGAGGAAGGCAGCCCCAGCAAAGGCCGGCACATAGTTAGTGGTATCATAAGCCCAAGCCTTAGCCGTGAACATGATATCTGCCCCAGAGATGATGGCAACTGTAGAAGTGTTTTTGATCAAGTTAACCACTTGGTTAGTCAATGGTGGCAAGATAGTACGGACTGCTTGAGGCAAGATGATGATACGCATGGTATCAGCGTAGGTGAATCCTTGAGACAAAGCGGCTTCGGTTTGACCTTTAGGAACTGCCTCGATACCTGTACGAATAATTTCAGAGATATAGGCTCCTGTGTAGACCCCCACACAAAGGATAGCTGTCAATGAAATTGGAATCATGACATGACCATCAGTCAAGATTGAAATCCCATAGAAGACAACCACAAATTGCACGAGCAAGGGTGTGTTCTGGAAGATTTCGACATAAACACGTGAAATGCCACGAAGGACCTTGTTTTGAGTCGAACTCATAGCTCCAAAGATAAGCCCAAGAAGAAGGGCAACAATCAAGGCACCAATTGAAATACCAAGGGTGTAAAAGAAACCTTTGGCAAATTGCCCAAAGTTAGCGAAGAAAGCAGCCCAACGTTCAAGAGCGAAAGGACTAGCCGTTTCAGTTAAAAGATACATAAATTCAGGACTCCTTTCTATTTATCCTCAGCATTAGCTGGTTTCAAGTGATACTTATCGTAGAGTTTTTGAAGGCTACCATCTTTTTGCCATTTAGCAATCAAATCGTTGGTATAATCAATCAACTCTTGGTTAGACTTGCTTGAAGCAATACCGTACTCTTGTGTTTTGAAACCTTCATCAAGGATCTTGGTTTTATCACTTTCGTAACCTGACAAGATTGATTTATCACCAGCAAAGGCGTCAATACGGTAAGCATAGAGTGATACGGCTAACTCAGGATAAGATCCAAGTTGAACGTAGTCAAACTTAAGGTTATTGGCTGAAGCGTACTCTTCAACAGCAGCTTTGGCAGATGACCCTTGAGACACTCCAATAGTTTTACCGTTTAGGTCAGAAAGTTTCTTATAGCCAGATTTGGTTTGAACGAGGAAACCGATTTGGTCGTAGTAGTAAGGAGTTGACATGGCATATGAAGCCTTACGCTCATCTGTAATGGTATAAGTAGCGATAAGCATGTCAATAGTTCCGTTATCCATAAGGGCTTCACGAGTTTGTGGGGTAACCGCTGTAAAATTCACCTTAACCTTAAGTTCTTTGGCGATTTTCTTAGCGATGTCAATTTCCATCCCTTGATAGGTATTAGTTTTGGCTGAGTAGTAACCAAAGTTTGGAACATCCTGTTTGACACCAACGTTTAGAGTCCCATTTTTGACAATTTTTTGAATTGCAGCACTATTGAGTAGTTTACTGCTTTCATCTGCCTGGCTACTTTTAGTGTTCCAGAGGAGAACTGCTACAAAAGCTATAACAGAGATAGCTAAAATGCGACTAAGTTTCTTGATTAACATAAGTCCTCCTTAGGCATCCACTTGGACACGATCAGAGTTGTGGTCGATAATCTTAGAAAGGAATTGAACTGCACGAGGTTCAGTTGGATTGTCAAAGAAACCATCCACATCCGTAGTGTCTACAAGAACTTGACCTTCAGCCATGAAAATGATACGGTCAGCCACACTGCGAGCAAAGCCCATTTCGTGGGTTACGACAACCATGTTCATGCCACCTTTGGCAAGGTTTTGCATAACCGCAAGCACGTCACCGATAGTTTCTGGGTCAAGGGCTGACGTTGGTTCATCAAAGAGCAAGAGCTCAGGATTCATGGCAAGACCACGGGCAATTGCGATACGTTGTTTTTGCCCACCAGAAAGCATACCAGGGTATGAATCTTTTTTGTCCCACATGTTAACGTAGCGAAGGAATTTTTCAGCAGTCTTTTCGGCGTCTGCCTTACTGATTCCAAGAACCTTGATTGGTGCCAATGTTACATTTTCAAGAACGGTTTTGTGCGGGTAGAGGTTAAAGTGTTGGAAAACCATACCGGCTTCCTTACGAAGCTCAACCAAATCTTTGGCAGAAGCTTCCGTCACATTATGTCCGTTAACGATAAGCGTACCGCTATCAATGGATTCCAAGGCGTTGATTGTACGGATGAGAGTAGATTTCCCAGACCCAGAAGGTCCCAAGAGAACCACAACTTGTCCTTTTTCAATTTCTAGATTGATATCACGAAGTGCATGATAATCTCCGTAATATTTATTAACATTTTTAAATTCGATAAGTGCCATAAGAGCCTCCTAAAATTTTACATTAATATATGTAACAACAAGAGTGTATTTTACTATAGATATAGTAAAATGTCAAAAATGTTTGAAAATTCAATCATAATGTTCGTCTTTTAACCGATTACACATAGCAATGCTATCTCAAAAAAAAAGGAAAGCTTGTATATCAGCTCAATATCTATAGTAGAAACTTGGTCCTTAACCTATTTTTTGGTATAATATGTTTGATACGTAAAGTTTTCTACTTTACAAAATTGAATGACTTAAGAAAACCGATGAGGTGTTTATATGAAAAAAATTCTAGTAGTTGATGATGAAAGACCAATCTCGGATATCATCAAGTTTAATCTGACTAAAGAGGGTTATGAAGTTGTTACGGCTTTTGATGGTCGTGAAGCTTTGGAGCAGTTTGAAGCTGAAAAACCAGACTTGGTCATCCTGGACTTGATGTTGCCTGAACTAGATGGCTTAGAAGTTGCTAAGGAAATTCGAAAGACAAGTCACACACCAATTATCATGCTTTCCGCTAAGGATAGCGAGTTCGATAAGGTTATCGGGCTAGAAATTGGGGCGGACGACTATGTGACAAAACCATTTTCTAATCGTGAATTGTTGGCACGTATCAAAGCTCACTTGCGTCGTACAGAGACTATTGAAACAGCAGCAGAAGAAAGCTCTAACTCTGGTAAGCAGGAGATTTCAATTGGTGAGTTGATTATTGTTCCAGATGCGTTTGTTGCTAAAAAACGTGGAAATGAAGTTGAGCTCACACACCGTGAATTTGAGTTGCTTTTCCATTTGGCAACTCATATGGGACAAGTGATGACGCGTGAGCATTTGCTTGAAACTGTTTGGGGCTATGACTATTTTGGTGATGTTCGTACGGTTGACGTAACCATTCGTCGTCTCCGTGAAAAAATTGAAGATACACCTAGTCGTCCTGAATATATTTTGACGCGTCGTGGTGTTGGTTATTATATGAAGAATTATGACTAGTATTGGCTTAAACATCACAAGCTTTGAACTAGCCTTACTCTTTACGCTCCTCTTTGTGGCTTTCTACTTTATTTTTCTTGCATATCGTGATTATCGACGAGTCAAAAATATTCGAAAGTTGACCAAGAGGGTCAAGTCCTTAATGGCAGGTAACTATAACGAGGAGTTACGCTTAAAGGGTGATCCAGAGCTTTTAGAGCTAGCTGACAGCTTGAATGATTTATCGGATGTCTTTCGTTTGACGCATGAAAATCTAGCCCAGGAAAAAAACCGCTTATCATCAGTCCTCTCTTACATGAGTGATGGAGTCATTGCGACAAATCGTCGTGGTCAAATTACCATGATTAATAGCACAGCTCAGCGTTTGTTGAATCTAGATTTTGAAACAGCGACTCAGATGTCTATTTTAGATTTATTAGATGGTGAAAATCCCTATACTTATAGTGAATTGCTCTCTAAGACTCCTGAAATTCATTTGTCACGTCGAGATGCTAACGATGAGTTTGTGACCTTACGTGTTAACTTTGCCCTTATTCGTAAAGAATCAGGTTTTATCTCAGGTCTGGTTGCCGTTCTTCACGATGCCACTGAGCAAGAAAAAGAAGAGCGTGAACGTCGACTCTTCGTCTCAAACGTTAGTCATGAGTTGCGTACACCTTTGACTTCTGTAAAATCCTATCTGGAGGCACTTGATGATGGTGCTCTCGACGAAGAGATTGCTCCTAACTTTATCAAAGTTTCTTTGGATGAGACCAATCGTATGATGCGAATGATTTCTGACCTCTTGGCACTATCACGTATTGACAATAAGAGTACCCAACTTGACGTTGAGATGACCAATTTCACGGCCTTCATGACCTATATCTTGAATCGTTTTGATCAGATTAAAAGTCAAGAAACCAATACAGGTAAAACTTACGAAATCATTCGCGATTATCCGGTAAACTCAATTTGGGTGGAGATTGATACAGATAAGATGACCCAGGTTGTGGATAATATTCTTAATAATGCTATCAAGTATTCGCCTGATGGTGGTAAGATTACAGTGTCTATGAAGACAACTGATTCACAGTTGATTGTTTCTATTTCTGACCAAGGTTTGGGTATTCCTAAGAAAGATTTGCCGTTGATTTTCGACCGTTTTTACCGTGTTGATAAGGCCAGAAGTCGTGCCCAAGGTGGAACTGGTCTAGGCTTGTCTATTGCAAAAGAAATTATTAAACAACATAAGGGCTTTATTTGGGCTAAGAGTGAGTATGGTAAGGGTTCAACTTTTACAATTGTGCTTCCATATGACAAGGATGCCATGATGGTTGATGAATGGGAGATGTAGTAGAAATGACCTCAGATTTAGGGTTTAAATATAGTATTTTGGCTTCAGGGTCAACTGGTAATTCCTTTTATTTGGAAACTCCAGAGAAGAAGATTCTTGTAGATGCTGGTTTGTCTGGTAAGAAAATCACAAGTTTGCTAGCTGAGATTGATCGTGATCCGAGCGATTTGGATGCTATCTTAGTTACGCATGAACACAAGGATCACATCCATGGTGTAGGCGTTTTAGCTCGTAAATATGGCATGGATATCTACGCCAACGAGAAAACCTGGCAGATTATGGATAGTAAAAATATGCTTGGCAAGATTGATAATAGCCAGAAACATGTTTTTTCTCGTGATAAGCTTCTGACCTTTGGAGACATTGATATTGAGTCTTTTGGAGTTAGTCACGATGCTATTGATCCACAGTTCTATCGCTTTATGAAAGATGGAAAGAGTTTTGTCATGTTGACGGATACGGGTTATGTTTCTGATCGTATGGCAGGTATTATTGAAAATGCCGATGGCTATCTGATTGAGTCCAATCATGATGTTGAAATCCTTAGAGCAGGTTCATATCCTTGGTCAACCAAGCAACGTATCCTCTCTGATCAAGGTCACTTGTGTAATGAAGATGGAGCGGATGCTATGATTCGTACCATTGGTAATAAAACTAAAAAAATCTACTTGGGTCACCTTTCCAAAGAAAATAATATCAATGAGTTGGCCCACATGACGATGGAAAATCAGTTGGCACGTGCTGACTTTGGTGTTGGAACTGACTTTAAAGTTTATGATACCTCACCAGACACAGCGACTCCACTGACAGATATTTAAAAATAGCAGAAGAGCTGCACTAATACGTTTAGTGCAGCTTTTTAAAAGGAATGTATTTATGAAAGTAATTTATCTCTCGTTAGGCTTTGTCTCGCTCGGTTTGGGAATTCTTGGGATTCCTCTTCCTATCTTACCCACAACACCTTTTCTACTTTTAGCCATTGCTTGCTTTGCTAGAAGTTCCAAACGTTTTGAGAAATGGTTATACCATACTAAGTTATATCAAAGTTATGTAGCTGATTTTCGAGAAACCAAATCAATTGCCAAAGAACGAAAGAAAAAGATTATCATCCAAATCTATGTTTTGATGGGGATTTCAATCTTTTTTGCACCTATCCTTTGGGTGAAAATCGGACTCTTTTGCCTGACGGTCTTCATCACTTATTATCTCTTTAAGGTTATTCCTGATAAAGACTAAGCTATCATCAAAAAATGAGACTTCCAAGATGGAAGATACAAAAATTAATTAGCACTATAATTTCTGTAGTGGGTTGAACTATTGCAGAGATTATAGTGCTTTTTGAGTGTACACAAAAAGTCCCATAAGAACTATAATGAAAAGCAACCAAACCATCATTAGGAAGAACTTATGAGACTTATTAAGAATACCACAGAATTAATCGGAATTAAAGACCCTAACATCATTATTTCACTTGTTTTTGAAACTGATACTCACATCGAGATTCATGTAAAACTTAATTGCCTTGCACCACTTTATTCTCATTACCAAGGGAAGATGAGCGAATATGACTTTCAAAGCCCTTCCTAAATTCTTCTCGAACAAGTTGGGACTCCAACACTACTACGTCTTAAGGAACGCTGTTCCCAGTGTAAAGGATGTAAGAGAGTAACTGTAGCAGAGACATTCAGTTGAAGAGCAAACCACCCGCAAGATGATCTACCCTTAAAAAAGTTAGACAGAAAATGGCTCTTTGGCAAAATGATGAAATAATTTTCTCAATGTTTTTAATGTTTGTTTCGGAGTTTTTTGCGAAGTTCGTATACAAAATTTGAAAGTCTATATAATACTTTATTTACAGGAATATTAAATTCACCGATAAATTCCTCAATATGAGGGGCAAAGTTAGACTTAAATTTTGTTAGACCGTCATCAAGACTACCCTCAACTCCTCCCATATTGGCCCATATAATGTTGTCATTATATGCATCTTCAAAAACTCTAGGATATAGCTTATACTGTGGGTAGAACTTCTTAAAATCTTCATTCATCCCAGCATAGAGCATTTCCATTGTATTACCAAATTTTATTGATAAAATACCTGCAATAACTAGTTCCTTATCATAATCTTTTACATAATCTTCGAGCTCAGTGATATATTTTTTTATAGATGTCTCTTGCTGTTTCAATTTTTTCAAACGTTTCTTTTGATTATCTGAAGTTTCAGAAAGGTTATCTTGAATTTCAATTAACTGAGCTTTGTACTGCTCCAAACGCTTGGGTAGATTAACTTTTGCTAGATGAAGGTAAGCATCATTACCATATATTTTGATTAACTTTCTGAAATATTCCTCATTTCGGAGGGAAACCCCTTTACGAGATTCGGTAAGTGCAATAACATTAGAGAATGCTTTGAGATCATCAATTGTTCCTCGATAAGTTTGAACACCACGTTTATCAGAATCTTTTATTAAACGCTTTGTGTGTTTAGGAAAAGTATTAATAATATTCTCCTTTGTATAAACATTAGCCTGATAGCGTGGTTGAATACTCTGGGAAATGTTTTGGGTCCGACCTGTCCATTCGGCACCACATTTTTGTAAGATTTCTATTGTTTTTAGTGTATTAATATTTTCTTCAACATTCTCACCAATGAGGTAAGATTTGAGAATAAGGGATGGGTCAAATTTAATAAAAAGTGCACGTTTTGTTTTTGCAATTTTTTTAAGAGAATCAATAACAAAAGTCACTAATTCTATATTAGAGTAGTTCATTATTGGACCACGCGGAATGTAGAGCATAGTCAGACCTAGAGGAAGCGTACGTATTAGAATAGATGCAGTTGCTACTAGTCTGCCATCTTTATAAAATCCGATTCGCTCATTATTCCAATTGTCCTTAATTTTAGCCCAATTACTGCTCTGTAAAAGATTAACTTGGTCACTGTTTTTTACAAAGTGATCATGTTCTTCAGCAGAAATTCCAATTTTATAACTATACATTACAATACCCACTTTCTAATAGCGTAAGCAACACCAGATTCATCATTTGATTTTGTGATGTGTTTCGCAATTTTCTTCAATTCTGGATTACCATTTTCCATAACAACAGGAGAGCCAACGACTTCAAGCATAGCACGGTCATTTTCTTCATCACCGATAGCCATAGTTTCTTCTTTCGAAAGACCGAGTTTTTCAGCAAGATGGGTTACAGCAATCCCTTTGTTGGCTGTTTTCTTAAGAATTTCTAGATAAAATGGTGTTGATTTTACAATGGTAAAGCGGTCATAAAATTCCTGTGGAAGTTTGGCAATGGCTACATCAAAAATTTCAGGTTCATCAATATACATGGCTTTAACGAATTCCTTGTCAGCTACCTCCTCAGGTGTACGATAGTAAATCGGCATATGAACAAGTGTAGACTCATGAACTGTATAGCGTCCAATGTTGCGATTACTTGTGTAGATACCATCTTTAGTAATGGCGTGAGAATGAACACCAAGCTTGTTAGCCAAAACCTCAATATCAAGGTAGTCTTCGTATGAGAGTGTCTCACGAATTAATTCATTACCAGTAGAAGTTTCTTGGACAAGACCACCATTGAAGGTGATAACATAATCTCCGTCTTGGTTGAGGTTGAGTTCTTCAAGAAGTGGAAGTACTCCAGGAATGGGACGACCAGTCGCGATGACAACCTTTACACCGGCAGCTTTAGCATCTTGAATCGCTTGAAAGACTTCAGGTGTAACTTGACGTTGGCTATTTAAAAGCGTTCCATCAATATCAACAGCAATAAGTTTAATAGACATAATAATTACCTGTTTCGTTTAGTTAATTTCTCTTCTATTCTACTAAAATTTAAATGATTTGTCATAGTTTGTCATGAGAAAAAACATATTGCCTACTTTAAAGAAGTAGATTAGGTAAGAATTGCCCAAATGCTTTTTAATTGGTAAAATAAGGTCAGACAAATAAAGGAGAGATAAAGTGATTCGAGTAACCAACCAATTGACGGAGCAAGAACGGAAGGTAGCAAAAGCATTGATTGCTAGCTGCCAAGCCCATGATCAAACCTTTCGAGAACCCTATCTCTCCAATATGCTTAATTTTGACCCCATCATGCCAGCCTTTTTCCTCTATTATCAAGAAGGAAAGTTGCTTGGGTTGTTAACGGTTTATGCGGATAACGAAGACGTTGAAGTGAGCTTCCTAGTGGACCCTAGTTATCGTCGTCATGGTATTGCGCGTGCGATGTATAGAAGCTTTGAAAAAGAAATGGCATCTTACCCTATTCGCTCAGTGACCTTTCAGACGGAGCGTGTTTTTCTCGATCATCATCCTGATTTGGCAAGTCATTGGGGTTTGGTTGAGGATGAAGAGACGGAAACCTGGCTAGGGCGAGATAGAACACCATATGCTCTGGATTCCCGTTCAGATGTCAAGGTGCTCTTAGCTGAACCTTCTTACCTAGATGAAATTGCCCAACTCCACCAGCAAGCCTTTTCTGATGCAGAGGAAACACTTGAAGCAAGTCGCAGATACATTACAGAGGCCTTGAAGGATTCCGATGGCCTACTTTACATCCTTCTCAAAGAAGCTCAGGTCATTGGAGTTTGTACGGTCGATTTATCTGGGAATAACAACTACCTTTATGGACTTGCCGTAGCAGAAGCCTATCGTGGCCAAGGCTATGGAAGCTATCTGGCAAAATCAGTCGTCAACCAACTTATTGCGCAAAATGACAAGTCCTTCCAAATTGCAGTGGAAGATAGCAATATAGGTGCCAAACGCTTGTATGAAAAGATTGGCTTTGTCAAACAAACCCAGGTGGTTTACTTGAAGCAGAAAGAATGATTACATGTTATTAGAAGAATTTGAAAATGTACCTGCTGTGATAGAGCAAACTGATCGAAGCCTTATTAGTGGTGGAGAAATCTGTGATACTATTATTCTGTCTTTTAATGGAGAAATCCTTGAACGAGTAAAGCAGATAGACGGAGTCTATGAAGGTGGTTATCTCACCAACCTAAATAGCAAATATCCATGGTATATCTATGAAGTAGATGGATTTAAACTTGCAGTTGCTATGGCTACTATTGGAGCTCCAATGGTTGTGGGTTTCTTAGAAGAACTCAAAGCGAGAGGCTTTAACAACTTTATCGTTTTGGGCTCTTGCGGAGTTCTAGATCAGTCAATTCAAGCAGATAAAATTATTATACCAAGTTCAGCTCTACGTGATGAAGGTGCAAGTTACCATTACGCTCCTGCAAGTGATGAGATAGCTTATGACGAAACTTTGCTCTTAACCATGGAGAACGCTTTGAACAAATCTGGTATTGAGCACATTCGGACCAAAGTTTGGACGACAGATGCCTTCTATCGTGAAACAGCTGCTAAGGTAAAACGAAGACTTGAAGCAGGAGCGAAAGTTGTAGATATGGAATCTTCGGCTATCATGGCCTGGGCCCAATATCGACAAGCCAATGTTTATCAGTTTTTCTACACGGCTGACTATGTTGATCATCACAATCATGAGTGGGATGCTAGACATGAAGAGAGAAAGACAGATGTAATGACTTTCTTCGAGATTGCTGTCAGTATCGCATTAGAGTTGGAAAAATAAGTATAGAAAGAAAAGGAGTAATCAATGGAAATAAAAATAAAAAACAAAATTAAAGTAGGGGATCAAACGGAGATTATCGAAGAAATCCACACTTGTGAGGTTATGGAAAAAGGGGATTATACCTATCTTGTTCATCATAATTCCGAGAAAGAAAAAGTGGTTATTAAGTTGAATCAGGATGAGCTAGTGATGACACGCTTTTCTAATCCTAAATCCATCATGCGTTTTTCTGCTAAAGTACCTGCCTTGGTCCACATTCCGACACCGCTTGGTACCCAGCATTTTCTGACAGACACTAGTCTATTTGCCCATGACCCGAATGGACAGACAGTTGATATTCATTATCAATTGAAACATCCAGAAACAGAAGACGTTTTTGCTGATTATGAATTAGAAGTTTCTTGGTTTTAATTTTTGAAAAAATAGAATCATTTTGCTTGAATAAAGAATAATTTATGATAAAATGTTTAGTACAAATAAGGGAGTAGCAGGTGACTGTAATCATGAGATTTGATTAACAGTTGCGATTATGTCGTCATTACGAAATTTTACATTTCCGGCATATTCTTAAACAGCGAGACTTGTTTTTTATTAAACAAGTCTCTTTTTGTATGATTTTTTATATGAAAAGAGTCTTGTTAGCCATTTTTCCCTATATAGAAGGAGGAGATTATTTTGTCTAAAGAACAAAATAAAGCCTTGTTTTACACACAAGGAGAGGAAGAAGTCCTAAAAAACTTGGACACTTCTGTTGATGGTTTGTCTACTGCACAAGCCAAGGAACGTTTAGATGCCTATGGCTATAACGAGTTGGATGAAGGTGAAAAACGCAGCCTCTTGTCAAAATTCATCGAT
Organism: Streptococcus salivarius; assembly: GCF_002094975.1. Classification (NCBI taxonomy): domain Bacteria; kingdom Bacillati; phylum Bacillota; class Bacilli; order Lactobacillales; family Streptococcaceae; genus Streptococcus; species Streptococcus salivarius. Next base: position 1,770,894 of record NZ_CP015283.1, on the reverse strand, counting down.
CAGTTTAAAGATTTGATGATTATCATCTTGCTTGTCGCCGCCGCCCTTTCTGTTATTACAGAAGGTATGCATGGTTTGACGGATGCCTGCATTATTTTAGCCGTTGTTGTTTTGAATGCAGCCTTTGGTGTGTATCAAGAAGGTCAAGCAGAAGCGGCTATTGAAGCCCTCAAAAACATGTCTAGTCCTATGGCTCGTGTGCGTCGTGATGGGCATGTCGTTGAAATTGATTCACGCGAATTGGTTCCTGGAGACATCGTCTTGCTTGAAGCTGGTGATGTTGTTCCTGCGGATATGCGCTTGCTCGAAGCTGCCTCACTTAAGATTGAAGAAGCAGCCCTTACAGGTGAATCCGTTCCAGTTGAAAAGGACGTTACTGAGACAGTTGAAGCAGAAGCAGGTATCGGTGACCGTGTAAATATGGGTTATCAAAATTCTAACGTTACTTATGGTCGTGGTACAGGAGTTGTAACCAATACCGGTATGTATACAGAGGTCGGTAAGATTGCCGATATGCTGGCTAATGCGGACGAATCACAAACGCCATTGAAACAAAGCTTGGAGCAACTGTCTAAGACCTTGACCTATCTTATTGTCGCTATTGCCTTGGTGACATTCTTGGTTAGTGTCTTCATTCGTGGCGAACAGCCTCTTGAAGGCTTGATGGTTGCCGTTGCTCTTGCCGTTGCAGCGATTCCTGAAGGTTTACCTGCCATTGTAACCATTCTTTTGTCACTTGGGACAACGACCCTTGCTAAGCGCAATTCGATTGTTCGTAAATTGCCAGCTGTTGAAACCCTTGGTTCAACAGAAATTATCGCATCTGATAAGACTGGTACCTTAACCATGAACCAAATGACTGTTGAAAAAGTCTATACAAACGGTCAATTGCAAAGCGCTGCTACGGAACTTGGTGCTGACAATACAACCCTTCGTATTATGAACTTTGCCAATGATACTAAGGTAGACCCAGATGGTAAACTAATCGGTGATCCAACCGAAACAGCCCTTGTTCAATTTGGTTTGGACCATAATTTTGATGTGCGTGACGTCTTGAAATCAGAGCCTCGTGTGGCAGAATTGCCATTTGACTCTGACCGTAAGCTCATGTCTACTATTCACAAAGAAGCGGATGGCACATACTTTGTAGCTGTTAAAGGTGCGCCTGACCAATTGCTCAAACGAGTGACTCGTATTGAAATCAATGGTGAGATTCGTCCAATCACGGATGAAGACAAACAAGCAATCCTTGCGACTAATAAGGACTTGGCAAAACAAGCTCTTCGTGTCTTGATGATGGCTTATAAGATAACGAATGACATTCCTACCTTGGAATCTGCAGTTGTTGAGTCTGATTTGATTTTCTCAGGTTTGGTAGGTATGATTGACCCAGAACGTCCAGAAGCAGCAGAGGCTGTCCGTGTCGCTAAAGAAGCGGGGATTCGTCCAATCATGATCACAGGTGACCACCAAGATACAGCAGAAGCAATCGCTAAGCGTCTTGGTATCATCGACCCAAATGATACAGAAGATCATGTCTTTACTGGAGCTGAGCTTAATGAGCTTTCTGATGAAGAATTCCAAAAAGTCTTCAAACAGTACTCTGTCTATGCGCGTGTGTCTCCTGAACACAAGGTTCGTATCGTCAAGGCTTGGCAAAATGATGGCAAGGTTGTTGCCATGACAGGTGATGGGGTTAATGATGCGCCTTCACTTAAGACAGCTGATATCGGTATCGGTATGGGAATCACAGGTACAGAGGTTTCTAAGGGAGCTTCAGATATGGTTCTTGCCGATGATAACTTTGCGACAATTATCGTTGCCGTAGAAGAGGGACGTAAGGTCTTCTCAAATATTCAAAAATCAATCCAATACCTCTTGTCAGCCAACATGGCCGAAGTTTTCATTATCTTCTTTGCCACACTGTTTGGTTGGGATGTGCTTCAACCAGTACACCTTCTCTGGATTAACCTAGTCACTGATACCCTTCCAGCTATCGCACTTGGGGTTGAGCCAGCTGAACCAGGTATTATGACTCACAAACCTCGTGGTCGCCAATCAAACTTCTTTGATGGTGGTGTCTTCGGAGCGATTATGTATCAAGGTGTCTTCCAAACTATCCTTGTTCTTGCAGTATATGGTTGGGGCCTTGCCTTCCCAGAGCACCATACGCAAGCAGAAATTCATGCGGATGCCCTTACAATGGCCTTTGCCACACTTGGATTAATCCAGTTGCTCCATGCCTTTAACGTTAAATCTGTTTATCAATCAGTCTTTAAAGTTGGTCTCTTTAGAAACAAGACTTTCAACTGGGCAATTCCAGTAGCCTTCGTTCTGTTGATGGCAACTATCGTAGTTCCTGGATTTAATAGCCTTTTCCATGTGTCACACCTTAGTCTGACACAATGGCTTGCGGTTATTGTAGGTTCCTTCTTGATTGTGGTATTGGTTGAATTAGTCAAAGCTATTCAACGTGCCCTTGGTAAGGATAAAGACGCTATTTAAAACATAAAGTCAGAGATAATGGTCTCTGGCTTTTTCTTATCACATCTTGAATTAAGGGGGAGTCTTGTTTATAATTGAAGAGAAATGATCACAAGTTAAGGAGAAGGCCATGAACGAGACTATTAAGACACAACTCAATCACCGTAGCATCCGTCAATTTAAACCTCTAGCTTTGACACAGGAAGAAGTTGACCTTCTGGTTGATGTTGCCAGACATACGGCAACTAGTAATTTTAGACAGTCCTATTCGATTATCAGTATTACAGATGAAACATTGAAGGAAGAAATTGCTGAAATTGCGAATCAGCCTTATATTCCAAATGCTGGGCATCTTTTTGTCTTTGTTGTAGACCAAAGACGTAACACTCTGATTGCAGAGGCAAAGGGTGCTGAAGCCTTGGTGCAAGGTAGTCCCGAACGCTTTATCTCTGCTTTCTCGGATGCAATGATTGCTGCTCAAAATGTGGTAGTAGCTGCTGAGAGCTTAGGCATGGGAACAGTTTATTTGGGAAGTATCTTGAATGATAATGCCAAGCTTTCGGAGCTTCTCAAACTTCCAAAGTATGTCTATCCTGCAGTGGGCCTAGCGGTTGGTTGGCCAGATCAGGAGCCACAGCTTAAACCTCGTTTGCCACGTCACGTCATCCATATGGAAAATTATTATCAGGATTTGGAAAATCCCTTGGAGGAGCTAAAAGATTACGACGCTGAAGTCCATGAGTATTATGATCTCCGCGATCTCAATAATAGGGTTGATGAATTTACGACTCAGATTGCTAAGACCATGAATAAATCCGTTGCCAACCGTGCTAATACCTTGAAGGATCTTCAAAAACAGGGATTTTTCATCGACTAAAAAAACGACTCCCGTAAGAGTCGTTCTACAAATCAAATAGTGTCATGGATGAAAGGAACTCATTTGCTAGTTCCTTTTTTTCATACTCTAAAAACTCTTGTAGTTTCTTGACTAGGTTATAACGCTTGGATAGGTTCCATGTTCCAGTAGGATTGAGTTCAGGGTGATTGGAAACAAAATCAATAATTAAGTCCCATTCTCGTCGGTATCCAAGAGGACGCGAGTGATAGGTTACACCGTCAATAGTTACCGTCCCAAAACTGCGGTGGGCATGACCAAAAACAACATCTTTAACGCCGTGCTTGACGAAAATCTGATGGAATTGTTCAGATCCCAAATAAGCGTTAAAAGGTTTAAAACGTACGTGCGTCATGGTGAAACGACTGTGAGGAACGAAATGCATGGCAACTATAAGGTTATTCGTGTCTAAATCATTTAGAATATTATCTAGCTTCTGGAGACTAGTTTGACAGATTTCGGGATCAGTACCCAATCGTTTAAGTCGTCGGTCGAACCAGAGTTGCTTCTTACGTTTAAGAATCTTATCTAATTTTTCATCAGAATAGGAATAATCATACCACCCATGAAAAGCCAATAATGTCTTACTTCCTAAATCAATTACCTGAAAATCAAGATTATCAATAAGCTCATCTTCTAAATCAAGCATATCATGATTGCCTAAATTATAGGTGACCTTGACCGCCTTAGACAGTTTTCGTAGAAAAGGTTTCGTATCGATAGAAAAATGGTTGGATATATCACCGGCGATATGGAGGTGGCTAACTTCTTGATCTTTTAGACACTTTATAAGAGTATCGATTTCATATGTTTCAAAGTGATTCAAATCAATATGTAAATCACTCATTACTGCAAGTCTTGTCATAAAAACATTGTAACAAAAAGGTTAAGGCTTGTCTCTATATGAAGATGGTGGAAAATACTTGCCCTTGGACTACATTTTCATTATGATAAGAATATGGATATCAAGTTAGAAATACAAAAGATGGCCAAGGAAATTGGCATTTCAAAAATTGGTTTTACAACCGCTGATGATTTTGCCTATCTGGAGAAATCCCTTCGACTTGGTGTCGAAGAAGGGCGAACAACAGGGTTTGAACATAAAAATATTGAAGAGCGTATTTATCCTAAGTTGACCTTAGAATCAGCTAAAACCATCATTTCCATTGCAGTAGCCTATCCGCATAAGTTGCCGCAACAACCCCAAAAAACAGAATTTAAGCGGGGCAAAATCACTCCAAATTCGTGGGGTCTAGATTACCACTATGTTTTGCAGGACAAACTAAAATGCTTGGCAGAAGGCATTGAAAAACTGACGGAAAACTTCGAATATAAAGGTATGGTGGATACTGGAGCCTTGGTCGATACAGCAGTGGCCAAGCGAGCTGGAATAGGTTTTATCGGAAAGAATGGACTAGTGATTTCAAAAGAATATGGCTCCTACATGTATCTCGGTGAGCTTATCACTAATCTAGAGATAGAACCTGATCATGAAGTAGACTATGGATGTGGGGATTGTCGTCGTTGTTTGGATGCCTGTCCGACATCTTGTCTCATTGGCGATGGGACTATGAATGCCCGTCGTTGCCTATCCTTCCAGACCCAAGATAAGGGGATGATGGATATGGAGTTTCGAAAGAAAATAAAGACTGTTATCTATGGCTGTGATATTTGTCAGATTTCCTGTCCATATAACAGAGGTATCGACAATCCTTTGGCTTCAGATATAGATCCTGAGCTTGCCATGCCCGAATTGCTTCCATTTCTTGAGCTGAGTAACAAATCCTTCAAGGAGAAATTTGGGATGATTGCCGGTTCATGGCGAGGGAAGAATATTCTTCAACGTAATGCCATTATTGCCTTGGCCAACTTACATGACCGCAATGCTATTGTCAAACTGATGGAGATTATCGATAAGAATAATAATCCCATCCATACGGCGACTGCCATTTGGGCTCTCGGAGAAATTGTTAAGAAGCCCGATGAGGCCATGTTAGACTATATGAGGAATCTTTCACCTAAAGATGAAGACGCCCAAGCAGAGTGGGAGCTTGTATGCGCAAAATGGCAAATTTAAGTGATTTATGCTAGAATTAAGCATAATACTATAAAATGGAGGAAACCTATCCATGGAAGTGGCAGAAATTCGCCAAAAAATCTCTGAAAATCAAGAGAAGCTCGTGAGCTTCGGGAGGTCTCTTTGACTTAGATCGTTTGGAAGAGGACATTGCGCTCCTTGAAAACCGAATGACTGAGCCAGATTTTTGGAATGATAATATTGCAGCTCAAAAAACTTCACAAGAGTTAAATGAGCTCAAAATGAAATACGAAACTTTCAACAATATGCAAGAACTCTCTGATGAAACAGAGCTTTATTTAGAAATGTTGGAAGAAGATGATAGTGTTCAAGAAGAGCTGGAAGAAACGCTCGAAAAACTTGATAAGATTATGACAAGTTACGAGATGACACTGCTCTTGTCTGAACCATATGACCATAACAATGCCATTCTGGAAATTCACCCAGGATCTGGTGGTACAGAAGCTCAGGACTGGGCTGATATGTTGCTCCGTATGTACCAACGTTATGGAAATGCCAAAGGTTTCAAGGTTGAGACTTTGGATTATCAGGCTGGTGATGAAGCTGGAATCAAATCTGTAACCCTTGCTTTTGAAGGACCTAATGCTTATGGTTTCCTCAAATCAGAAATGGGTGTCCACCGTTTGGTTCGTATTTCACCATTTGACTCTGCCAAACGTCGTCATACCTCATTTACATCTGTGGAAGTTATGCCTGAATTGGATGATACCATTGAAGTTGAAATTCGTGATGATGATATCAAGATGGATACATTTCGTTCAGGTGGTGCTGGTGGTCAGAACGTCAACAAGGTTTCTACAGGTGTGCGTTTGACCCATATTCCAACTGGTATTGTTGTAGCTTCAACGGTTGACCGTACACAATATGGGAACCGCGACCGTGCGATGAAAATGCTTCAAGCTAAACTCTATCAAATGGAGCAAGAAAAGAAAGCAGAAGAAGTGAATGCTTTGAAGGGTGATAAGAAAGAAATCACTTGGGGAAGTCAAATTCGCTCATACGTTTTCACGCCATATACCATGGTTAAAGATCACCGTACAGGCTATGAAGTTGCCCAGGTTGATAAGGTAATGGATGGAGATGTTGAAGGCTTCATCGATGCCTACCTCAAGTGGCGTATGGAAGAATAGTAACGATATACTATTTTCAAGTATTTAGATACTCTATCTCAATGAAAGGAAGGCTTCAGCTATTTTAGTAGTTGAATACTGACATTATGGCTCTTATTGAATTAAAAGATGTTACTAAGAAGTATGATAAGTCAACAACAGCCCTTAGACACATTGATTTGTCTGTTAACTCTGGGGAGTTTGTTTACTTAGTCGGCCCTTCTGGTGCTGGGAAATCAAGCTTAATTCGCTTGTTCTACCAAGAAGAAAAATTAACGAGTGGCTCTATGAAGGTTGGAGAGTTTGATTTAACCCGACTTCGTAAGAAAGATGTTCCACTTTTGAGACGTTCTATTGGAGTTGTTTTCCAGGATTATAAACTCCTTCCAAAGAAAACGGCTTTTGAAAACGTTGCATATGCCATGGAAGTTATTGGTGAGAAACCTCGTCATATCAAGAAACGGGTGACAGAGGTTCTCGAGTTGGTTGGTCTTAAACACAAGATGCGTTCATTCCCAAATCAATTGTCTGGTGGTGAGCAACAACGTGTCGCTATTGCGCGTGCTATCGTCAATAATCCAAAAGTGTTGATTGCGGATGAACCAACAGGGAACTTGGACCCAGAGATTTCATGGGAAATTATGCAAGTCCTTGAACGTATTAACTTGCAAGGGACTACCATTATAATGGCAACCCATAACTCAACTATCGTTAATAACCTTCGTCATCGTGTCGTAGCGATTGAAGAAGGACGTATTGTTCGTGATGAAGAGGAAGGAGAGTACGGTTACCATGATTAGACGCTTTTTCCGCCATTTAGGAGAATCGATTAAGAATCTCAAACGTAATCTATTGTCGACACTTACGGCAGTATTTTCGGTGATGATTGTTCTTTCACTTTTAGGTGTCTTTGGCTCTGTTATTTTAAATACGCAGAAATTGGCTTCAGATATTGAAAAGAATATTCAGGTCAATGTCTACTTGGATCCAGATTCATCAGATGCCTCGAAAACAGTCAAGGAACTTTCTGGACAGATTGTTGCTAATAAAGACTACCATAAGATTTATGATGCTTTGACCAAAATCAAAGGTGTAGATAAGGTTACTTTCTCTAGTAAAGAAGAGCAAAAGAAACAACTCATTGAAACAATGGGTTCAAGTTTCGAGACAGCTACTGGAGATGCCAACCCTCTTTCAGATGTTTACATCGTCCAAACGAAATCACCAGATGATGTCAGTCGAGTTGCCAAGGAAGCAAAAGCCATTCAGGGTGTTGATAATGCTAACTTTGGTGGCTCAGATACTGAAATTCTGATGTCCACTATGAAACGTGTTCAATTTTGGGGAATCATTGCCACAGCACTCTTAACTATTGTGGCTGTCCTATTGATTTCAAATACCATCCGTATTACCATTATGTCACGTGCGACTGAAATTCAAATCATGCGTTTGGTAGGTGCTAAGAATTCATACATTCGTCGTCCCTACTTGATGGAAGGTGCTTGGATTGGAGCACTTGGTGCCATCATTCCTTCTGGGCTCATTTATCTTTTGTATCACATGGTTTACTCATCTTTGAATCCAGATTTTGTCAAAGGTGGTATTTCGATGTATGATCCAGAGTGGTTTGTCTATGCGGTTATCGGAACCCTTTTCGCAGTCGGTATTATTATCGGTTCGATTGGGTCACGTATGGCAATGCGTCGTTATTTGAAATACTAAGAGATTAAAGGAGAACTATTTTGGTTCTCTTTTTGTTTGTCGAGAGATTCAGAAAAGCAGATTTTCAACTATATCTCAAAATCGTCTGCTTAAAGCCCAAATCCAATCCCATATTTGGTATAATATTTAAAAAACATTGGAAAAGAGATGCATTATGACAAAGTTAGCTACCATTTGTTATATTGACAATGGAAAGGAGCTTTTGCTCCTACATCGTAATAAAAAGCCTAATGATGTTCATGAAGGAAAGTGGATTTCTGTTGGGGGAAAACTAGAAGCGGGAGAAACGCCTGACGAATGTGCTCGTCGTGAAATTCTCGAGGAAACCCATTTTACAGTGACTGAGATGGATTTTAAAGGGATGATTACCTTTCCAGAATTTACCCCTGGTCATGATTGGTATACCTATGTCTTTAAGGTAACTGGTTTTGAAGGAGAACTCATCTCAGATGAGGAGTCTCGTGAAGGAACGCTTGAATGGGTACCTTATGATGAGGTCTTATCTAAACCAACTTGGGAAGGTGACTATGAGATCTTCAAGTGGATTCTTGAAGATAAGCCTTTCTTCTCTGCAAAATTTGTCTATGATCGTAACCAAAACTTAGTAGACAAGACTGTAACCTTTTATGATAAATAGGGAGGAACTATGAAGCGTAAAAAAACAGAACATTTTTCAGAAACATGGTTTTTTAAGTGGATATTGAATAATCAGGCTGTTGTAGCCTTTTTCATCTTACTTTTGATTGGTTTGACGGTTTTGATTTTCACCAAGATTAGTCCTATTTTTTCACCTGTCATCCAGTTTATGACCATTATTATGTTGCCACTGGTTATTTCCATGCTCCTTTATTATTTAATAAAACCTTTGGTACTACTTGTAGAAAGAACCGGACTAAACCGAACCATGTCTATCTTAGTCATCTACGCTATCCTTGGTTTGCTCTTGGTCTGGGGAATTTCGACGGCTATTCCTAGCTTACAAAATCAAATTTTGATTTTAATAAGAAATGCACCCTCATATATTGCACGTGCCAATAGTGAGACGGAACGTTGGATTAATCTTCCCATTCTTTCCAACTTCCACGGTGATTTAGAGTCCATGCTTAGTGATTTCTCAGCGAGAATGGTCAATTATGCTGAGAACTTTTCTTCATCTGCTTTGACGTGGGTTGGAACTTTTGCGAGCACAGTAGCAAGGGTGACAGTAGCTATCATTTTGGCACCTTTCATTCTCTTCTACCTTTTAAGAGATAGCCAAAAGATGAAACATAGCTTTGTCTCAGCCTTACCAACTCGCTTTCGTGAAACAACTGTTCGTATGCTTTCAGATATTAATAGTCAGCTCGAAGGGTATGTTCAAGGCCAGGTTACAGTCGCTATTGTCGTTGCCATTATGTTCTGTATTATGTTTAAGATTGTAGGTCTTCGATATGGTATGACTTTTGGTATTATGGCAGGTTTTCTAAACATGGTTCCTTATCTAGGAAGTTTTCTTGCTATGGTACCAGTTGTAATCATGGGACTGGTGCAAGGACCTGCTATGCTGATCAAGGTCCTCATCATTTTTGTCATTGAGCAAACTATTGAAGGACGTTTTGTTTCTCCACTTGTTTTGGGAAATAAACTAAGCATTCACCCTATTACCATTATGTTTATTCTCTTGACAGCAGGCTCTCTGTACGGTGTTTGGGGTGTTCTATTGGGTATTCCAATCTATGCCTCTGTCAAGGTTGTTGTTAGAGAGATTTTTGATTGGTACCGTTCTGTAAGTAATCTTTATCAAGATGATCTAGAAAATGAAGGACAAAAAGACGATGTTAAATAGTGAAAAAATGGTTGCCTCTATTGGAAACCAAGATTTAGACCACGCAGACAAATATTTTAAAAAAGCTTTACGAGAAGACCCAGAAGAGGTTCTTGTTGAGTTGGGTCAATACTTAGAGTCTATTGGTTTCTTACCACAGGCACAGGAAATTTACGAAAAAGTTCGTTTTGATTTTCCAGAGGTTAATGTCAATCTAGCACAAATTGCAGCCGAAGATGGTGATATTGAAGAGGCCTTTCTTTATTTGGATGCCATACCTGAAGACTCTGACGACTATTTGTCTGCTTTAATTGTAAAGGCAGACCTCTACCAAATGGAGGGCCTAACTGATGTGGCACGTGATAAGTTGTTGGAGGCAAGTCAATTATCAGATGACTCATTGATTATTTTTGGTTTGGCTGAGATGGAATTTGAACTAGGAAATTTTGAACAAGCTATTCATTATTACGCTAAATTGGATAATCGTGATCTCCTTGCAATGACTGGCGTTTCTACTTATGAACGCATTGGTAAGGCTTATGCCAGTCTTGGAAAGTTTGAAGCTGCTCGTGAATTTTTGGAAAAAGCCATTGAAATTGAATACGATGATACCATTGCTTTTGAATTAGCCACTTTGCTCTATGATCAAGAAGAGTATCAAAAAGCTAATTTTTACTTTAAGCAGATAGAAATCATGTCTGCTGACTTCGAGGGTTATGAGTATTTTTACGCCTTGTCCTTACATGCAGAACATAAAACTGAAGAAGCATTACGTATGGCACAACAAGGGATTTCAAAAAATGCTTTTGATGTTCAATTACTTTTGTTAGCATCACAGTTATCCTACGAGTTGCATGACACTCAATCTGCTGAATCTTATCTGAAGCAAGCCTTACCACTCGCTGAGGACCAAGATGAGATTGTTCTACGTTTAAGTACTCTCTATTTAGAAGAAGAACGTTACGAGGATCTGGTAGCTTTAGCCGATTACGAAGTTGATTCTGTTTTGGCTCGTTGGAACATTGCCAAGGCCTACCAAGCACTTGATGATGAAGAAGAAGCTTTTCAAATCTATCAAGATTTGGCTACAGATTTATCTGAAAATCCTGAATTCCTCCATGATTATGCATATATCCTGAGGGAATTTGGTTACAGAGATCAGGCGCGTGCAACGGCAGAAAAATACCTTGCCTTAGTTCCAGATGATGTCAATATGCAAACATTTCTTGAGGATTATTAAGCTGCGAAAGGCTTTAATCCTTGGTTTAAAGAGAGGGAGAGATACATTGAGCTTGTTCACTCCCTCTTTTTTTATTTCTCTATTTATGTTATGATTTTATTAGAACCCATAAGGAGTAAGTATGGTTAAGAGAGATTTAATTCGAAATATTATCATAGCAGTTCTTGCCATTGTAGTGATTTTGTTGTTAAGAGCATTTGTCTTTTCAACACACCGTGTGACTGAAGGTCAGGCGAATGACTATATTCATGCTGGTGATTATGTTACTTTCAATAAAAATGTTGAACCTCAGAAAAAAGATTTTATTCTTTATACAGTTAATGGCAAGGATTATATTGGTCGTGTTATTGCTGGTGAGGGCAAGAGCGTGACAGCTATGGATGATTTCCTTTATGTCAATGATAAGTCAGTTGACGAAGCCTATATTAGCAAGGATAAATCAGCTTATTTGGCGACAGTTTCACCTGGGAATTTCTTTACTGATGATTTTTCCATTGCAACATTGACAGATAATAAACAAACTAAGATTGAAAAAGGTCAATACCTTGTACTGAACGATAACCGCCGTAATACAGATGATAGTCGTAAGTTTGGTCTCATTGAAAAAGACCAAATTAAAGGTGTTATCTCTTTCAGATTGTATCCTCTATCACGTTTTGGTTTCGTTGATGTCGATTAATATTTCAATACTACTAAAAAAGCTAGGAACTTTTGATAAGTTTCTAGCTTTTTTTGCGAATAAATTGGTGAAGGTTTATTTTAAGACTTTATGATGCTGATAGTTTAATCGTCTTAAAATGAATCAGCAGAAATTGTAAATAGAAAAGGAAATTAAGATGCAATTAGGATTTCATTTTGGATTTAAGAAAAGCAAAGCTTATGGACTGTGCGGTGTTATGCTAGCAATCTTATTTTTAGGAATGTCTGGTCAATCGGCGAAAGCAGATGAAATGTTGTCACCAACTGATACATCTTCAACTTTGAAAGAAAGTACAGATAATCATGAGGCAAGTTATTCTGAAGTGGGAGTACACGATGATTCAACGAGCCAAATGAATCTACAAAGTGAAAAGGTATTAGAGGAGGAGCAAACAAGTCTGGCAGATTCTTCAAAAATAGCTGTCTTAACCAATAGTTCTGTGACCACAATCTCTTATCAAGAGGCAGATAATCTTAGCGAAATTGATCAAAAACAAAGTCATTTTCTTAGTGCCATTAAGCAAGGAGCTATGGATGGAGCCAAGGAAGGAGTCCTTCCCTCTATTACGGCAGCACAAGCTATCCTAGAAAGTGGTTGGGGAAGCTCTGAACTTGCTAAGGCTCCGAACAATAATCTTTTTGGCATTAAGGATTCAGAGGACTGGAATGGAGAAAGCGTGACTGTCCTTACCCAGGAATATGTTAATGGTGGCTATATCACGGTCAATGCAGCTTTTCGAAAATATGCCTCATGGAATGATAGCGTAGTAGACCATGCAAAATTTTTCACGAGTACCGAGTGGCGAAAAAACAATTACCGAAAAGTTGTGAATGAAACAGATTATCGCATTGCGGCTCAGGAACTTAAGAATGCAGGATATGCGACAGATCCAGGTTACGCTGGAAAGCTTATCTCTTTGATTGAAGCCTACAAGCTTTATGAATGGGATGAAATGAGCAATAATTCCATCTCTACTGTGGAAAATGAAGGAGTAGTTATTGATAATCCCAAGGCCGACCTTGCCATCACTGGTCTCAACAATGCTACTGGTAGCTATGATGTTGTCATTTCAAATTTGATTGCCCCACGAGGTTTCAAAGAAGTTCTAGTTCCAACCTGGTCAGAAAAGAACGGCCAAGATGATATCATCTGGTACAAGGCAGCTAAGCAAGCTAATGGAGACTATAAGGTAACCGTTCGTTCAAGCAACCATAAGGGTGATAGTGGTCTGTATAATTCTCATGTCTATCTGGTTGACAATGATGGTAAATACATTGGCCTAGGTGGCAAACAAGCAACACTTGATATCACTAAGACTCAAGGAACTTTAACTATTGCCAATAATGATAAAAATCGTGGTACTTTTGATGTTCTCATCACCAACCTGACGAATCCAAGCGGTATTTCAGGTGTGGTTATCCCTGTTTGGTCTGAGCAAAATGGCCAGGATGATCTTGTTTGGCATAATGCCACAAAACAAGATGATGGTTCTTACAAGGTGACGATTTCAGCCAGTCAACACAAGTGGAATTCAGGCAAGTACATTGTTCACGGCTATATTGTGGATGCTTCAGGTAAGAATATCGGCTTTGGGGCAACTTCAGCTGATGTGGTAGCCCCTAAGAAAATCGGTTCGGCATCAAGAGGAAACTACGATGTTTTAAATAAGGTTGTCTATCTCGATGCTGGTCATGGTGGCTATGATCCAGGAGCTTCGTACTTTGGTATCTCTGAAAAGAGCTTGACCTTGGCTATCCAAAGCCGTGTGAAAGCTAAACTAGAAGCAGAAGGGTATCAAGTTGTAACCACTCGCACAAGTGATACCTATGTCGATTTGACAGATCGCTCTCGTGCAGCTAATGCCTCTGAATCAGATATCTTCGTAAGTATTCACATCAATGCCTCAGGAAGTTCAGCAGCACAGGGTATTGAGACTTACTATTACCAACCTTATGCAGAATACCCATCACGTATTAATGCCGCCTACCACGCTAATCCAACTCGTTTGAGCATGAGTGATACCTTGGCCAATGCCATCCAGTCTAGCCTTATTAATGCGACTGGTGCTCAAAACCAAGGCGTGAAACGACAAACCTTTGCGGTCTTGCGTGAGACAACAGCGCCAGCAGTCCTTCTTGAACTTGGTTTCTTGTCAAATCCTCAAGAAGCAGCTCGTTTGAATACCTCTGCTTATCAAGAGACTTTAGCTAATGCAATTGTGGCTGGGATAAAGTCTTACTACGAAAAAGTATCTAAAGTTTAAGTTATAAGGTTAACCCATCATTTTGATGGGTTTTTGTGCTATAATTGAGATAAATACAACAAAAGGAGTACTTATGGCCTACGATTTACTCTTAGAGCGTTTTTTACGCTATGTTAAGATCAATACACGTAGTGATGAAAATGCAACAAGAACGCCAACAACACAAAGTCAAGTAGATTTTGCCTTGAAAGTTCTAAAACCAGAATTAGAAGAACTGGGTTTGTCCAATATCCATTATTTGGAAAGTAATGGTTACCTAGTGGCAACTCTTCCAGCGAATGATGACCAATTAACACGTAAGATTGGTTTTATCTCTCATATGGATACTGCTGATTTTAATGCAGAAGGAGTTTCACCACAAGTTATTGACTCTTATGATGGAGGGGTCATTCCTCTTGGAAGTTCAGGTTATAGCCTAGGCCCAACCGATTTCCCTAATCTCAATAATTATCTTGGTCAAACACTTATTACAACTGATGGTACCACTCTTCTTGGGGCTGATGATAAGTCTGGTATTGCTGAGATTATGACAGCTTTGGCTTATTTGAAGGCTCACCCTGAAATCAAACATTGTGAGATTCGAGTTGGTTTTGGTCCAGATGAAGAGATTGGAATTGGTGCTGACAAGTTTGACGTTGAAGATTTTGATGTTGATTTTGCCTATACTGTTGATGGTGGACCTTTGGGTGAATTGCAGTATGAAACCTTCTCGGCTGCAGGAGCAGAACTTACTTTCCACGGACGTAATGTTCACCCTGGAACAGCAAAAAATCAAATGGTTAATGCCTTACAGTTAGCAATTGATTTTCATAACCAGTTACCAGAAAAAGAACGTCCAGAGTTGACAGATGGCTATCAAGGATTTAATCATCTTCAAACTATGACTGGTACTGTTGAAGAAGCTAAATCTTCTTATATTATTCGTGACTTCGAAACTGAATCCTTTGAAAATCGTAAAGCAACCTTCCAAGAGATTGCTGATCAAATGAATCAAGCTTATGGTCTGACACGCGTTGATTTAGTACTTAAAGATCAATACTATAACATGCGTCAGGTTATTGAAAAAGACATGACACCTGTAGAGTTAGCAAAAGAAGTCATGGAAGACTTAGATATTACGCCAGTCATCGAACCAATTCGTGGTGGAACAGACGGGTCTAAAATTTCATTCATGGGCATTCCAACACCAAACTTATTTGCTGGTGGCGAAAATATGCATGGTCGTTATGAGTTTGTTTCCTTGCAGACAATGGAAAAAGCCGTAGATGTTATTCTTGGAATTGTCAGTAAACCTTAATTGAGCTTGCTAAATACTGATTTTATGGTAAAATTAGAAGTAATGGAGGTGCTGAGATGATAAAAATTTTCGGCAAGTATCGTTACCATTGGCAACCCGAATTATCTTGGCTGATTATTTACTGGTCTTTAGCCATCACGCCAATCTTTATTGCGGCGGCCCTATTGTTCGAGTTGTACTCGGTGCCCTCTCATATTTTGATGCTTTTTACAATTTTTGTAGCCCTGTTTGGTTTAGGCTTTCATCGTTACTTCATTATTGAAGACCATGGGATTCTACGAATTGTTTCATTTAACATTTTTAAACCACGCAAGGTAAAGATTAGTGACATCGAAAAGGTAGAAGTTATCAAAACTGGTCTATGTCTCATCTTTAAAAATGGCAAGAAACGTCAATTTTATATGAGGAAGTGGCCTAAAAAATATTTCTTAGATGCTCTAGCATTGCATCCCGATTTCAAAGGTGAGGTAGAGCTATTGGATCATATGACTAACTTTGATTATTTTGCCTTTTATGAGGAATCAAAAAAAGCCCTCAAGCTTAAACTTCGCAGCAAATAAGGGCTTTCGTAGGACAAGATTTGACAGCGGTCAAAGTCTCAGGACTATTTTCAATAATTTGATCAAGTTGGTCGCTATCTCTGAACTTAACGATTCCTTCGTCATCGTAGTCGAAGACAGGAGAGTAGGTTTGGCACAAACCACATGCGATACATTTTTCTGGAATTAATGATACTTTCATAGTATTATTTTAAAATAGATTTATTGTTTTTACAAGGAGAATATCATGAGTAAAAAACCATGGGAAGATAAGGTTTCTGACGAAGAGTTGGAAGAAGTAGTTGATGCTGATTTTCTAGATGATGAAGATGAGTTTGAGGATTATGAAGATCTTGAAGAAGAGGATAACACTCCTTCAGATGACAAGCGCGAAAAAGGTGGTGGCTTCATTAATTCATCATTCTTGACAGTCTTGCTTGGCTTGTTCTTTGTCATTGTTGTATGTATTTTGTTCTTTGTTTTCTATACTTCAAATGTAGGTGGAAATAAAACTGCAGAATCTAAGGAATCATCTGGATTCTATTCATCATCAACAAGTAAGGTTGTTAAATCTTCATCTAGCGAGAAAAACTCAAATAAAGATGAAGATAGTGAAAAATCTACTACAGAAAAATCTTCAAAAGAGAAATCATCTTCAACTAAAGCGTCAAGCTCTTCTAAACATGTTGAAAAAGAAGATGCAACTGAGTCAGCTGAGACAACACCATCAAGCGCTACGGCAGCAGCAGATGGTTCATCAATCGTTGTACAATCTGGTGAAGGTGCTGGATCAATCGCAGCACGTGCAGGTATCTCTGTAGATGAGTTGGAACGTCTTAACCCTGATCACATGACAAACGGTTACTGGTATGCTAACCCAGGTGATGTCGTTAACGTTCAATAATTTAAAAGCAAAGGAACATCATGAAAGATATTAGAATTGCTATTGATGGTCCTGCGTCAAGTGGAAAAAGTACAGTAGCCAAGATTATTGCAAAAAATCTTGGCTATACTTATCTTGATACAGGTGCTATGTATCGATCTGCAACCTATTTGGCCTTGCAGAATGGTTTGACTGAGGAAAATGTACCAGAAATTTTGGATCAACTTTCTCAACATCCGATTTCATTTGGAAAAGCAGCAGATGGTAGCCAGCAAGTTTATGTAGGTGATGTTGATATTACTCACCCGATACGTGATAACCAAGTTACAAATAATGTTTCTTGGGTAGCAGCGATTCCTGAAGTTCGTCAAGAACTCGTTGCGCAACAACAACGTATTGCTCAAGATGGGGCTATTATCATGGATGGTCGTGATATTGGTACTGTGGTTTTGCCTGATGCAGAACTTAAGATTTTCTTGATTGCTTCTGTTGATGAACGTGCAGAACGTCGTTATAAGGAAAATATTGAAAAAGGGATTCCTGCTGACCTTGAGACTCTAAAAAAAGAAATTGCTGAACGAGACTATAAAGATAGTCATCGTAAGGTGTCGCCTCTTAAACCAGCGGAAGATGCCATCACTTTTGATACTACAGGTGTATCTATTGATGGTGTTGTAGAATTTATTCAAGAAAAAGCAAAAAAAATTATTGACAAAGGATGACTCACTTGTTATACTATAAACAATGAGAAAAGCAGAAGTGAGAACTTCTCGCCTTGCGACTTAGGTTGTCTGGCCCAACATGTCAAATCCCTTAAGGGATATTATGTGTGCGGGCTTGTATATCAAGTCCGCTTTGTTTTTCTCTAAAAAAATAAAGAGGTGAAGATCATAGCTAAGAAAGATCTATTCATTAATGATGAAATTCGTGTCCGCGAAGTTCGTCTTGTTGGTCTTGATGGTGAACAATTGGGAATTAAACCATTGTCAGAAGCGCAAGCTATTGCAGATGATGCAAATGTTGACTTGGTTCTCATCCAACCACAAGCTACGCCACCTGTTGCGAAGATTATGGACTATGGTAAGTTCAAATTTGAGTATCAAAAGAAACAAAAAGAACAACGTAAGAAACAAAGCGTTGTTACCGTTAAGGAAGTTCGTTTGAGTCCAGTTATTGATAAAGGTGACTTTGAAACAAAACTTCGTAACGGCCGTAAGTTCCTTGAAAAAGGAAACAAGGTTAAAGTTTCTATCCGATTCAAAGGTCGTATGATTACTCACAAAGAAATCGGAGCTAAGGTCTTGGCGGAATTTGCTGAAAAAACGCAAGATATTGCGATTATTGAGCAAAGAGCGAAGATGGATGGACGTCAAATGTTCATGCAACTTGCACCAATTCCTGACAAAAAATAATTGTCAAACTAACACTATTTTAAGAGGAGAATTTTAAAATGCCAAAACAAAAAACACACCGCGCATCAGCTAAACGTTTCAAACGTACAGGTTCAGGTGGATTGAAACGCTTCCGTGCCTTCACATCTCACCGTTTCCACGGTAAAACTAAAAAACAACGTCGTCACCTTCGTAAAGCGTCAATGGTACATTCAGGTGACTTTAAACGTATCAAATCAATGCTTTCACAAATGCGTTAATTCGCTAAAAGCATTACAAATTAACTAAACTAGAATTAATTCGGAGGAATATATAAATGGCTCGTGTTAAAGGTGGCGTTGTATCACGCAAACGTCGTAAACGTGTATTGAAACTTGCTAAAGGTTACTATGGTGCAAAACACATCTTGTTCCGTACTGCAAAAGAACAAGTAATGAACTCTTACTACTATGCATACCGTGACCGTCGTCAAAAGAAACGTGATTTCCGTAAACTTTGGATTACACGTATCAATGCGGCAGCTCGTTTGAACGGTTTGTCATACTCACAATTGATGCACGGTTTGAAATTGGCTGAAATCGAAGTTAACCGTAAAATGCTTGCTGATTTGGCAGTTAACGATGCAGCAGCTTTCACAGCTCTTGCAGATGCAGCTAAAGCAAAACTTGGTAAATAAGAATTAAGATGGGTTTTACCCATCTTTTTTTATGGAGGTAATTATGATTCGTTTAGCAAGAGCAGAAGATATTCCAAGATTACAGGAGCTATTGGGGCAGATTCTTCTAGTGCATCATCATGCACGCCCTGATGTTTTTAAGTCAGAAGGCAGTAAATTTACAGATGAAGACTTAGAAGCAGTGATTAATGATCCAAATAAACCTATTTTTGTATATGAGGATGAAGAAGGCCGTATCTTAGGCCATCTGTTCTTAATGATTAAAGAGGTATCTGATAATAATGGTCCACTAAAGGCTGTTAAGACTCTTTTTATTGATGATTTATGCGTTGATAAGGAGGCTCGAGGTCAAAAATTAGGGGAGAAGCTTTATCAATTTGCCTTGGACTATGCTAAGGAGTTAGGTTGTTATAATCTGACACTTCACGTATGGAATGATAATGAGGGAGCTGTACGTTTTTACGAACGTTTAGGTATGAAACCGAGATATACAGAGATGGAAACTATCCTAAAATAATACGTTTTCATGAGAGAAATTTAACTTACGAGGAATAAAAAAATTTGATATGCTGAAAGAGAACTTTTAGAAATGGAGAATTTTAATGCCTCGTAATTTTAAGGAAGCTTTGCTTTTTACGATTTTAATGTGTGGAATGATGGTCTGTGGGATGAGTCTCTGGAATCTTCTCATCCTTGATTGGACTGGAGTTGTTCCCTTTGCTTGGGGTCACTTTTTCCAAGGTTATCTTCCTGGATTTGTAGTTGCTTTCTTACTGGATATGCTTTTGGTGGGACCACTAGCCAAGACAATTGCATTTGCAATTTTACATAAAGTAAAAGCCCATGATAAACGATGGGCGAAGATTTTAGCGATTTCTGGAACCATGGCTCTATTCATGGTAACCTTTATGTCGCTCTATGGCTTAGTGTACAACGGTCAGTCGGTGACGCTCTCATCCTATGGCCGTGCTTGGTTGACAAATGTTATCATGGCCTTACCACTTAATTTTCTAGTAGTTGGTCCAATCTCACGCTTTATCTTGGGAAAACTGCAAAAACCATTGCCTGGTGAAGAAGTCGTAGAGAATTTTGAAGACGATGACGAATTACCAACTATAATCTAAGTATAGAACTGGAGAGGAACTCCAGTTTTTTTATATTAAAAGCAGCCACGGATGTGACTGCTTAATGATGACTAGTTTTTCTTTTTCATTTCACCATGTGGGTAGTAAGTTCCCTCTGGCATATCGTTAATGAAAACATGAATAGCTTCTTTAGGTGCTTTTGCAACACGTGATACAACCTCAGTAACTTCGCGAGCAAGTTCGATTTTTTGTTCTTCAGTGCGACCTTCAAAGAGATCAATTTTTACAAATGGCATAATGCATCTCCTTAGTTTTGATAGTCCTATTATAGCATTAATTAAGAGAATATTCTAAAGTTTATGGAAATTCTTGAAATGATATTATCGTAATGCTACAATGCGAGTGATTTCAATAGTAAGGCTTAAAGTAAAAAGAGGCAGGTAGCTAAGAGAAAGCGTTCCTAGTTGAAAGCAATAGTATTACTTTTGATTCGATCATTACTGATTTAAGAAATGTTTCACATGCTTTTCAAAATGGTAAGGCGTCTTGTGATGATGGGTAAGTGATTGTATTTTCTTTATAAAGGATGAAAACTCTTACTAAAAATGGTAAAATAATGCTAACTAGAGACAGTAAGGAGTAAATTATGACAATTGATTTTCGTGCCGAAGTTGATAAGCGCAAAGATGCTTTGATGGAGGACCTTTTTGGTCTTTTGCGTATTAACTCAGAACGTGATGACAGTAAGGTTGATGATAAGCACCCATTTGGTCCTGGACCGGTAAAAGCTTTGGAACATTTTCTTGCTTTAGCAGAACGTGATGGCTATAAAACTCGTAATATTGATAATTATGCTGGTGACTTTGAATTTGGTCAAGGTGATGAAGTTTTGGGTATCTTTGCCCACTTGGATGTAGTTCCAGCTG
The DNA here is from genome assembly GCF_002094975.1 of Streptococcus salivarius. Classification (NCBI taxonomy): domain Bacteria; kingdom Bacillati; phylum Bacillota; class Bacilli; order Lactobacillales; family Streptococcaceae; genus Streptococcus; species Streptococcus salivarius. The sequence continues at coordinate 1,749,782 of NZ_CP015283.1, read as the reverse complement.
GTAGCGGTTGGGATACAGATCCTTACGAACCTGTAATCAAAGATGGCAAACTTTATGCCCGTGGGTCATCAGATGATAAAGGCCCAACAATGGCTTGTTACTATGCCTTGAAAATTATTAAAGAACTCGAGCTTCCAGTATCTAAGCGTGTGCGATTCATTGTTGGTACTGATGAAGAATCTGGTTGGGGCGATATGGAATATTACTTCGCTCATAATGGATTGAAAGATCCTGATTTTGGTTTTTCACCTGATGCAGAATTCCCAATTATTAATGGTGAAAAAGGTAATATTACAGCCTATCTTCATTTTGAAGGTCAAAATGATGGAGACTTTAGTCTTGTGTCCTTTATTGGTGGTTTGCGTGAAAATATGGTTCCTGAATCAGCAAGTGCAGATTTTACTGGACCTATCACTTTGAAAGAACTTGAGGACAAATTAGCAGACTTTGTTGCGGAACAAGAAGTAACTGGTCAAGTGACCGAAGAAGCAGGTGTTTTCCATGTGACTATTCATGGGAAATCAGCTCATGGTATGATGCCTCAAAATGGTATTAATGGGGCAACCTACTTGGCACTCTTCCTTAGTCAATTTGATTTCCAAGGCAATGCTAAAACGTATTTGGATATAATTGCTGAAACACTTCATAAAGATTTCTTTGCTGAAAAGACAGGTCTTGCATTTACAGATCCTAAGATGGGTGAATTGACCATGAATGCAGGTGTATTTAACTTCTCTAAGGAATCAGAAGATAATACGATTGCTCTGAATTTCCGCTATCCTCAAGGGGTTGATACGGACGCTATTAAGGCTAATCTTGAAAAACTCGAAGGTCCTAAGGCGGTTAGTCTCTCAGAACATGGTCATGTGCCACACTATGTACCAGTTGATGATCCTATGGTGGAGACTCTTCTTTCAGTCTATGAGAAACAAACAGGCCTTAAAGGTCATGAACAAATTATTGGTGGCGGAACATTTGGACGTCTCCTCAAACGTGGTGTTGCCTATGGAGCTATGTTCCCTGGTTATGTCAACACGATGCACCAAGCAAATGAGTTTACTGAGGTCGAAGACTTGTACCGTGCAGCTGCCATTTATGCAGAAGCTATCTATGAGTTAATCAAGTAAAAAAGAGAGACAGTTTTGTCTCTTTTTTGAGGAGGAAAATATGGAAACACTTGAAGAATTAACACAAGCAATCATGTCCGATGAACAAAATAAAGTTTTTACGGAACAAGGTATAAAACCCTTGTTCACCATTCCAAAAACGGCACGAATTAATATCGTAGGACAAGCTCCTGGTATTCGTGCCCAAGAGTCCGGCCTTTACTGGAATGATCCTAGCGGTGATAATCTCAGGGATTGGATGGGTGTTTCACGCGAAGAATTTTATGAATCTGGCATGTTTGCTATTGTGCCAATGGATTTTTATTTCCCAGGTCATGGGAAATCAGGTGATTTACCTCCTCGCAAAGGATTTGCAGACAAGTGGCATGAGAAAGTTCTTGCTTTAGCTCCTGATATTCAATTGACGATTTTAGTAGGTAACTATGCACAGCGTTACTATTTGCATCAAAAATCGTCGGCAAAATTAACGGATACAGTTAAGCATTATAAAGATTACCTTCCAGAGTTTTTTCCTCTCGTTCATCCCTCTCCTCGGAATAATATATGGCAAGCCAAAAATCCATGGTTTATGGAAGAAGTAGTTCCAGATTTGAAGAATTTAGTTAAAGATATTTTGATTAAATGATTTTTTTAGTCATTGATTCAGGGAGTGCCAAGTAAGCTTTATTCTGTCATCAAACTGAATATCCTAAACGTGTTCAAAATTGGATAGAAACTTTAAGGCTTTTAGTTAATCAGAATAAGGACAAATATTGTTTTCTAATATTTATCTTATTATACAATTTTCAGTTTATGTTGTTCTGAAGGTGTAAAACGAATACTATACAGTTATGCATTGAAGCTTATACTGCAATGATAAGAAAATCTAAACGAGTTACAGTATAGATGTTTGAGCCAATTGAAAAACTAAAGTAGTTAAGACCATGGTATAAAAAGCTAATTGTTGACTAGGTATAGAATCCTATGCTTATTCAGTCAGCTAACTCATGATAGAGAAGCTTGTCCTTCTTATAATTAAGGTGAACAATATAAATTTTTGGCCCATAGTAGGGAGGACTTTGCTAGCTTGTACAAAAAATGGATGGACAAGAAATTTAGTCAGAAAATATCTTACAATCAACCTCTTGTTCTATTGTTCAATAGTAGTGGGAGGTTTTTTATTATGGGAGAAGTTATGATTGAAAAATATTGTGTTATTGATATTCACCGATAATCTATTATTCGTTGTATTATAGATGTTCAGATATATACGAACAAACCTCGAAAAAGTTTGAAATGATGACCCTAGTTATAAAAAAAGGGGCCTTATCTTGGATTTTAGAAAGTCAAGTTTCGCGAGCTTTTATTTGAAAAAAACATTAAAAATAGCGCAAAAAACTCTTCTTGTGCTATACTGTAATTGAGATTTTTTAAATTTTTGGTGTTAGAACTGTTGCCTCAGTCCTAGCACTTTTTCTTTGTCGTATTCTTGGTGTGTTGCGAGAATTTTGTAAATGATACGAAGTAGCTTATGTGCGCAAGCAATGACGGCTTTCATCTTACTTCCTCTTTGGGAAATTTTGCTATAAAAAGATGAAAACGCATTGTCTTTAGAGTGAGCCGCAATCAATCCCGACATGGTCAAAGCCTGCTTGATATATCGATTTCCTTGCGTGATATGTGAGGATTTTTTAATGCCAGCACTTTCATAAGATCCTGGGCAGAGCCCAGCCCAAGAAGCTAAGTGTGCGTCTGATTGAAAAGCCTTCACATCTGGTCCAATCTCAGCTAAAATAGTGGCTGCACAAGTTTCACTCACACCAGGAATCATTTGAAGTAATCTATTTTCTTCAGGGAAACTCCTTTTCGATATAAGCTATTATTTCACTCCTTAAATTGTTCATGAGTTTTTGATACAATTGATATTCTTCTAGGCTTTGGTCCAAGAGAAATCGATCCTCCAGTGACAACTTCCCATTCATGGCCTCCATTAATTCTTCGGGACTTGCTTTGACATGCTTGTGAATACAAGCTGTCACATTGTCATAATCAATGAGTTCCCCATTGATAAAGAGCGTTAAAAGAGACTGTCCTGTCTTAGAGAAGATATCAGAAAGATAGCTGGTTAGTTTGATATTAGCACGTTGTAAGAGGTTATGAATCTCATTCTTTATTTGAGTTTGACGTTGTTTGTAAGAACGTAACCTACGAGTGAGTAAACGTAACTGCATCACTTCAGGGCTTGGAATGTAAGATGGCTCAATAAGTCCACAACGTCCGAGCTGTGCAATCCATTCGGCATCTTTCATGTCTGTTTTTCGACCAGGCACATTCTTAATATGTTGGGGGTTAGCTAATATCAAATTGAGTTCTGAGTCTGAGAATATATTAAAGAGTGGTACCCAATATTGGCCAGTGCTTTCAAAAAAGACATGTGTGACGTGATTTTCCAATAACCAATCTAAGGCGTTTTGGAGAGCTATAGTTGTTGTACCAAATTTTTTCTGAATCTTTTTAGGTTTATTGCTTTCTAGTGGACCATCTAGAATACAACAAACGATAGACTTTTGGTGGACATCAATTCCACAACAAGTTTCAATCATAACTTCCATTACAAAAACCTCCTGTTAACTATTGAACAATAGAACAAGAGGCTATTAGTAATTTTATTTTCATGCTCAAGGCATATTCGAGTTATCTCATGACTCTTGTTCATCCAGTTTTTGATACAGGCTAGGCAAAGCCCTATTAAAGACAACGGATTGGTATTGTTCACCTTCATTATAAGCCGAACTTTCTTTTCTGTCATGAGTTAGCAGGCTAAGCCTGCTTAGAGTTTTTGATGGAAAAATTATAACAATTAACTGACAATTCAAAATTAAATTTTAAAAATGTGAAAAAAAGCTTATAAAATAACAAAAAAAGGTAGATAATAAAAGCTCAATACCCTCATTGAATACGGTTTCTTCTTTTTTAAAAAGAATGACAATTGAAATAAAGTTATAGTAATGTTATAATTACTGTGGGAAATATCTAATTTTAATATTTAGGAGCATTTTATATGAGTTCGCGTACGAATCGTAAGCAGAAACGAACGGGTAAAAAAATGTGGGGAATGGTTAACATCGGGTTGACTATTCTGTATACTGTTTTAGTAGCATTTTTGTTATTCATTATGTTCAATTATAATTTCCTATCATTTAGGTTTTTGAACATTATTATCACTATTGGTTTATTGGTAGTTCTTGCCATTAGCATCTTCCTTCAGAAAGCTAAAAAATCAACGCTAGTAACTACTATTATTTTAGTAGTTTTTTCACTTATTTCTTTGGTCGGTGTCTTTGGTTTTAAACAAATGATTGATATCACTAACCGTATGAATCAAACGGCAGCATTTTCAGAAGTTGAAATGAGCATTGTTGTTCCTAAGGATAGTGACATCAAAGATGTGAATCAGCTTACTACCGTACAGGCACCTACTAAGGTTGATAAGAACAATGTCGACACCTTGATGTCTGCTCTAAAGAAAGACAAAAAGGTTGATGTTAAAGTTGATGATGTTGCTTCATATCAAGAAGCATATGACAATCTTAAGTCTGGCAAATCTAAAGCTATGGTCTTGAGTGGCTCTTATGCTAGCCTACTAGAGTCTGTCGATAGTAACTATTCTTCAAATCTAAAAACAATCTATACTTATAAAATTAAAAAGAAGAATAACAACTCTGCAAAACAAGTAGATTCAAAAGTCTTCAATATTTATATTAGTGGTATTGATACCTACGGTTCAATTTCAACAGTGTCACGTTCAGATGTCAATATCATTATGACCGTTAACATGAACACACATAAGATTCTCTTGACGACTACTCCACGTGATGCATACGTTAAGATTCCTGATGGAGGGGCAGACCAGTATGATAAATTAACCCACGCAGGTATTTATGGCGTTGAAACATCTGAAAAAACTCTGGAAAATCTTTATGGCATTAAGATTGATTACTATGCACGTATTAACTTCACATCTTTCCTTAAGTTGATTGACCAACTTGGTGGTGTGACAGTTCATAATGATCAAGCCTTCACGAGTCTTCACGGGAAGTTTGATTTCCCAGTTGGAGATATCCAAATGAATTCTGAACAAGCCCTTGGCTTTGTTCGTGAGCGTTATAGTTTGGATGGAGGAGACAATGACCGTGGTAAGAACCAAGAGAAAGTGATTTCTGCGATTGTAAACAAGTTAGCTTCACTAAAATCAGTATCAAACTTTACTTCAATTGTTAACAATCTTCAAGACTCTGTTCAAACGAATATGTCTTTAGATACCATTAATGCTTTGGCCAATACACAACTTGATTCAGGTTCTAAATTTACGGTGGCTTCTCAAGCAGTAACAGGTACAGGTTCAACTGGACAATTGACCTCTTATGCTATGCCAAATTCTAGTCTCTACATGATGAAACTGGATGATTCTAGTGTAGAAAGCGCCTCTCAAGCTATCAAAAAATTGATGGAGGAAAAATAAGTGATTGACGTTCACTCACATATTGTTTTTGATGTTGATGATGGTCCTAAAACTTTAGAAGAAAGTCTTGACCTCATTGGCGAAAGCTTTGCGCAAGGAGTGCGTACGATTGTTTCAACATCTCATCGTCGTAAGGGAATGTTTGAAACACCAGAGGATAAAATCTTTGCAAACTTTAAAAAAGTAAAAGAAGAAGCTGAAGCACTTTATCCAGACTTAACTATTTTTTATGGTGGTGAACTTTATTACACCTCCGACATTGTGGAGAAGCTTGAAAAGAAGCTCATTCCACGCATGCACAACACTCAATTTGCTTTAATCGAGTTTAGTGCTCGCACATCTTGGAAAGAAATTCATACTGGGCTTAGCAATGTTTTACGAGCAGGTGTGACACCAATTGTTGCTCATATTGAGCGCTATGATGCCCTCGAAGAAAATGCTGACCGTGTTCGAGAAATCATCAATATGGGCTGCTATACTCAAGTCAATAGTTCACATGTTCTAAAACCAAAGCTCTTTGGAGATAAAGATAAAGTAAGAAAGAAACGTGTTCGCTTTTTCTTGGAGAAAAATTTGGTTCATATGGTTGCTAGCGACATGCATAATCTTGGGCCGAGACCACCATTTATGAAAGATGCTTATGAAATTGTTAAAAAGAACTACGGCCCCAAACGTGCTAAGAATCTTTTTATTGAAAATCCCAAAACATTACTAGAAAATCAATATTTATAGGAGATATTATGAATCAAGATAACACTAAAAGTGTTGAAATCGACGTACTAGCATTGCTACATAAACTTTGGACGAAGAAGCTTTTGATTCTTTTCACAGCTTTTTATTTCGCTGCTTTCAGTTTCTTAGGTACTTATTTCTTTATCCAACCAACATATACATCAACAACGCGTATCTATGTTGTTAATCAGGCAACAGATAATAAGAATCTTTCTGCTCAAGATTTGCAAGCTGGTACCTATTTGGTAAATGACTATAAAGAGATTATTACATCAAATGATGTATTATCAGAAGTTATTAAAGATGAAAAGTTGAATTTGAGTGAGGCAGAACTGTCTAAAATGGTTTCAGTTAATATCCCTACAGATACTCGTCTTATTTCAATCTCAGTAAAAGCCAAAACTGGTCAAGATGCTCAAGTGCTTGCTAATAAAGTACGTGAGGTAGCGTCTAAAAAAATTAAAACTGTAACTAAAGTTGAAGATGTCACAACACTTGAAGAGGCTAAGTTGCCATCTTCACCATCTTCACCAAATATTAAACGGAACGTGTTACTTGGTGCTATTCTGGGTGGTTTTGTAGCAATTGTGGCTGTGTTAGTTCGTGAAGTTTTAGATGATCGTATTCGTCGCCCTGAAGATGTTGAAGACGTGCTTGAAATGACACTTCTTGGAATTGTTCCTGATACAGATAAAATTTAAGGAGAAGAAATGCCTTTATTAAAGTTAGTTAAATCAAAAGCAGACTTTGCTAAAAAGACGGAAGAGTATTATAACGCTATTCGTACAAATATCCAGTTTTCTGGTGCAAATTTTAAAGTGATTGCAGTAAGCTCTGTTCAACCTGGTGAAGGAAAATCAACAACATCTGTTAATTTAGCAATTTCCTTTGCTAGTGTTGGTCTTAGGACACTTCTTATCGATGCGGATACGCGTAATTCTGTATTGTCAGGAACATTTAAGTCAAATGAACCTTATAAGGGGTTGTCTAACTTCTTATCTGGGAATGCTTCATTAGGCGAAGTGATTTGTGAAACTGATGTTCCCGGACTTCATGTTCTTTCGTCAGGTCCAGTGCCACCAAATCCAACAAGTCTGTTACAAAATGATAATTTTGTACAATTATTAGAGATTGTTCGTGCTCAATATGATTACGTTATCATTGACACACCACCAATTGGTTTGGTGATTGATGCTGTTATTATTGCACACCAAGCAGATGCTAGTCTACTGGTTACAGCAGCTGGAAGAATTAAGCGTCGTTTTGTTACTAAGGCTGTAGAACAATTGCAACAAAGTGGCTCAGAGTTTCTTGGTGTTGTTTTGAATAAGGTGGATTTAGCGATTGATAAGTACGGCTCATATGGATCTTATGGCTCATACGGGTCTTATGGAGAGTATGGAGGCGATAAACATACTGAAAACAAGTCGAGAAAACATCGTCGAAAGAGAGGATAGAACTGTAAAAGTTGAAAGGGGGAAGGCAACTTTTTCATAACTTCCAAGTAAATTATTAAAAGGAAGAGAAGGAGTTTAAGGTGAAAGAAAAACAAGATATACGCCGTTTTGAGATTGGTATGGTCCAGTTGATAGTAGTTGCTTTTGTTGCATGGGGAGTCAGTAAAATTCCTTATTCAGAGATTGGCAAAAGTAGTATAGTACTATTAGCTGTAATTCATATGTTGACATATTATTTAAGTAACTACCATAATAATCTCAAGTATAGAGGATATTTACAAGAATTTGTGGCAACATTTAAATATAGTTTGTTATTTGTATTGATTGCTACGTTTATATCCTTTTTTTCAGACGGTGGTTTTTCTATATCTCGCCGAGGTCTCCTCTTTTTTGTTGTTCTAAATGCTTTGTTTCTCTATATAACAAATACGTGTTTAAAAATTTTTAGATCTTCAATTTATACGCGTCGTAAAGCTAATAAAAATATTCTTTTAATTACTGACAGAGCTAGATTGGATACTGTCTTGAGTCGGATGAGAGATAATATGGATGGTAAAATCACAGCAGTTTGTGTCCTAGATGATCCAAATTTTTCAGATCCTATTTTAAAAACTTTATCCAAGGAAAATCTTACTGAATATGCGACTCATTCAGTGGTAGATGAGGTGTTTGTTAATCTCCCAAGTGAGAAGTATAAGATATGGGATTTTATCTCTTCGTTTGAATTAATGGGTATCCCTGTATCTATCAATATTAATGTGATCGAGTTTTTGAGTGAGAGTGAAAAACGATTACAACAACTAGGGCCTTTTAATGTTATTACATTCTCTGCTCAATTCTATAGTTATGTTGACGTACTTGCAAAACGTTTGCTCGACATTGTAGGATCTTTAGTTGGCCTTGTAATTTGTGGGGTTGCAGGATTATTTCTTTACCCTCTTATTCGAAAAGACGGAGGACCAGCTATCTTTGTACAGAATCGTGTTGGACAGAATGGACGTATTTTTAGATTTTATAAATTCCGCTCAATGCGTGTTGATGCTGAGGAAATTAAAAAGCAATTGATGGATAAAAATCAAATGAAGGGGGGGATGTTTAAAATAGACAATGACCCCCGTATTACAAAAATTGGGCATTTTATTCGGAGAACTAGCTTAGATGAACTTCCACAATTTTGGAATGTATTAAAAGGGGATATGAGCTTGGTTGGGACACGTCCTCCAACAGTTGATGAGTATGAAAAATATACACCTGAACAGAAACGTCGTTTAAGTTTTAAACCTGGTATCACAGGTCTTTGGCAAGTAAGTGGACGAAGTGAAATCACTGACTTTGATGAGGTTGTTAAACTGGATGTTGCTTATATGGATGGGTGGACAATCTGGCGAGATATTCAAATCTTACTGAAAACGATTAAAGTTGTAGTAATGAAAGATGGAGCAAAATAAATAGTATGAAAAACAGAATTCAATTACTTGGCATTAATATTGATCCATTAACAATGAATGAAACGATTAGTGTTGTGGAACAATTTGTTTCAGATAAGAGGCCCCTTCACTTAATGGGAGTGAATGCTGATAAAATAAACCAGTGTCACTCTGATGACGAGATAAAGAGGATTGTCAACGAGTCTGAGGTTATCAATGCAGATGGAGCTTCTGTTGTAATCGCTGCTCGCTATTTAGGATACTCAGTACCTGAGCGTGTAGCTGGGATTGATTTGATGCAAGAACTGCTTGTTCTAGCCAATAAAAATGGTTACTCTGTCTACTTCTTTGGAGCAAAAGAAGAAGTCTTAACCGATATGTTGGCCATTTTTAAAAAGGATTATCCGAATTTACAGGTAGTTGGCCATCGAAATGGTTATTTTTCTGCTGAAGAGGAAGAAATTATTCAAGAAGATATTCGAAAAAAAAATCCAGATTTTGTCTTTGTCGGCATTACTTCTCCTAAAAAGGAGTACTTGATCCAGAAGTTTATGGATAATGGAGTAAACTCTGTGTTTATGGGAGTTGGAGGAAGTTTTGATGTCCTATCAGGTCATATCAAGCGCGCGCCAATGTGGATGCAGAAAGCAAATTTAGAGTGGTTGTTTCGTGTGGCCAATGAACCCAAACGGCTCTTTAAGCGTTATTTTGTGGGAAATGTTAGTTTTATTTATAAAGTTGTAAAAGAGAAAAAGCGGGTGAAATAATGGGACAGTTTGAAGTCTTAAAAAAAATTCAAGAAATTGAGCTGGATGCTTTAAAAGAATTCAACAAGATTTGTAAAGAAAATAATCTAATGTTCTTCTTGAGAGGCGGAAGTGTGATGGGAGCAGTTAAATACCAAGGGTTTATCCCTTGGGATGATGATGTGGATATTGCCGTTCCCAGAGAAGATTATGATCAGCTACCACAAATTTTTGAAAATAAAATAATTGCAGGTAAGTATCAGGTTCTTTGTCATCAGTATTGTGAAGAATTACACTGTTATTTTCCACGTCTTTTTCTACTTGAAGATGAGAGAATAAAATTGGGACTACCCAGGAATACAAATCTTGGCTTGCATCTTATTGATATCATACCTCTTGATGGCGCTCCTAACAATAGTTTAGTCAGAAAGGTGTATTACCTTAAAGTGTATTGGTACCGTTTTTTAGCTAGTTTGGGAACAACTTATAAAGGCGATCATATTGATATGCATTCTAAAAAGCAGAAATTGCTGATTGGATTATTTAAAAAATTAGGTTTTGCAAAACTGTTTCCTCAAAATTCAGTATACAACCGACTGGATAGGTTGTATAAGCGATATGATTGGAAGAAACAACATTATGCTGGTACAGTAAATGCTTCTTTATTCACTAAAGAAGTGATGCCTTCCGATATTTGGGGAAAAGGTGTTTTTTTGAGATTTGAAGATACAGAGTATAGAGTTCCGTCTGATTATGATAGTTATCTGAAGAGGTTGTATGGTGAAAACTATTATTACGAAGAACCTGCTGAAGAAGATAGAAAGTCGCATATAGGAGGGTAAGAATTTGTTTTGTTATATTATTTTACATTACAAGGTTTATGATGAGACGGTTTCTTGTGTGAAATCTATACGGGAAAGTAATTGCAATCAGAAAAAAATAATCATCATTGATAATTTCTCAAATAACGGAACAGGTGAACAGTTACAGGAATTTTATAAAGATGATGAAGAAATTGATGTGTTAATAAATGATAAAAATTTAGGATTTGCTAGAGGAAATAATGTCGCTTATCAATATTCTAAATTCAAATATAAACCGGATTTTATTGTCATTATGAACAATGATGTAGAAATAGAAACTAACAATTTTGAGGAAAAAGTTAGTGAAATATATGACCGAGAAAAATTTCATTTACTCGGTCCTGATATTTATTCAACGACTTATCATCTTCATCAGAATCCAAAACGATGTTCGCATTATACTTATGATGAAGTCAAGAAATTGAATCAAAAATTTAAAAAAGAAAGTCAGATTAGTCTTTCTTTGAAAATAAAGTGTTGGCTTAAAGCAAGTAAAAAATTACGAACACTTATCTATCAGAAAAGAAGAAACTCAGAAACCAATTATAAGAAAACCGTCGTAAATCCAATTTTACATGGCTCTTTTATCGTATACTCTAAAGATTATATAAAAAATGAGGAGTTTGCTTTTAATCCAAATACGTTTTTCTATTTTGAAACAGAAATTCTGGACTATGAATGTGAAAAAAAAGGATACAAGCGTTTATATACACCAGAGATAAAAGTTCTCCATCATCAAAATGTTGCGACAAATCAGGTATATTCAAATTTGGTAGAAAAAACCATCTTTTCAAATAAGTGTAATTTTGAATCTACTAGTTATTTCTTAGAATTGATGGGGAAGGAAAAATAACATGAAAAAAATACTTTATGTAATGAACGTTGAGTGGAATTGGATAAAGCAACGACCTCACTTTATTGCAGAAGGATTGTCTAAGAATCACCATGTGGAAGTTCTTTATCGGTATTGGTATAATAGAAAAGGTCTTACTCTAAATAGGAATGAAAATAGTGTGAAGCTTTCTCGAATTTATAGTATCCCCTTTGTAACTAGATTTGCAAAACTTAAGGCAGTAAATGATTGGATTGTTTCCCGAAAGATAAAAAAAGTAGCTAGAAACTTTGATCCAGATATTGTTTATTTAACACATCCTAATCAATTTGAAAGATTTGATAATAACTATAAAGGAAAGGTCATTTATGACTGTATGGATTATCATACTGCTTTCATTACTGAAAATAACGAGCAGCAACGAATCAAGAAACTTGAAACTAAATTAATTGCTAGGGCAGATCTAATTTTAGTATCTAGTGAAAGATTACTATCAAATCTGTTGAAAGATTATCAAGAGGTACTAGATGAGTCTAAAATTGAAGTTGTTAGAAACGGCTACAATGGAGATATATTAGATGTTCCAGCTGAAAAAAGAAAAGCAAAAAAAAATGTTTTAGCTTATGTTGGTACAATAAGTCATTGGTTTGATTTCGATATTTTGTTGAAAAGTTTAAAAGATTTTAAGAATATTGAATATCGTTTGATAGGACCAGTAAGTGGAGTTACAATTCCCGAAAATGAAAGAATAAAGTATGTTGGTAGTGTAGATCACAAAGATATCTATTCTAATATCAAAGATGCTGATGCGTTGATTATGCCATTTAAATTAAATGATATTGTGGAAGCAGTTGATCCCGTAAAATTGTATGAGTACATAAACTTTAATAAGGATATCTTGACGATAAGTTATAAGGAGATAGAAAGATTTAGTAAATTTACTTATTCTTACGATGGTTATGACGAATTTAAGAGTCAGCTTGAAATATTAATGCAATCAAAAGAAATTAAATACAATGAAAAGATGAGAGAAGATTTCTTGAATTGTAATAGTTGGGAAAATCGAATTTCAAGAATAGAAGCATTGATTGAAAAATTATAATCTGTATTTAACATATTCTGGGAGGAAAAATTGAGAAGCTTTCGTATAGAATTAATGGAGCTGTTGTATTACATTTCTGTAGCATTTTCGGTGGGATTATTCTTGTTTTTAAATGTAAGTTTATTTATTCATAGGAATTTACTTACACTTATCTCTATTTTTATTATTATCCTTATGCTTCCACTTTTAATAGCTAATAGAAGGTATATATCTAGGTCTGCGTTTTTTTTTGGTGCTGCATATATTTTGTGTGTATTATTTTCATCGATAAAAGCCGCAAGTTCTTATTCTTATTCATTTATCGAATATTTTTATGCTATAAGACAATATATTTGGGTTTTATTATTCTTTACTTTAATTTATTTATTTGGGAATAATGAAAAAAAGATGAAACGAGTAATTGATAATACAATAAACATTTTACTTGTTTCATTGGTTATTCGTTTTATATCATGGCTGTCATTTTCATTACTTAAATTTCAATTGTTTCCAAAAATATTGATGGAGTTTGGAAAGTTATGGTATAGAAATGAAACTTCTATTCGAATTGATGGCACACCTCTAATTTCTATAGCACTTTTTTTATCCTTTTACTTTTTCTTAAAGTATGGTGAAAGAAAGTATTTTTATAAACTACTTTTTATGATGATTTTTGTAGTTTTTGTAAATCAAACTCGTATGTTAATCTTCCCTCAGTTGTTATCAATGTTTTTAATGTATTTATACTATAAAAAACCTTATATGCATTTTTATCTTTTTTGTATTATTGCAGGAATAGTATGCTTTTTATTAACTGGTGGCTTAGACTTGATAAAAGGGTATATTAATCTGTTTAATAATGGATCTACTGATTTGGGCTTAGGATTTAGATATTGGGAACTTAAGTATTATTTGAGTTTGTTGAGAGACAATCATTGGATATACGGATTAGGTATATTAACCTCCTTAAACGCAAATAGTTTTTCTATACTGTTTGGTCCCGGTATGGTTCAGATGTATCTTGACGACTTGGGATTCGTAGAACTTTTCGTTCAATTTGGAATACTTTCTTTCTTTTTATATGGTTATTTGATATATAAATTGGTGACCTTGATAAGAAGAACAAAGAATAAAAAATATATATGTGAATGTTCTCTATTTATAGGTTTGTTGACTAACATATTGGTAACTGCCGCATCATTAAACATATTTGGTAGTCAGAGGATTTACTCTTTAGTGTTGATCTTTGCATTAATATTCTTTTATGATTATCAGTTGACTAAGGAGAGATAAATGTTAAATAAAGTATGTTTTATCATTCTAAATTATAATAATTACACCGATACGATTAATTGTATTCATAGTTTACAGTCAACGATTCGACGTGATATGTACGACATTATTGTAGTTGATAATAACTCTTCTAATGATAGTGTTAGTCAATTGAGAAAATGCTTGAATGATGTTGAAATTATTCCCAATAAGGTGAACCGAGGATATGCTAATGGTAACAACATTGGTATAAAAATTGCTGAAAGCCGAGGATATATATATATATGTATATTAAACAATGATACTGTTATTGATATTGATTTTTTAACACCCTGTGTTGATTTCTTGAAGAATGATAGTTCAATTGCTTTTATAAGTCCAGCACTTGTGGAATATAAAGATGATGATTTAGTTCAATCTACTGGAGGTGATATTTGTATTGAAAAAGGATACGTTAATCTGAAAAATAATAAAGTTTCAAGAAGAAAATTACCTCCCATTGTTGAGAGCGATTATATCGGTGGTGCCTGTATGTTATTCAGAACTGAAGTTCTTAAAAAGTTAGGGTATATACCGGAGAGTTATTTTTTATTTTATGAGGAGACCGAGTGGTGTTACAAGGCCAAAGAACAAGGGTTTAAAAATATATGTCTAACGGACTACTATATTTACCACAAGGGATCGGTATCTATTAATGCTATAAATGGATTACAAGAGTATTTGATGAATAGAAATAAAGTAGTTTTCGTTAAAAGAAATATAAATAGCAAAATTAAATATATTAGATTTCTGATGTATCTACTTTTTAGATTTACTTATCGTCTTCTTTTAGGAAAAGAAAAAAATATTAAGATTATTAGGTATTACGTTGATGGTATAAGAGGAGTAATTGATTCGAAATATCCGTTTATTGTGATTGAAAATGATTAATATATTGGAAGGTGTAAAATGAAAAAAGTAATGTTGGTTTTTGGAACGCGCCCAGAAGCGATTAAAATGTGTCCCTTAGTTAAAGAACTGAAACAGCATACTACTATTGAAACAGTAGTGTGCGTTACTGGTCAACACAAGGAAATGCTAGAACAAGTTTTAGATGTTTTTAAGATTATACCTGATTATGACCTAGGTGTCATGAAAACCAATCAGACACTATTTACAATAACAACATCTATTTTAGATAAAATACAATCAGTTTTAGATGAAGAAAAACCAGATATTGTTCTAGTTCATGGTGATACAACGACGACCTTTGTAACAGCTCTAGCAGCATTTTATAAAGGTATTAAAGTAGGGCATGTTGAGGCAGGCCTTCGAACTTATAATTTACATAGTCCGTTTCCAGAAGAATTTAATCGTCAAGCAACGTCTATAGTTTCTGATTACAACTTTGCTCCTACAGAGGTTTCAAAAGAAAACCTAGTGAGAGAAGGTCGAGAGAACATTTTCGTTACTGGGAATACTGTAATTGATGCCTTGAAGACTACAGTTCAAAATGATTATAGCCATCCTATTTTAGATTGGGCCAAAGGAAGTAAGCTCATTATGTTGACAGCGCATCGTCGTGAAAATCTGGGTGAACCAATGGAGCATATGTTCCGAGCGGTCAATCGTATTTTGGATGAATTCGAAGATGTGAAGGTGGTTTATCCGATTCATAAGAATCCCAAAGTTCGTGAATTAGCCAATAAAGTATTTGGAAATAATGAACGAATAAAAATTATTGAACCTTTGGAAGTGATTGATTTTCATAATTTCATGAACCAAAGTTATATGATTTTAACGGATTCAGGTGGCGTTCAAGAAGAAGCACCTTCGTTAGGCAAACCTGTGTTAGTGATGCGAGATACAACAGAACGTCCTGAAGGTGTCGCTGCCGGAACCTTGAAATTAGTTGGAACAAGTGAGGAAAACATCTATAATAATTTCAGGCGATTGCTGGAAGATCAAACTGAGTACAATAAAATGAGTGAAGCTAGCAATCCTTATGGTGATGGTACGGCTTGTAAACAGATTGTTGAAATTTTATTAGATAATTAGGTGAAATGATGTCTGTAATTGATTATAAAAAAATTAAGACCAACATTGTCGCGTTCGATTTCTTTGATACTATTGTTCATCGTGATTGTAATCCTGAAATTATTTTATTTAAGTGGGCCAAAGAGGTTTCGTGCTATTTAAGATTTTCGATTAGTTCATCTGTAATTTATCAAATAAGAAAGAAAATTGAAACTGAAAAAAAAGTAATGGCTTAGAAGAAGTTGCTTATCAAGATCTCTTAGCTGAGCTTTATAATAGGTTAAAGAATCTTTCTAAATCAGAATATTTTCCTGATATTGAAGATTTTGTTGAGTTTTCGAAAGAGTTAGAAGTACTTTTAGAAATAGAGCATATTTATATAGATAATGAAATTTTAGATATTATAAAATTTCATTATGAAAATGGGAAAAAATTATACGTTATTTCCGATTTCTATGCCGATAGTAAGCTTATAGGTAAGATTTTGGAACATTTAGGTATAAAACATTATTTCGAAGATATTATAGTTTCTAGCGAATATAATGCACGTAAATCTAGTGGTAGGTTGTTTGAAAAATTCTTATCTATAACAGGACTGGAGCCTCACCAAGTAACTATGATTGGTGATAATTATATCTCTGACTTCGTTAATCCCAGTAATATAGGGTTAAACGCATATTTTAGAGAGTATACTCCAGTTGAAGATAGTTTAATTGACGATAAAGGACTTGAGAAACTTTATAAAGATGTTCTTTTTTCCGATGCCGAGAATGCTCCATTTAATGGATTCTTAGCAGACATTTTATATTTTGTTTCGAAATTACATGTTCAACTTACAAAGGATAGAGTGACCAAAGTTTTATTCTGTTCACGTGAAGGTCAGTTATTAAAGGAATTATTTGATCTTTATCAAAGTACTTTTTTACATAAGAATAAGATTCAAACATATTATTTTTATGTTTCAAGACGTTCAACGTTAATTCCATCTTTAACTAATCCTGATGTTGAAGATTTTGATATCATTTTTAGACAATATAAAAAAATTAGTTTAGAAAATTTTCTTCTGAATTTAAATTTTTCAGATGAAGAGATTAAACAGATAGCTGGTGATTTAAGAGTTGAAATTAAGGAGACTCTTGAAAAAAATTCCAAGCTTTTAGAGTTACTGAAATCCAACCCTGTTTTTCTTAAGAGATATATGTTTGAGAAATCAAAGAGCTCGAATTTTAGAGATTATGTGAATAGTTTAACTAGTG
Source organism: Streptococcus salivarius (assembly GCF_002094975.1). NCBI lineage: Bacteria > Bacillati > Bacillota > Bacilli > Lactobacillales > Streptococcaceae > Streptococcus > Streptococcus salivarius. The sequence continues at coordinate 1,732,472 of NZ_CP015283.1, read as the reverse complement.
ATGATACTATTTATTTGGTTGATATAGGTTGGAAAGGTACAATTCAAGATAATATTCAAAGGGCGTTATCTGATAAAATTATTATAGGGTATTATTTTGGTCTTAAATATCAAGATAATGATAACATTTCGAAAAAGAATAAGTTCGGTATAATGTTTAATGATTTTCCTGAGAAGACGGAGTTTTTTGATATTATTAGTAGAAATTATGAATTTTATGAGGATATTTTTGTAGCTGATCATGGCCCGACAATTGCGTATAAGTCAACTAATGGAAAAGTAATTCCAATCCTTGATAATGACCGGAAACATGTTAAAGTTTATGAAATGGTACATAGCTACCAAGAAAATATGATTACGGGATTTAAAACTTTATTGGAAGGGTATAGTAATTCTTGTAAACTTCCGTATGATTGTTATAATTTATTTATTATTAATTCTTTAAAAAAGGAATGTGTCTTCGCTCCTAAATTATTCCTTTTAAAGGAAAGATTACGTGATAATGTAATAGAAAATTTTGGTGAAGTTGTTATAAAAAAGAAAGTAAGACTTTCAAAGAAATCATTATTTCTTTTAAAGATGGACTTTCTTTGGGTCGATTTTGCATATATGGCTTTTTATAAGATAAGTTTTGGGAAAATTTTCTCAAAAATGTATTGTTATTTCGTCTTCTTTTTAAAACGCTTTATTTTGAAATTGAGAAATGGAATATAATAATGAAAGAGAAATCAATTAAAATTAATGCAATATTGAATGTTTTACTAACTTTGTCAAATATTGTTTTTCCTCTAATTACTTTTCCGTACATTTCTAGAGTTTTAAACCCCACTGGAGTTGGGGTAACTTCTTTTTTTACTTCAATCAGTAGTTACTGTACTTTAGTAGCATCGCTCGGAATTTCTACCTATGGTATTCGTGCTATTGCAAAGGTTCGTAATGATAAAAATAAATTAACTAAAGTATTTCAAGAGTTATTATTAGTTAATTTATTTATGGCAATCATTGTTTCAGTTTTACTATTGTTATTAGCAATGGGGATAGAACAATTAAGATCTGAAATGGCGTTGTTAGTCATTACTTGTGTTACTGTATTGGCTTCACCTTTTTCACTTAATTGGTTTTACAGTGGCATAGAAGAATATTCTTATATAACAAAAAGGTCAATCTTATTAAAGTTTATATCATTGATTCTTACTTTTTTATTGGTTAAAAAGCCCAACGATTATATCGTATATGCTAGTATAACTTTATTTTCTATATTAAGTTCCAATATCTTAAATATTCTTCAAAGTAGGAAATTTATATCTTTTAAATTAAGAAATGATCTTAAATTCAAACATCATCTAAAACCCATGTGGTATTTATTCGCATCTCTTTTGGCGGTAAATGTATATACAAACTTAGACACGGTGATGTTAGGGTTTATTAGTGGTAATTCAGCAGTCGGTCTTTATTCAGTTGCTACTAAAGTTAAATGGATTTTACTATCATTAGTTACTTCTATTAGCACTGTTTTATTACCTCGCTTTTCGTTCTATATTAGTCAGAAAGATATTTCAAAATTTAGAGAAGTTTTACGAGAATCCATTTCAGTGATTTTTTTAATATCAATACCATTAACTGTTTTTTTTCTAATCGAAGCAAGAGATAGTATATTACTTTTAGGAGGTAATAAATATCTAGATGCAACATTAACTATGCAAGTTCTAATGCCTATATTGTTAATTTCAGGCTTTTCAAATATTACTGGAAATCAAATTTTGATTCCGACAGGACGAGAAAAATATTTTATGCTTGCAGTAAGCAGTGGTGCATTTGTTAATTTAATATTAAATTTTTTGCTCATGCCGAAATATGGAATCTTAGGGGGAGGCTTAGCAACCTTGTTTGCAGAGATTACTCAGATGGTTATACAGGTTAAATACTCTATAGATTTCTTACAAAAAAGTATCTCTGTTAGCTCAATCTTTAAATTTATTATTTCAGCTATTATTTCAGCTTTAATATTATTATTAACTAGGTCACTTTTTATTTATAAGGATGCTCTTATTCAGTTAACTGTATCAGGCTTGTTGTTCTTTTTAATTTATGTTTCTTTACTTCTTTTACTTAGGGATAAAACAATAAAGAATGTATTTGGGAATTTAAAGTAGACTATATATAATAAAAAGTAAATTTTTTTCGTAAAGATCAAAAAGAGGTAATATATTGTTCGAATGAGACGATGTATAGAGGCAATCGTATGTGGCTTAGTTGAAGCTATTGTCGATTGTCTTTTTCGGGACTTTTTGTGTACACTTAAAAAGCAGCTCTATAATCTCTACAGTACTTTTACCCACTACAGAAATTATAGAGCCTTATTTAAGAGATTCCAATGGAATCTTTTTTTATATCCAAGAATAGTATCAGTTTTTCCTAGCATGGTACTGGTAAGCGTTTTCTAAAAGGGTTATAATAGGGATAAGTTAGTCAAGGAGGTGCTTTATGACCATTAAGGTGATTGCAACAGATATGGATGGTACATTTTTAGACGATAAAGGGAGCTATGACAAGGAGCGTTTTAGTCAGATTTTAGATGCTATGGATGCGCGTGATATGCACTTTGTCGTTGCATCAGGTAATAGTATGAGTCGCCTTAAACCCATGTTTGCGGAGACTTTTGACCGACTGCATTTTGTAGCTGAAAATGGTGGTCAGGTGGTTAGCTATGGCAAACTTCTGTGTCAGGAGTTCATGGCATTAAATGATGTTGAAAACTTGCTAAGCTATTTTAATTATGATTTGTTGGATAGGCCAACTATATTTAATGGTGCTCAAGGCTCCTATATGTTAAAAGGGTCTAGGGTCAATTTTGCTGAGATGATAACAGAAGAAGAGCAAGCCGCCATGGAAGCATCCATTCAACGTTTGAATGGGCTGGAGGATTTAGATGATGATTTTATCAAGATTACCATGTTGCTGAGTCCTGAAGAGGCTAATCGTGTTTCACAGGCTTTTAATCGTGATTTTGATGGCAATCTAGTTGCTGTTCCCAGTGGTTTTGGTGCTATTGACTTCATTCAAAAAGGCATGCATAAGGCTTGGGGACTCAAGCAGCTTCTTAAACACTGGGGCTTGTCTGAGTCCAATGTCATGGCTTTCGGTGATGGAGACAATGATCTTGAGCTCTTGCAAATGGCTGGCCACTCTTATGCTATGGAAAATGCCAGTCCAGCTATTTTACAAGTGGCTGATCAGATTGCTCCCCACCACAAAGACCAAGGAGTATTGACTGTCTTAGAAGATTATTTAGGATTGGTTTAAAGATAGGGTGGTAGAGTAATGAAGTTATATTTAATGAGACATGGTGAGACACTGTTTAATACGCAAAAGCGTGTTCAGGGCTGGTGTGACTCTCCCTTGACTGAAAATGGGATTTGGCAGGCAGAACAAGCGAAACAGTACTTTGCAAAGAAAGGTATTTCTTTTGATGCTGTCTACTCCTCTACGCAAGAGAGGGCGACTGATACGGCAAAGATTGTGGCGCCTGACTATTCGGTAACCCAGCTCAAGGGAATAAAAGAAATGAACTTTGGATCTTTTGAAGCTCAACCAGAGCACCTCCTCCCCAAACATCGACCAGGTTCACGATCCTTTGAAGATCTCTTGGTCCCATACGGTGGTGAAGATATTCGCGAGGTCGGTCAGAGGGTCTTGAAGACTGTGTTAGAGAAAGCAGAAGCACACACTAAAGATGGTGCTGAGAATCTCCTATTCGTCAGTCATGGGGCGGCTCTATGGGGATTAATCATTTTCATGGACTTGGCCTTTCCTGAAGGAGTGGGCTTTGGAAATTGTAATATTTGTGTTTATGATTATAACCAAGGTCAATTGGAGCTTCTTCAGGTGATTGATCCGATTTCTGGTTTAGAGGTAACATTATGAAAGAATTTTATTTAATGAGGCATGGACAAACACGGTTTAATGTTCAGCATAGACTTCAGGGGGTCTGCGATGCCCCTTTGACGGAAGTCGGGATTGAACAGGCTAAAAAGGCTGGTCAGTATCTAGTCAAGCAGGAGCCGATTTTTGATCATGTCTTTACGTCAACTTCTGAGAGAGCCAGTGATACTCTAGAAATTGTGACTGGACGAACAGACTATGAAAGACTTAAAGGTCTTAAGGGACAGGATTTTGGAGCTTTTGAGGGCCAGCCAGAGTATCTTACTCCTAAAACCTTACCTGATGGCCAAGGCTTTGGTGATTACTTTGTTCAATTTGGTGGTGAGAGTACGACCCAGGTTCGGGATCGTATGGAGTTAACTATTAGGGCCATCATGGAGAGTGTGGCCGATGGTTCTAAGTCCTTGCTAGTTAGTCATGGACCATCTATTTTGCAGTTCTGTAGACGTGTTTTAAATCCCGACCTAGATATTCGTGGTCTTAAAAATTGTTGCATCTTACATTTTACTTATGATAAAGGTCAATTTGAATTGCTTTCAGTATATAATCCTGTAGAAGAAGAGTATATCTATGGAGGCGAAGAATGACACGACTCTATTTAATGAGACATGGACAAACACTTTTTAACACACTTAATCGGATTCAAGGTTGGTGTGATTCTCCCTTGACTGAGAAAGGTCGGGACCAAGCTCGTCAGGTCCGTGCTTATTTTGAAAAACATGATATGACCTTTGATCAGTATTATTGCACGACAACCGAAAGAGCTTCTGATACCATTGAATTGGCGACTGGGCGTTCTGATTATCAACGTGTTAAGGGACTTAAAGAAATGCATTTTGGTATCTTTGAGGGTCAGCCAGAGTATCTTCATCCCAAGACATCTGTTGTGGGGCATTTTGGTGACCACTATGCCCAGTTTGGTGGAGAAAGTCAAGATCAGTTCGTTGCGCGTGTGGTTGCGAGTGCTAAGGAGATAGTAGATAAGCATCCTAACCAATCTATTTTAGCTGTTAGTCACGCTGGAGCCTTGATGACTTTTCTTCATGCCGTGGAGCCAGAGAGGGCCTTTGAGTCGTGTCCAGGCAATTGTGCCATCTTAGTTTTTGATTACGATGGATCTAGCTTCTACTTTGTCAAGCTGATTGATCCAATAGCTGATCAAGAGTTGGTGGAATTTTAGCGGCTTTCTACGATCAAAGATAGTAAGAAACCCTTTCTTAGTGTATAATGGAAGGGTATTTTAAATTTTGGAGTACCTATGAAATTTACAAAAAATCAGTTCATTTGGTTAGCTGTCCTCTTTTTCAGCTGTTTCTTGATTTATACTTACTGGGAAACCGTTGTTTCAATTTGTAACACTATTTACATTGCCAGTCAGCCCTTCCTGGTTGGAGCAGGGATTGCCTTTGTGGTCAATATCCTGATGTCTTTTTATGAGAAGCTACTGGTTAAGTTTATTCCATTTGGTTTTATCGCTAAGATCAAGCGTCCAATTGCTCTGCTCTCTGCATTGGCTACCATTGGTTTGGTCTTTACTTGGGTCGTATTCACTGTTCTTCCCGATTTGATTGACAGTATCAACACCTTGATTAGTCAAGACCGTTCAGCTATTAATAACTTGATTAATTGGCTGCTTAAAAACAAGTCCTTGCAAAAGATTATTCAAGATCTTGGTGGTGTGACACAGGTTAGAGAGCTAATCAATAGCTACAGTGCTCAGTTGCTTCAACAAATCATGAATGGTTTGACAAGCTTCTTGACTTCGTTAACGAGTCTACCATCAACTTTGATTAATCTCTTTATTAGTATCGTCTTTTCTTGCTATGTTTTGGCTGGGAAAGAAAAACTTGGAAATCAGGTCAATCGTTTGGTAGATGTCTATTTAGGACGTTATGGTAAGACTTTCCACTATGTGGTTGCTATTCTCAATAATCGCTTCCGCAATTTCTTTGTTTATCAGTCGATTGAGGCTTGTATCTTGGGAACCTTGTGTTATATTGGGATGCGTATCTTTGATTTTCCATACGCTGCGACTATCTCTATCCTGATTGGTTTTTCAGCTATGATTCCAGTTGTAGGGGCCTATATCGGTGTGACGATTGGTACCATCTTGATTATGACGCACTCTGTGACCTTGGCACTTTTGTTTATTGCCTACGTGGTTATTTTGCAGCAGTTTGAAGGAAATCTCATCTATCCTTATGTGGTTGGTGGCTCTACCGGACTTCCTGGTATTTGGGTTATCTTCGCTATCACCATAGGTTCTGCCTTGGGTGGTATCTTGGGCATGTTGGTTTCTGTGCCAGTAGCCGCTACCCTTTATCAGATTGTTAAAGATAATGTTGTTAGGCGAGAAGAAGCCAAAGCAGCAAATACTATTGAAAATAATGATTAATTAAAACAGACTTGGGTCTGTTTTTTTCGTACTATAGTATCAGATGTCAATAAGATAGTATAAGTGTAATCGTTTTCTAAGTGTTATACTATTAGTATATTAAACAAGACGAGGAGATAAAAGATGACTTATACATTTCCAAAAGAATTTCTCTGGGGTGGTGCAACAGCTGCCAACCAATTTGAAGGTGCTTATAACTTAGATGGCAAAGGATTGTCTGTGCAGGATGTGACGCCAAAGGGCGGTGTTCCACTTGAACCTGGGTCTTTGAATCCTTTGATCACAGACCACCCAACACCAGATAATCTAAAGCTAGAAGGTATAGATTTCTATCACCGTTATAAAGAGGACATAGCACTTTTTGCAGAGATGGGCTTCAAGGTCTTTCGTATGTCAATTGCATGGTCTCGTATTTTCCCAAATGGTGATGATGCTGAGCCAAATGAAGCTGGTCTAGACTTCTATGATAAAGTCTTTGATGAATTGGCTAAGTATGGCATTGAACCGCTTGTAACCTTGTCTCACTATGAAACACCTCTAAACTTAGCACGTGAATACAATGGATGGACAAATCGTAAATTGATTGGTTTTTATGAAAACTATGTCCGTACAGTCTTCACACGCTATAAAGATAAGGTCAAATATTGGTTGACCTTTAATGAAGTGAACTCTGTTCTACATGCACCTTTCATGTCAGGTGGTATTGCGACACCTATGGAAGAGCTCTCTAAACAGGATCTTTACCAAGCAGTCCACCATGAATTAGTCGCATCAGCTTCAGCAACCAAGATCGGACATGACATCAACCCTGATTTTAAGATTGGTTGTATGGTTCTTGCCATGCCTGCCTATGGTATGACAGCTAATCCTTTGGATCAGTTGGCTGTTCACGAGTTTGAAAATCAAAACTATCTCTTCTCAGATATCCATGCGCGTGGGAAATATCCAAACTATATTAAACGCTATTTTAAAGATAATGGTATTGAAATACAATTCTCTCCTGAAGATGAAGAAATCTTGAAAAATACTGTTGATTTCATTTCATTCTCTTATTATATGTCTGTGGCAACCGCATATAATCCAGAAGACTATACGATTGGTAAAGGAAATATTATGGGTGGTGTTGAAAATCCCTACCTTGAGAAATCTGAGTGGGGTTGGGCTATCGATCCAATCGGTCTTCGTTTAGTTTTGAATGACTTCTATGATCGTTATCAATTGCCATTGTTTATCGTCGAAAATGGTTTGGGTGCTAAGGATGTCCTTGTTGATGGTCCTGATGGTCCAACAGTTGAAGATGATTATCGTATTGATTACCTTCAAAAACACTTGATTCAAGTAGGTGAAGCTCTTCAAGATGGTGTGGAGCTTTGGGGCTATACGACTTGGGGACCAATTGATTTGGTCTCAGCTTCAACGGCTGAACTCAGTAAGCGTTATGGCTTCATCTACGTTGATCGTAATGATGATGGTAGTGGTAGCTTGGCTCGTTATAAGAAAAAATCATTAGCTTGGTATAAGTCTGTTATCGAAAGTAATGGTGAAGCTCTTTACAAATAGAAAATCGTTAAGAATCTCAGCAAAAGCTCGAGATTCTTATTTAGTATTTGGGTACAACATTGATAAATAAGTATTTCGGCGAATATATTTGCATATCGAGTATTAAACTACTACAGAATGCAATTTATGTTAATTAACACATTTTCTGAAAAAGTGGTAGAATAAAAGTGTGAAAACGTTCTTATATTTTCTGAAGAAGTAGCTAGTCTATTTCTTTGCTTTTCCTACTTAGATGGAGGTAACGATAATGAATGATTTGAAAAAAGTTCTCTTGGCTGGAATCGGATTGACTGCTATGACAGTAGATAAAGCTGATAGTTTTGTCAAAGAGTTGGTTGAAAAGGGGCGCTTGACTGTTGAAGAAGGTAAGGAACTAGAACAAGAGCTCAAACGTCAAAGTAAGGAAGAAGCTCAAGAATTTTTGAATAAACTTGATGCTAAGAAATCTTCAGTTGAGTATGCGACTAAGGATGACGTGAAACGTCTTGAAGAAAAACTTGACGCTTTGCTCAGTCAAAATAAATAAAATGTAAGGAGACTAAAATGGCAAGTAAACGATTGAGACATGTGTTGAAGGTTTTCTCGTCAGTTGGTCTCCTTTCTTATCGTGAAAAACACCTTCCTCAAGACCAACAGACAACACCTGTCAAGCTACGCCAAGCCTTTGAGCAATTGGGACCTAGTTTTGTTAAAATTGGTCAAATCCTATCCACACGCTCTGACCTTTTGCCAGAGGCCTATATCAGAGAATTATCAAAACTCCAGAGCTCAGTTCCTCCCTTGAATAAAGAGGAAGTCATGACTGCCATTAGGCGAGAATTACCCAGTGGGCTTTCTGACAGTTTCCTTGATTTCTCGGAAGAGCCCTTGGCTTCTGGTTCTGTAGCTCAGACCCATAGGGCTAGATTGTTGTCTGGTCAGGAAGTGATTGTAAAAATTCAGCGACCTGGTATTGATGAGGTCGTTAAGGAAGATATTCAGCTTCTCATTAAGCTTGCACGCCATATTCCAAAGCACTTTATACCTATGGTCGATGTTCAGGAGGTTTTGGAAAATCTGCGAGAAACCCTAATTAAGGAACTTGATTTCAGAAATGAAGCAGAGGCCATGAAGCGTTTTAAGGCAAATAACAGGGCTGTTGCTTGTCTAGGTGTCCCAAAGGTTTATGATACCTTCACGACGCCACACCTCATAGTCGAAGAGTACATCGATGGGATTCCACTTAATGACTACAGTCAACTGCTTGAGGCTGGCTATGACCTGGAAGACGTGGGTAAGAAACTAATGTTGTCATTTATCAAGCAGGTTTTCAAAGACGGCTATTTTCATGGTGATCCTCATCCTGGAAATCTCTTGGTACGTGATGGCAAGATTTGTTTCATTGACTTTGGCATTATGGGTGAGTTGGAAGTGGGGATGCGTGCGTCCTTAAATGACATCCTATATAGTTTTACTGCTCAGGATGTTGACGGCATGACTAAGGCTATCTTGTCAGTTACCCAGTTTGATAATGCTCTAAACCGTGCGGTTCTAAGTCAGGATGTCGAGCAGATGCTGGGTCGTTATTCTGGTGTTGACTTGGGAAGTCTATCCATGACAGATTTGCTAGAGGATCTACTGGCTATTTTCCAGAAGAATCATCTTAAGGCTTCCTCTCAAATTACCATTTTGGAGAAGGCTTCGCTTCAAATTGAAGGTATTTTCCGAGAGTTAGCCCCAAATATGGATTTGATGACTCTGGCCAAGGATTATTTCCTAGAAAATATGGGCCCTGACATGCTTAAGCAGGCCCTGAATAAAGAGAGTATCTTGATTGAACTCTTTTATCTGATTCGCAATGGAAAAAATATTCCGCGTCGCCTGCATCAGCTCTTGGAGCAGATTTTAAACGGACGAATTGTGGTAAACCATGATTTTATCAACTTTTCAGGTCGAATTAAAGTCTTTGAGAAAGTTTTAAATAATCTGGTTTTAGCCTTGCTGACATTGGGATTTCTACTTTCCGGTGCCCTTTTGGCCAATAAATCAGGTTTTGAAAATCTTGCCTGGCTATTTCTTGGACTTGGAACTTTTCTAGCTTTAATCACGGTAGTGCGTATAATATTTAAGAAAAAAGGATGAAGTATGATTGAAACAACTAGGCCCGAGCTTGTGGCCTATCAAGAAGAGCGTTTAGCCAAATTTGTGAATGAAAATCAGAAGTTAGACAAAGGCCAAATTGTTTTTGCAGGGGACTCCATCACGGAGTTTTTTGCGTTGAAAAAATATTTGGGTCGAGATTTTCCCTTGATAAACCGTGGGATTGCAGGAACAGACTCAGTTTGGCTTTTAGAACACCTTAAAGAGCAAGTTTTAGATTTGGAACCCAGTAAATTGGTACTCTTGATTGGTATTAACGACATCGGAAGGGGTTACCCCATTCGAGATATTGTCAATCGTATTTCCGATATTATCATGACAGTTCGTCAGGAATCTCTCCTTACTGAGGTCTATTTGCTGAGTGTTTTTCCAGTTAGTGAAAAATCACAATATGCTTCTAAGGTTAAGATTCGAAATAATGCAACTGTCCGTGAACTGAATCAACAATTAGCTGTTCTACCTGGTGTGACCTATGTTGATCTTTATGATTACCTGACAGATGCCCAAGAACAGTTAAATGACACTTACACAACGGATGGTTTACACTTGAGTCCACAAGGTTATCAAGTCCTAGCAGAACCAATCAAGAAGGAGATTTTAGAATGAAGGTAGGCTTAGTCCTTGAAGGCGGAGGCATGCGTGGCTTATACACTGCTGGTGTTTTAGATGCTTTTTTAGAAGCTGGAATCAAAGTAGACGGCGTTGTATCAGTATCAGCTGGAGCGCTTTTTGGTGTTAATTACCTTTCTAACCAGCCCAAAAGAGCCCTTCGCTACAACAAACGATTCATGGGAGACCGTCGCTACATGAGTTTCTGGTCATGGCTGACGACCGGTAACTTCGTTAATAAGGAGTTCTCCTATTATAAGGTTCCAATGGAGTTAGACGTTTTTGATCAGGAGGCCTTTGCTGATTCGGGCGTTCCCTTCTATGTGGTTACTACAGATATTGAGACCGGCAAACCAGACTATATCAAGATTGACCATGTCTTTGAGCAGATGGAAGCTCTTCGTGCAAGTTCCGCCCTACCTTTGGTTTCTGAAATTGTCGAGTACAAGGGTAAACGCTACATGGATGGTGGACTGTCTGATAGTCTTCCCATTGATTTTATGGAAAATTTGGGCTTTGACAAACTCATTGTCGTTCTGACGCGTCCTAAGGGCTACCGTAAAGAGCCATCTAAAACGAGTAAGCGGATCTACAAGCTCTTTTACTGCAAATATCCTGAATTCGTTGATGTGGCATCAAATCGCCATATCCACTACAATAAGAGTATTGAAAAGATTGAGGCTTTGGAAAAAACTGGCAATCTTTATGCCATTCGTCCAGCGCATGCGCTTGAAGTTGGTCGATTGGAGAAGGATCCTGAAAAGTTTGAGGCCATCTATCAAGAGGGTTTGGAACAAATGCGAAATGAGATGTCTCATCTCAAAACATTTCTTGGAGACAACTAAAAACGTGCTCGGTTGAGCACGTTCTTTTAGTTATTCATTTGTCGAGCTTGACGGCGTTCTTTGACTTTTTGACGACGTTTTTTCTCATTGATATAAATCAAGTAGACAACATAAAGCGGTAATAAGAGGAAGCAGAACAAGGCAAAATGTTTGATAAAGTTTTGCTTATTGCTTGTTTGTTTCTCTTTTTGACCTCCTGAAAAGAGAAAGAAGCCAGTTTTAGTTGCCTTGACAGTACTTGCTTTAATCTTAGGTGACACTGTTTTTAAGCCATTATCGACAAGGACATAATCATCCTTAACACTAATCTTAGGCTCTTGTCCTTTTTTGACTGTGGCATAGACATCTTTTTGGACATCGTATTTTTTACCATCAATCTTTTGTTTGCCCTTGCTTAGGACTTTCTTGTAGGAGTAGTCTTTAAACATTTTCTCAATGAGGGAGTTACCGAAGGCATGGCGGATTTTTTCGCTACTTTCGTCTTCCCAATTTCCAACGCCTAGGATAACTGAAATGACACGCTGATTACCACGCTTACATGTGGAGATGTAGTTGTAGTCTCCACGAGGACTTGAGCCTGTTTTTAAGCCATCGACTCCTTTGAGGCCATAATCAGCACCAGGCAAGGAGTAGTTGTAATTTTCAAAGGTTTCCTCGTATGGTGTTCCTTTTTTAACAGTTACTGTCTGTTGGCTAGTGTATTTGAGGATTTCAGGGTGATGTTTGATAAGGTTATAAGCCATGATAGACAAATCACGAGCTGTCGTCTGGTTAGAGTGGTTATTATCATAACGTTTAGGCGTGTAGTAGCCTTTGTAAGATGCCGCACCAGCTCCAGAGGCATTATACCATTTAGTGTTTGTCATGCCGAGCTCTTTAGACTTTTCGTTCATGCGATCAATCCACTTGTCAGGATCATTATCACTGAGATAGTTGGCAAGCATGACTGTCGCCGCATTAGAAGAGGGAACAGCTGTCATAGTGATAAGTTCTGAAACCGTGTATTTAACTCCGGAAACAATCTTGTTGTTTGAGATTTCGTAGATATTAGCAATAGCCTCATCGGTTGGCTTGGCTGTAATCACGGTATCTTCTTTGATTTCTCCCTTTGACAAAGCATCAAAAACCAAGTAGAGAGACATGGCCTTACTCATGGAAGCGGGATCACGTACTTCATCAATGTTATCTTGCCAAAGGATATCACCAGTATTGGCATCAATCAAAAGTGATGATTTAGGTCGATAGGTTTCAGTCGCTTCTTTGTAGCCCGCTTTTTGTGCTATATCTACTAGTTGGTCAGCGGACGACAGACTGGGAGCTAAAGCCAAACTAGCTACCATGAAGAGCCCTAACAATTTCTTTTTCAAAATAATCTCCTTAGTAACAACGTTTTTATGCTCTTTCAAAAAGCATCCTTTAATCTATTTTTGTTATTTGTTTGTAAAAAAAGTCATACTCGTCTATTATAGCATAGTTTTGGGTGGTTTTATCAGTATTCTTGGGGGACTTCCTTGAATAGAGTATAAAAAAACGTGTCATGGACACGCTTTCTTTTATTTATTGATTTGTCTTGCTTGACGACGTTCTTTGACTTTTTGACGACGTCCTTTTTCATTAAGGTAAATCAAGTAGATGAGACCAACTGGGATAAGGCATAGCAACCAGAAATAAACTGGGAGTTGACCATTATTTGTTGCTTTAGTAGCCTTTTTATCTTTTGGGTTACTTCCAAAATCGAACCATCCCTTAACTTTAGTTGCCTTAACAGAAGTAGCCTTGATCTTAGGTGATACTGTCTTCAGACCATTATCAATGACAATGTGATCATCTTTAACAGAGATTTTAGGGTCTTTGCCTTTTTTGACTGTGGCGTAGACATCTTTTTCGACATTGTATTTTTTACCGTCGATTTCTTGTTCACCCTTGCTAAGAACTTTCTTGTAAGAGAAGTCTTTATACATTTTCTCAACGAGAGCATTACCAAAGGTATGGCGGATTTCTTCACCTGTTTGGTCAGACCAATCACCAGAACCCATGATGACAGCAATCATACGTTGATCACCACGCTTGATGGTATCAATATAGTTGAAGGCACCTTCTGGGCTTGATCCTGTCTTCAATCCATCAACCCCATCAATTCCGTATTTGGCACCTGGAATAGAGTAGTTGTAAGTTTCGAAGGTTTCCTCGTAAGGTGTTCCCTTTTTAACTGTGACAACAGGTTTGCTTGTGTACTTAAGAATTTCTGGGTATTTCTTGATGAAGTTATAGGTCATGATAGCCAAATCACGCGCAGTTGTTTGGTTGGTTTGGTTGTTATCATAACGTTGAGGACTGTAGTAACCTTTGAAGGCAACAGCAACGGCGCCAGAAGCGTTAAACCATTTGGTATTGGTCATCCCAAGTTCTTTAGATTTTTCATTCATCATGTCTAGCCATTTATCAGGATCATTATTGGTCAAGTAGTTGGCTAGCATCACGGTTGTAACATTAGAGGAAGGTACCGCCGTCATAGTGATGAGTTCTGAAACGGTGTAATCAACACCCGCAACAATCTTGTTGTTGGAAATTTCGTAAATATCGGCAATAGCTTGGTCGGTTGGAGTAGCTGTGATAACAGTATCTTCAGAAATTTCTCCTTTAGACATAGCTTCAAAGACCAAATAAAGTGTCATGGCCTTAGACATAGAAGCAGGGTCACGCACCTCGTCAGCATTTTCTTCCCAGAGGACATCTCCGGTATTGCCATCAATTAAGAGGGTTGATTTGGGACGATAGGCCTCAGTGGCTTCAGTATAACCAGCAGCGCGTGTGATATCCATCAATTCATCTGCACTAGACAAACTCGGTGCTAGGGCTAGACAAGCTGCTAAAAGGACGGCAACAATTTTCTTTTTCACAATGTGTCTCCTTTAATATCTATGGGGTTCTGTAGCTGGCAGAACCTATTATTTCTATCTATTAATAACATTTGCCTGTCAAAACCCTAAATTCAGTAGTGACAAACACCTTAATTATAACATATAAAAGTTAGAGTTTTCCCAACATTCGGTATTTTAATGTAATTTTTAGATTCGTATGAATGTTACACAAATTATAGTTGGAAACAGAAAAAAACGAGCTTACTTGCTCGTTACTTTTCGTCTTTTATCGTTGTTACTTGGTGGTAAATCATGAACCAGGTTTCATTTCGACGCCAGATACTAGTGTGAAAATTTCCTCCCAACTCATAACTAATTAATTTCGTTTTTTGACTAACAGATGTCATCTTGAAGCTGTCAAAGTTATTGAGAAGTGGTTGTTGATTAGCAATGACTTCTTCACGAGTATGATGATGACCATTTTCATCGATTAAGTAGAAGTCAGGTGCCAAGAGATTTTCATAGTCAGGAATTTTTGACAGAATAATCTTTTCATTGCGAGAGAGTTTGTGAAGGACATTGCCATAAATTTCGTCTTCGGGAATAGCAGCGGGCTCTACGTGGACATCAGTGTCATAGACAGAGAAACGCTTGCTGAGGACCTCTTCAATTTGTTCAGTGATGGCATGACTCTCGTAAACAGAGAGGTCAGGATTCATCTCAACCACAATATCAAGATAGACGTTGCTACCATAAGAACGGCCACGTTGTTTCTTAACCTTAGTGACTTTTGGAATCTCAAGAATGGCTTTTTCATAGGCCTTGAGATTTCTCTCGTCGAAACCGTCTGACAAACTAAAGGTTGCTTCCATGAAGATATCATAGGCTGTCTTTAGGATGAAGAAGGTAATGATAATAGCAGTAATATAGTCAATAATCGTAAGGTTGAAGGATGCTGCAACGATAGCGATTGAGGTACCAATAGAAGTTACAGCATCGGAGAGATTGTCCTTGGCAGCAGCAATCAAAGCACTAGATTTTAGCTTTTTAGCAAGTCTTTTATTGTAAAAGTAAACGCCACACATGACGATAGCAGACAGGATACCAACAGTGGCACCAAGTGGATCAACCACAGTTTCCTCTCTTAGAAAAATCTTTCGGACAGTTTGAATCAGGACCTGGAAACCTACCACGAACATGATAAAGGAAGTGACTAGACTTGATAAGTCTTCAATCTTCCAATGACCAAACCTATGATCTGCATCAGCTGGTTGACTAGCTAGGTGCAATCCAATGAGTAGGGCCACGTTCCCCAAAATATCTGACAAGTTATTGAAACCATCGGCGATCAAAGAGCTAGAGTTTAAAAAGTGTCCAGCTAGAAGCTTTGCAATGGTAAGAAGAACGTAGGCAGCAATGCTGACAATAGGACCTCGTCTGGCTGCTCTTAAATTTTCATACGTAGTCATAGGATTACCTTTTCTGTTAAAATACAAGTTTAAATTATAACATAAAACTATAACGAGTTAAAGGTTGTAAGCCCTTTAAACTTGTGGAATCATTCATTTTTAAAACTTTGTAGAAAATGCTTCCTATTCAGGATGCTTTTTCAGTATTTTCCGAATATTCCCTACAAATTATGGTATAATTTAGGGTGTAAAACAGTCTAAAAAGAGGTTTTTATGGAACATTCGACATGGCACAAGCTTCTGAAAGAGGAACTGCCAGATCATTATTTTTCAAAGATAAATCAGTTTATGGATCAGGTTTATAGTCAGGGAACGGTTTATCCGCCACGTGACAAGGTTTTTAATGCCTTGTTGGAGACCCCATTTGAAGAAGTGCGGGTGGTAATTCTTGGTCAGGACCCTTATCATGGGCCTCATCAAGCACAAGGACTATCCTTCTCAGTACCTGATAGCCTTCCTGCTCCTCCGTCTTTAAAAAATATTCTTAAGGAGTTAGAGGAAGATTTGGGTCCTAGACCCTTTCATGATTTAACTTCATGGGCTGAGCAAGGGGTGCTTTTGCTTAATGCCTGTCTGACAGTTCCAGCTGGTCAAGCAAATGGGCACGCCGGTCAGGTTTGGGAACCTTTTACAGATGCTGTGATTAAGGTTCTCAATCAAAAGGATACTCCTGTTGTCTTTATACTTTGGGGTGGCTATGCTCGTAAGAAGAAAGCTCTGGTTACCAATCCAAAGCATGCCATTATTGAGAGTGCCCATCCGAGTCCCTTGTCGGCCTATCGTGGTTTTTTTGGCAGCAGGCCTTTTTCAAAAGCCAATGCTTACCTTGTATCTCAAGGCCAATCCCCAATTGATTGGTTGAAGTAAAATAGAAAGTTGGAAGATTATGTTACTGATTAAAAATGGTCGTGTTGTAGACCCTAAGTCTGGTTTGGATACGCAAGCTGATGTTCTTGTTGATGGTAAAAAAGTCGTTAAGATTGCGGAAAACATCGAAGCTGGAGATGCTCAAGTCATCGATGCGACTGGTCTTGTGGTTGCTCCTGGTTTGGTAGATATCCATGTTCATTTCCGTGAGCCAGGTCAAACCCACAAAGAAGACATTCATACTGGTGCCTTAGCAGCGGCTGCAGGTGGTTTTACAACAGTTGTTATGATGGCTAACACTAATCCAACGATTTCAGACAAGGAAACCTTGGAGGAGGTCTTGACTTCAGCAGCTAAGGAAAATATCCATGTTAAGTCTGTTGCGACTATTACAAAGAACTTTGATGGTGAAAACATCACTGATTTCAAGGGCTTGCTTGAGGTTGGTGCTGTCGGATTCTCAGATGATGGTATTCCATTGACCAATGCTGGTATTGTCAAAAAAGCCATGGAACTTGCTAAAGAAAATAATACCTTTATCAGCCTTCACGAGGAGGATCCTGATCTAAATGGTATTCTCGGTTTCAATGAAAATATTGCTAAAAAAGAATTCCATATTTGTGGGGCAACTGGTGTAGCTGAGTACAGTATGATTGCGCGTGATGTCATGATTGCTTATGATACACAAGCACATGTTCATATTCAACACTTGTCAAAAGCTGAATCTGTAAAAGTGGTTGAATTTGCCCAAAAACTTGGAGCGCAAGTTACTGCCGAAGTGGCACCGCAGCATTTCTCTAAGACTGAAGACCTCTTGCTCTCAAAAGGTGCTAATGCCAAGATGAACCCACCACTTCGTTTGGAATCTGACCGTCAGGCCGTTATCGAAGGGTTGAAATCTGGAGTTATCTCAGTTATTGCCACAGACCACGCGCCACACCATGCCGATGAAAAGAATGTCGATGATGTGACTAAAGCACCATCAGGAATGACTGGTCTTGAAACATCTCTATCTCTTGGATTGACCTACTTGGTTGAAGCAGGTCACTTAAGTTTGACGGAACTCTTGAAAGTAATGACTAGCAACCCATCTGATCTTTATGGCTTCGATGCCGGTTATTTGGCTGAAAATGGACCAGCTGACCTTGTAATCTTTGCGGACAAGGAAAAACGTCAGGTCACAGCAGACTTTAAGTCTAAGGCGGCTAATTCACCATTTGTAGGCGAAGAGCTTACTGGCAGTGTTAAATACACTATCTGTGACGGTGAGATTGTTTATCAAGCCTAAATAAGGGATCAGAGCAGGGCACATCGAGACACTTGGTGTTGCACCTGCTTTTTTAATCTTTGAAGGAGCAAAATGATGAAAAAGATACTGAAAGGTCTTGTTAAATATGTTACTTTAACTGTTTTGTTAGTCTGTTTTCTGCCATTGTCTTTGCATCACGTCAAAGCTGATGAGGTAGAGTATAGTCTCCCTTCCTATGTTGGTCATCTTTCAATTCATGATGATGGTAATGCGACATTTACTCAGGAAGTGACTTATGATTTTGATAGTGATTATAAAGGTCAGTATGTAACCTTGGGGAAAATTGGTGGTTATTCTATTATGGATGATCCCAAGGTTTCAGCAACTGTAAATGGGAAAGAAAAAACAGATATTACAGTTGAAAAAACAGACTCCTATGAAGGTGTTAAACTCAAAGTTTATAATTCAGGTTCAGATGGTGATAGGGTTGTCCTCAAAGTTACTTGGCAGATCCAACACCTATTGAATCTATATTCAGATATTGCAGTTTTAAATTGGTTTCCTATTTCTGATTGGGATAAAGGATTTGGACAAGTTGACTTCACAGTTGATGGTCTGGATGCAAGTCAAGGAGAGCTTTACGCTCACGCTGGCTATTTTGGAAAAGACCCACAGGTTAAGCGTACTTCTACAGGTTATCAGGTTCATGTAGACAATTTACCAGCATCAGGTAAATTGGAATTACACGCCTACTGGCCGATGACCAGTGCTTTACGAGAAAATAATCAGGCTTACTTATTAAATAAGACGAATAAGGCAGACTTTCTAAAAAAAGAAGCAGATATCAAGAAATCTAAAGAAAACTTTCGACGCATTTTTTATGTCATCTTACCACTTGTGATCTTAAGCTTTGTTCTTATTGGTATTTTCTGTTACCTCATTGTTCTTTATAGCACTAGGATGCCTTCTTTCCCTCGAGATGCCCGTCTTTATGAAGCCCCTCAAAATTTAGCACCTTTGGTCCTAGCCAAGAATGTTTATAATCAGTCGTTCGACAAAACAGGTCTAAAAGAAGAAACGGGTCCTCTGAAGTTTAAATATATGGTACAAGCTACCATCCTTGATTTGATTGATAGAGGTCATCTCACCTATAGACAAGAAGGTGATAGTAATATTCTGACACGTATTGAAAAGGAGGTGCTCTCTTCATTTGAAGTGTCTTTCTTGGATATGTTGTTTGATGGTCGCATGGAAATTAGAGATACGGAAATGTTCTCGCGCTATTATCTTGATAAAGATGGCTTAGAAAAACAATTTAAGAGTGCTAGAACAAGCTATGAGCGTGAAGCAATACGTTCCCAAGGAAAACGTGTCAAATATCAATTCACTAATGACGGCTATCAAGTAGCAAAAGGCGTAGAAAAAGAGGAATTTGCGCTTGGACTTCCTAAAATTTATAGAGATTTTAGTCCGAAAGAAAAGACATTTAACATATTGGGAGTAGCAGCTTTGGTACTTTCAATGGTGCTTTGTATTCTTTCAACCTTGTTCTTATTTGCTGCCTTTGGATCAGGACTAGGTTTTTACTATATTCTTGGTCTTCTACCTATAGCAGGAGTTACCATTTTATTCTGGTACTTAGTGAAAAGACGTCGTCAGAGATGTCTTGATGCAACTCAAATTTCAACCTATTACCAGTGGCATAGCTTTAAAAATATGATTAAGAGTATTCCTAGTTTTAAAGAATCCGAACTAGAATCTGTTATCCTTTGGAATCGTATCTTGGTTTATGCGACACTCTATGGACAGGCGAAAAAAGTTAGTGATGTGTTAAAACGTTACAACATCCACCTCAGCAATCCATCTCTAGATGAGTTTACTTATTCAGCAGCACCGTTTATCATGATGAATAATGTCAATTATCTAGAATCTTACGTTTCTGCCTCAGATAGCGTAAGTAGCTTCTCTATCAATTCGAACAGTGGTAGTGGCGGCTTTGGAGGCGGTGGCTTCTCTGGTGGTGGCGGAGGAGGCGGAGGCGGTGCCTTCTAAGCTACACTAGTCGGAGTTTACTATTTGTAGAGACACTCAGTCTATATGATTTTGGGTGTCTTTTTGTATGTCGAAGAATTATCTTCGTTCAAAAATGCTAGGAAGTTTGAGAGTGAAGAGATAAAAAGCAACAAAAAAAGAGCCACCGGCTCTTTTTCAATATCATCTTAATAACCAGGTTCAAAGATTTCAATTATTTGAGTCAGATAACCTGCATGTAAACCGATACGATAGTCAACATTTGGCAAAGTCTTAACCAAATCATTCAGTTCTTTATCTTTGCTAACCTTATCAGCCAAAACTGGTAATTCAACGACAAGGAGTTGCGAGTGATCTAGTTGGAGGTAACTACTGTTGACCTTGATGTCAGGACGAAGTAGTTTAAATATCGCTTTATCCGAAGCTTGGAGCAGTTGATATAAATCTAAGTCAGGTAAAGGAATCTCACCAAACTGAGGACTGATATTAATGGAGATATCGACATGCGACGCTCTCATTTCCAAAATACGATTTGAAAGAAAACTTGCTATTATTGGATTGCTAAGCTTATCCAAGTGTTCTTGAGTCTCTGGATTACCAATGCTAGCATTGTCCGTTTTATAAATTTCAAGTAGGCTAGTAGCTTTGGCGGTATCTTCATTTTCCAAGGCAAGAGAAACGTCCTTGAGATTTTTTTTGAATAGGTCGAAGGATTTTTGCTTTTGCGTGATAATTTGGATAAAGGATTTGCTGTAGTTAGTCATAGTTCCCAACAATTTATGACGTTCTTTGTTCAGCCTATCAATAGATTGTTGGTGGATAGCCTGGTTCCAATTGTAAAAATCCCATAGTAGTAGAGCAATATATAGAACAAAGATAACAGAACTATTAGCATTGACCTTGAAAATTATTTCAAATAAATTTTTAGGGTCATTGGCTGTTGGAAGAATGCTGTTAAGACCATGGATAACAGTAAAGAAGACATAATAGACAGCAAGGAAGGCAGTGCTTCGCAACCAGTTACGTCTAGCCCAAGCCTCGTCAAGACTACTCATCTGACTTAGGTCTACAGCGAAGATTTTAAGCATTAGGTAAATGATTAATGGAGCTAAGATGTAGGTCAAGATATGTAAGTTAGTGTCGAGGGTAATATCACCTTTGATATGTAAGACGTGAGGGAGAATGACAATTGAAAGTAGTCGTGTAGCCATATCAAAAAGGATAGTTGGATAAAAAGCGTAAAGCAATCGATGATAGAAAGAACGCTCTTTGACAAGGGCCAAATCAGCAACAAGGAAGAAAAGAGGATCTATAACGATTTTTACGAGACTAAAATAGGATGCTGCAGCTACATAGGACAAAAATAGAAGTAAGAGGTGTCCTCGCAGTGGCTTAACCTTAGACATAGTCTGGTAGAGGTACCAAATAGAAATGAAACTAACAGCCTGTAAGAGAGGATTGATAATATTAGTAATCATTGTAACCTCCTTTTGTCATGTCAATCTCGATTTGTAAGCGGTAAATACCAGCACGTGTATTTGAAACAATGTTAACGTTTGGATATGTGGATAGGATGCTGTTGACGCGTTTTAGTTCGGGATCAGAGAAATCAGATGTAATGGCAGAATCTTCTTTAGTGCTTGAACTTTCAACGACAAAGTGTTGACTATCCTCATCTTTAAAATAAGCATAGCTAAGGTATTTCTGTTCACTATCTTGTGCTTGGACAATGACATGATCCAAGATCGTTGAAAGGCTATATACCCAATCTAAAGGATAAATAGGATAAACGGTAATGGGTTCTGGGACCTCCATACTAACCCAAACATCCAATTCTTTTGCCTTTAGGAATTTAGCTTCAAAGATGACTCGCAAATCAGGAAGTTTAATATTTTCAAGTTTATCTCGATAAAAATGATCAATCTTCTTATCTAATGGATTCGGAGTCAGCAAGTAGTCAATTAACTCCTGAGCTTCCTCGTTTTGTTTGAAACGGATGATATCGTAGAGATTTTCAGCTTCGTCCTTGATAAAGAGCTCTTGGCTAGTCTTTTTCTGGTACCAAGTATTGATGTTCTGGCTTGATTTTTGAAGAAGCTGAGAATGTTCCTCTTGAGCTTCTTGTGTTTGTGCACTGAGGTCCTTTCTATAGAGATTAACCTGTCCAGATAGAATCAGAGCTGTAATAATAAGAAAGGCAATAGTAAAGTGAATGTTTGTTGAAAGAAGTTCAGAAGCAAAGTAGATAAAGGCTAGGCCACAAAGGGCGACAGAGGTTGATTTGTACCAAGGTCTCGCTTTATCAATTTGCATCATTCGAGAGTAGTCCACTTGAAGAAGGGCACTTTGGGCAAACCATAGTAAAAACGCAAGAAAAAGTATAAATGGACCAGCATAATAATAATCTAGGACAGAAGGGAAAAAGATTGGAATAATCAGGAAAATGACCAGTCTCACCATTAAGGCAAAGGTGAAAGGTATAAAGAAAGTCTCCAAAATGGTATGTCTCAGATTTTTGTAAGATTTGTTAGCTAGAAGAAGTACAAGTCCAATAAAACCGGATTTTGGAAAGGAAATACCAAAATAACTAGAGGCAAAAATTGCTAAACCTGCTAAAATAAGAATCCAGTATCTAAGGGGTCTCTGTGTGGTCACTTTGAAGATAACAATTTGTAAAATAAAAGCTATACATGCCGTAAGCCCGTGAACGATGACGTCACTCAATGTCCAATATTCTCCTATTCGGGTAAAATCTATACAATTATATCATAATGCGCTTAAAAAAAGCATACGGATTGCCTATAAGTGATAAGGTTGTAAGGCTTTTCATCTTTCAAGCATATTTCTTGCTCATTAAGTTTTTTTAACCTATCCTAGATGTATAGAAAAATTTCGATAGAGGAGATCGATATGGTAAAACTTTCTAAAGAGACACATCTTGAGATGTTCACTAAAATGGAACGTATTCGTGAATTTGATTCACGTATTAATAAATTGGTTCGTCGTGGTTTTGTTCAAGGGATGACTCACTTTTCAGTTGGTGAGGAAGCAGCCAACGTTGGTGCTGTTCAACACTTGAGCTATGACGATATCTTCTTTTCAAATCACCGTGGTCACGGACAATCTATCGCCCAAGACATGGATTTGAATAAAATGATGGCAGAACTTGCTGGTAAAGCAACCGGTGTTTCTAAGGGCCGTGGTGGTTCTATGCACTTGGCAGACTTTAAAAAAGGTAACTATGGTACTAATGGTATCGTTGGTGGTGGTTACGCTCTTGCCGTAGGTGCAGCCCTCACTCAGCAATACAAAAAAACAGGAAACATTGTTGTGGCATTCTCTGGAGATGGCGCAACCAACGAAGGTTCATTCCATGAGTCAGTCAATATGGCAGCTACTTGGAAATTACCTGTTATCTTCTTTATCATCAATAACCGTTATGGTATCTCAATGGATATCCATAAGGCTACAAATACACCTCACCTTTATACACGTGCGGAAGCTTATGGCATTCCTGGTTTCTACTGTGAAGATGGTAACGATGTTTTGGCTGTATATGAAACAATGGGCAAGGCTGTTGAGCATGTCCGTGGTGGCAATGGTCCTGCTATCGTTGAGGTAGAATCTTACCGTTGGTTCGGTCACTCAACTGCCGATGCGGGTGTTTACCGTACTAAGGAAGAAGTTGACGAGTGGAAGAACAATAACGACCCTATTATTAAATACCGTGACTATCTCGTTGCTGAAAATATCGCAAGCGCTGAAGAGTTAGATGCTATCCAAAGCCAAGTTAAGGCAGAGGTTGATGCAGCTTATGAGTTCGCCCAAAATAGCCCAGATCCAGAACTTTCAGTTGCCTTTGAAGATGTATGGGTAGACTAAAGAGAAAGGTTGAGGAATACAAGTATGAGTGAAACAAAATTGATGGCCTTGCGTGAGGCAGTAAACCTTGCTATGAGCGAGGAAATGCGTAAAGACGAAAATATCTTCCTTATGGGTGAAGATGTCGGTATCTATGGTGGTGACTTCGGTACATCAGTTGGTATGTTGGCAGAGTTTGGTGAGAAACGTGTTAAAGATACACCAATTTCAGAAGCAGCTATCGCTGGTGCAGCTGTTGGGTCTGCCATTACAGGTCTTCGTCCAATCGTTGACTTGACTTTCATGGACTTCATCACGATTGCCCTTGACGCTATCGTTAATAATGGTGCAAAAAACAACTACATGTTTGGTGGTGGTTTGAAGACTCCTGTAACCTTCCGTGTAGCTTCTGGTTCAGGGATTGGTTCTGCGGCACAGCACTCACAATCTCTTGAGTCATGGTTGACTCACATTCCAGGGATTAAAGTGGTTGCTCCAGGTAATGCTAACGACGCTAAAGGTCTTTTGAAATCTGCTATTCAAGACAATAACATTGTTATCTTCATGGAACCAAAAGCACTTTACGGTAAAAAAGAGGAAGTGACACAAGACCCTGATTTCTACATTCCACTTGGAAAAGGTGAAATCAAGCGTGAAGGAACTGACCTTACTATTGTCACATATGGTCGTATGTTGGAACGTGCTCTTAAGGCTGCTGAAGAAGTGGCTGAACAAGGTATTAATGTTGAGGTTGTTGACCCACGCACGCTTATCCCACTTGATAAGGAATTGATTTTCGAGTCAGTTAAGAAGACTGGTAAACTTATGTTGGTCAATGATGCTTATAAGACAGGTGGATTCATCGGTGAGATTGCTGCTATGGTTACAGAAAGTGAAGCTTTTGATTACCTTGACCACCCAATTGTACGTTTGGCAAGTGAAGATGTGCCTGTACCTTATGCGCGTGTCTTGGAACAAGCGGTTCTTCCAGATGTTGAAAAGATTAAGGCTGCAATTATCAAGATGGCCAATAAAGGAAACTAACTTTCTAGCGATGGTTAAGTGATATTTCTCGCTAGTAAAATGTGTTTCTTGTTTTCACTGTGGGAGTATCGGAAATTATAATTTAAAGTAGAAAGGAGAGGGCGAACCAGAGGGCATAACTGAACCCGAGTGGAAAGCTCGGAAAATAGACCGTCTGTCTACGTCAGCAGGCTGACGTGTCAGACGCCTAATTTTCAGTCGCTTTCTGGTCGCTCTTGGTATCTTATAAATGGCTTTTGAGATTATTATGCCTAAGCTTGGTGTTGATATGCAGGAAGGCGAAATCATCGAGTGGAAGAAACAAGAGGGTGATGTGGTTAATGAGGGAGATATCCTTCTTGAAATCATGTCAGATAAGACGAACATGGAACTTGAAGCAGAGGATTCAGGTGTCCTTTTGAAGATTACGCGTCAGGCTGGTGAAACTGTACCAGTTACTGAGGTTATTGGTTATATTGGAGCAGAAGGTGAAGTGGTGGCTGATAACGTAGCTAGCGCACCAGCTGCTGAACCTGCTCCAAAAGTTGAAGAAGTTGCTACTGTAGAAGCACCTGTAGTGGCAACCCAGGCTCCTGTCGTACACGAAGGTGGAAAAGTACGTGCAACGCCTAAGGCCCGTAAGGTGGCGCGTGAGTTGGGTATTGACCTCACTCAAGTTCCAGGAACTGGAGCAAAAGGTCGTGTTCATGCTGATGACGTTGAGAACTTTAAAGGTGCTCAACCTAAGGTGACTCCACTGGCACGTAAGATTGCAGCGGACCTTGGTATTGACTTAGCTAGCGTATCTGGAACAGGCTTTGGTGGTAAGATTACTAAGGAAGACATCCTTGCAATCAGTGCTCCAGCGCAAGTTAAGGAAGCGGCGGCTGCACCTGTGGTTGAAGCTAAACCTGAAAAAGTCTTGCCAGAAGGCGTGGAAGTTATCCCAATGTCTGCTATGCGTAAGGCGATTTCTAAGGGAATGACGCACTCATACTTGACTGCACCAACCTTCACCCTTAACTATGACGTGGACATGACTAACCTAATGGCTCTTCGTAAGCAAGTCCTTGATCCAATCATGAATAAGACTGGCATGAAGGTAACCTTCACTGATTTGATTGGTTTGGCAGTTGTGCGTACCCTTATGAAAGAGGAACACCGTTACCTCAATGCATCCTTGATTGACGATGCGCAAAATATCGAATTACACAAATTTGTTAATCTCGGTATTGCCGTTGGTCTCGATGATGGCTTGATTGTACCTGTCGTTCACGGTGCAGATAAGATGAGTTTGTCTGAGTTTGTTGTGGCCTCTAAGGATGTCATCAAGAAAGCTCAGGCTGGTAAATTGAAGGCTGCTGAAATGTCAGGTTCAACCTTCTCTATTACTAACTTGGGAATGTTTGGAACCAAATCATTTAACCCAATCATCAACCAACCAAACTCAGCTATCCTTGGTGTTTCAGCAACGATTCAAACTCCAGTTGTTGTTGATGGGGAAGTTGTCGTACGTCCAATCATGGGTCTATGCTTGACAATTGACCACCGTATTGTAGATGGTATGAATGGTGCCAAATTCATGGTTGATTTGAAACATTTGATTGAAAATCCTATGGAATTGTTGATTTAAGAAAAAAATATCTAAAAACTGAAGTTTTAATAGAAAGGAGAGGGCGAACCAGAGGGAATAACTGAACCCGAGCGTAAAGCTTGGAAATAGACCGTCTGTCTACGTCAGCAGGCTGACGTGTCAGACGACTAATTTTCAGTCGCTTTCTGGTCGCTCTTGGTATCTTATAAATGGCTTTTGAGATTATTATGCCTAAGCTTGGTGTGGACATGCAGGAAGGCGAAATCATCGAGTGGAAAAAACAAGAGGGTGATGTGGTTAATGAGGGAGATATTCTCCTTGAAATCATGTCAGATAAGACGAACATGGAACTTGAAGCAGAAGATTCTGGTGTTCTTTTGAAGATTACGCGTCAGGCTGGTGAAACTGTACCAGTTACTGAGGTTATTGGTTATATTGGAGCAGAAGGTGAAGTTGTGGCTGATAACGCTGCTAGCGCACCTGTTGCAGAAGCAACTGTTCAGTTGGAATCAGCTGGTCTTGAAGTTCCTAAAGCTCCTGCCCAAGCTGCTCCAGCAGCTACTGCAGAAAAAGCACCGCTTGTTGACAATGAGTACGATATTATCGTTGTCGGTGGTGGTCCTGCTGGTTACTATTCTGCCATTCGTGGTGCGCAACTTGGTGGTAAGGTTGCTATCGTTGAAAAATCTGAATTTGGTGGAACATGTTTGAATAAAGGATGTATCCCAACTAAGACCTACCTTAAAAATGCAGAAATCCTTGATGGACTTAAGATTGCTGCAGGTCGTGGTATCAACCTAGCGTCAACAAACTACACTATCGATATGGATAAGACAGTTGACTTTAAGAACTCTGTCGTTAAGACACTTACTGGTGGTGTTCAAGGGCTTTTGAAGGCTAACAAGGTCACTATTTTCAATGGTCTTGGTCAAGTTAATCCAGATAAGACAGTTACTATTGGTTCAGAAACAATCAAGGGACGTAATATTATCCTTGCGACTGGATCAAAAGTGTCTCGTATCAATATCCCTGGAATTGAGTCACAACTTGTGATGACATCAGATGATATCCTTGACTTGCGTGAATTGCCTAAATCACTTGCAGTTATGGGTGGTGGTGTCGTTGGTATCGAGCTTGGTCTTGTTTATGCCTCATACGGTGTAGAAGTGACTGTTGTTGAGATGGCTGACCGCATTATTCCTGCTATGGATAAAGAAGTATCACTTGAACTTCAAAAAATCCTTGCTAAAAAGGGTATGAAGATCATGACATCTGTTGGGGTTTCTGAGATTGTAGAAGCTAACAACCAATTGACCCTTAAACTTAATAATGGTGAAGAGATTGTAGCGGATCGTGCCCTTCTTTCAATCGGTCGTGTCCCACAATTGGATGGTCTTGAAAATCTTAACCTTGAACTTGACCGTGGTCGTATCAAAGTTAATGCTTATCAAGAAACATCAATCCCAGGAATCTACGCACCGGGTGATGTTAACGGAACTAAGATGCTTGCTCACGCTGCTTACCGTATGGGTGAAGTTGCAGCTGAAAATGCTATGCGTGGCAATGTCCGTAAGGCTCACCTTGACTACACACCAGCAGCTGTCTACACTCACCCAGAAGTCGCAATGTGTGGTCTTACTGAAGAAGATGCACGCGCTAAATACGGTGATGTTCTCATTGGTAAATCAAGCTTTGCTGGTAACGGACGTGCCATCGCTTCAAATGAAGCTCAAGGTTTTGTTAAAGTCGTTGCAGATGCGAAGTACCATGAAATCCTTGGTGTTCACATTATCGGTCCAGCCGCAGCTGAATTGATTAACGAAGCGTCAACAATTATGGAAAATGAATTGACTGTCGATGAACTCTTGCAATCTATCCACGGTCACCCAACCTTCTCTGAAAACATGTATGAAGCCTTTGCTGACGTACTTGGAGAAGCTATCCATAACCCACCAAAACGTAAATAAAGTTGATAAAATTCTCGGACGGAAGTTCGGGAATTTTTCTTTTGTCACACATTTTCATCTTTAGTGATATAGCATAATTCTTTCCCTGCTTTTCAAAGAGTAATTCAAATATATAGTTAAAAGGTTTTCATGTTGTACGAATAGTAAGTTCATAAGTACTTAAGGTTTTATAATATTTTTATTTTATTTAGAAATTTTTAACAATAAGCTTTCCATTAGAGTTTTTCTATGGTAAAATGGTTGACATATTAAAAATGCAAAAGGAAAGTTAAATGCGAACGAAAGATTTTATCTACTATGCCAGTGCGGCTGTTCTTTTGGCTGTCACAACTCAGGTTGCTCAAGCTGATGAAGTGGCGACGACCAAAACTCCTTCTGTTACTGAGGAAAATCAGTATCAATCTGCGACAGCGGCTGAAATTTTTGGTGGAGAAGCAGCCTTACCTGTAACTCCTAAATCAACTGTTTCAGCACCCGCAGCTACGAGTGATATGCCCCCTGTCAAGTAGACAGGTTAAATATCTAAAAAAGTGTCTGTTTTTGAAGGTCAGTCGTACAAAATAAATGTACGGCTGTTTTTTTATGCAGACCACTTTGACTTGTACTTTTCAATTTTGTTATTCTTAGCGATTGGGTATGACAAAGGATGTTCTGATGTTAAGGCAGCGTTTCTGACTTCCAAAGGCGTTCTACAGTCATATCTGCTTTGTGGACGCTCTTGACAGTAAAATCGGATATAGTCTTTGATGGCATATCGGAGGGAGGCCTCATCTGAAATCTCATACATCTGATACATTTCCGATTTTATAATTCCCCAAAAACCTTCTATTGGTCCGTTATCAATACAATGGCCTACTCTTGACATGGATTGAATCATATCAGTATCTTTCAGCTTTTTTTGAAAGTTTTTATTGGTATATTGAAACCCTCTATCGCTGTGAAATATAGGCTTAGCTGTGGGATTTTTTTCAATAGCTTTGTCAAATGTTTTGAAGACTAGCCGATTGTCATTTCGACCACTTATGACAAAAGCAATAGGATAGCGGTCATATAAATCAAGTATGGCACTCAGATAAAGTTTCTTATGAGAGTTAGGAATCTTAAACTCTGTAACATCTGTTACCCATTTTTTGTTCGGAGCAGTCGTATAGAAGTTTCTTGATAACTTATTTTCTGCAGTTTCTTCAGACTTGGCAGTCTTGTATTTTTTCCTTTTCTTACGGATAAAAGCGTGAATATCGAGTATTTTCATAATTCGGTGAATTCTCTTTCTTGAGTAATTCGTATGATTGAAATGATTGATCCAATCGGTCATTCTTCGGTATCCCAAGATGTGTGAAAAACGTTCGTCATATTCTTTAATTAATTCCGCAATTTCGCTGTTTAATTGTTCTTGTTCTGGAACTATTCTATGTTTCCATTTATAAAATGCAGACCTCGTAATGCCGAGCTGATGACACATCCAGCTAATGCTCCACCCTTTATTTGTGTTGAAGTCTTCAATCGCTAAGTATTTTGATTCGTGGCGCTGTTTCCCTAGCCTCACATCCTTCCGAATTCTTTCACTTTTTTTAAGAGTTCAACAGCCATATCCTTTTCTTCTAACTGACGTTTTAAGCGCACATTTTCTCTTCGTAAACGTTCTAATTCATCAACCTCATCATCTAGTTTGTGATGACCCCTTTTGTCAACTAAACCTTCTTCACCATCACTATCATACTTTTTCACCCACGAATACACTTGGCTATAAGAAACATCATAAAGTGACGCCGTTTCCTTATAATTGCGATTGTGTTCAATACAATAATTGACAATCTCTTTACGCTCATCAATAGTAGTTTTACGTCTTGCTTTTGCCATATAGACCCCCTGTTTTGGATTGTAATCCTTAAGTTCTATATTGGCATTATACATCCTAATCCACTTTCTTAAAAGTCCTGAAGAAATATCATACTGATGACCTAAATCAATAGATGAAGCCTCACCACTAATACATTTTTCTACAAGTTCCATTTTAAATTCTTTTGAATAGGAACTGTTTTTTGTTTTCTTTGTGAATCCTAAAATCCCATATTTTTTATAGATGGCGGCCCAATCTTGAATCGTCCTTGTGGAAATATGGAGACAGTTACATATTTCAGATCTGGAACGATTTCCATTAATATAATCGAGACAAGCTTGTTCTTTCTCGTATGGGGTGAATCTTTCTCTTCTAGACATAAAAATACCTCTTAAGTAGATTTTAGGTATTTACCTTGTCTACTTAAGAGGTATCATATCAGAGTGAAGTGGCAAAAGCTAGTGCTCCAGCGGTATCTATGTCTCCTGCTTCACAAAGTTCCGAGGCTGCAACGGCATCAACTTCAGTAACGTCTTCAGTTGTAAGTTCAGAAAGTGCAACAGCTTCTACAAGTGCGACAAGTTCGGAGACGTCAAACAGTGCTGTAGCAACACCTGCTAAATTGACGAATTCCACGGATGTTCCTTCGCAAACGCTTAAGGTACAACCAAAGACTTTTATCGATGTCAGCAGCCATAATGGTGATATCAGTGTAGATGACTATCGTGCTCTTGCACGTCAAGGTGTGGGTGGTGTCGTTGTCAAGTTGACTGAGGACACTTGGTACAACAACCCTAAAGCACCATCACAAGTTCGCAATGCTCAAATTGCTGGTCTTCAAGTATCAACCTATCATTTTTCTCGATACACAACTGAGGAAGAAGCACGTGCAGAGGCTCGTTTCTATATCCAAGCTGCACAAAAACTGAACCTTCCAAAGAGTACTGTTATGGTTAATGACTTCGAAGATTCTAATATGCTTCCAAATATCAACCGTAACACCCAAGCTTGGGTTAACGAAATGCGTAAGCATGGATACAACAACTTGATGTTCTACACAAGTGCCAGCTGGTTGGATGAGAACAATCTAGGCTACCGTGGACCTGTCTCAACCTCTCAATTTGGTATTGAGAATTTCTGGGTTGCCCAGTACCCATCGTCAAGTCTTACAGCAACGAGCGCTAAAAACATGCGCTATAATGCCAAAACTGGTGCATGGCAATTTTCAGCTACAGCTAATCTCTTGCCAGGTAAACATGTCTTTGACCAAAGCGTGGACTACACAGGACGATTTACTGCTAATGCCAGTGTCGAAGCAGATCCAACTCAAGGCGATTTGAGTGGGACTATTTCTATTGTTAATAACAATCCAACTCTTGGTAGCTTTGATGTTGTCATCTCTAATGTCAAAGCACCAAATGGTGTTCAAACAGTCTCTGTTCCAATTTGGTCAGAAATTAATGGCCAAGATGACATTATCTGGTATACGGCTAACCGTCAAAATAATGGAACTTACACAGTAAACGTTAAAGCTTCAGCTCATAAAAACTCAACAGGCCTTTATAATGTTCACCTTTATTATGTTCAAAAAGATGGCCAATTAACTGGTGTTGGTGGAACAACAACTCAAGTTTTTATTGGTAAGAAGCCGGAAATATCAGTATTTGCCAACTTGAGTATATCTAAAAATGAGAACAATGGAACATTTACAATAATTGCCAAAAATCTCAAAGGTTTAGAAGGCTATAAAGAAGTTAAAATTCCATTTTGGTCACATGCGAATGGAATGAGTGATATCAAATGGTATACACCGACCAGACAAGCAGATGGCTCTTACACTGTAACGGTGAAAGCTAGTGATCATGAGAATGCTAATGGTAGATATGAAGCGCAAGTATTTTACATTGATGCTAGAGGTCAAAAACGTTTTGTTCAAAAAGCTTTTTCTGACTATTCTCATGGCCAACCGACGGTTCCAGTATCTGCCAACTTGAGTATATCTAAAAATGAGAACAATGGAACATTTACAATAATTGCCAAAAATCTCAAAGGTTTAGAAGGCTATAAAGAAGTTAAAATTCCATTTTGGTCACATGCAAATGGAATGAGTGATATCAAATGGTATACACCGACCAGACAAGCAGATGGCTCTTACACTGTAACGGTGAAAGCTAGTGATCATGAGAATGCTAATGGTAGATATGAAGCGCAAGTATTTTACATTGATGCTAGAGGTCAAAAACGTTTTGTTCAAAAAGCTTTTTCTGACTATTCTCATGGCCAACCGACGGTTCCAGTATCTGCCAACTTGAGTATATCTAAAAATGAGAACAATGGAACATTTACAATAATTGCCAAAAATCTCAAAGGTTTAGAAGGCTATAAAGAAGTTAAAATTCCATTTTGGTCACATGCAAATGGAATGAGTGATATCAAATGGTATACACCGACCAGACAAGCAGATGGCTCTTACACTGTAACGGTGAAAGCTAGTGATCATGAGAATGCTAATGGTAGATATGAAGCGCAAGTATTTTACATTGATGCTAGAGGTCAAAAACGTTTTGTTCAAAAAGCTTTTTCTGACTATTCTCATGGCCAACCGACGGTTCCAGTATCTGCCAACTTGAGTATATCTAAAAATGAGAACAATGGAACATTTACAATAATTGCCAAAAATCTCAAAGGTTTAGAAGGCTACAAAGAAGTTAAAATTCCATTTTGGTCACATGCGAATGGAATGAGTGATATCAAATGGTATACACCGACCAGACAAGCAGATGGCTCTTACACTGTAACGGTGAAAGCTAGTGATCATGAGAATGCTAATGGCAGATATGAAGCGCAAGTATTTTACATTGATG
Organism: Streptococcus salivarius; assembly: GCF_002094975.1. Classification (NCBI taxonomy): domain Bacteria; kingdom Bacillati; phylum Bacillota; class Bacilli; order Lactobacillales; family Streptococcaceae; genus Streptococcus; species Streptococcus salivarius. The sequence continues at coordinate 1,699,357 of NZ_CP015283.1, read as the reverse complement.
CTAGAGGTCAAAAACGCTTTGTTCAAAAAGCTTTTGTAGAACGAAATGATCCATCTAAACCTACAGGTGTTATTTCTATTACAAATAATAAAGATTCAGGAACTTTTGATGTAGTCATCAGTGATGTCTATAGTCCTAAGGGTGTGCGTACAGTTCAGGTTCCAATCTGGTCTGAGGTTGATGGCCAAGATGATATTCGCTGGTATGAAGCCACACGTCAAACAGATGGCAATTATAAGGTTACTGTCCAAGTGGCTAACCATAAATACTCTACAGGTATTTATAATGTTCATCTTTACTATATCCAAAACGATGGTTCACAAATCGGTGTGGGAGGCACACAAACAAATGTTACTTTGTCAGAACCTAAAGCCGACCTTGCTATCACTGGTCTCAACAATGCTACTGGTAGCTATGATGTAGTCATTTCAAACTTGGTTGCGCCACGAGGTTTTAAAGAAGTCCTAGTTCCAACCTGGTCAGAAAAGAACGGCCAAGATGATATCATCTGGTACAAGGCAGCTAAGCAAGCTAATGGAGACTATAAGGTAACCGTTCGTTCAAGCAACCATAAGGGTGATAGTGGTCTGTATAATTCTCATGTCTATCTGGTTGACAATGATGGTAAATACATTGGCCTAGGTGGTAAACAAGTGACACTTGATATCACTAAGACTCAGGGAACTTTGACTATTGCTAACAATGATAAAAATCGTGGAACCTTTGATGTTCTTATCACCAATCTGACGAATCCAAGTGGTATTTCAGGTGTCCTTATCCCAGTCTGGTCTGAACAAAATGGTCAGGATGATCTTGTTTGGCATAATGCGACAAAACAGGATGATGGTTCTTATAAAGTAACTATTTCAGCAAGCCAACACAAGTGGAATTCAGGCAAGTACATCGTTCATGGCTATATTGTTGATGCTTCAGGGAAGAATATCGGCTTTGGGGCAACTTCAGCTGATGTGGTAGCCCCTAAGAAAATCGGTTCGGCATCAAGAGGAAATTACGATGTTTTAAATAAGGTTGTCTATCTCGATGCTGGGCATGGTGGCTATGATCCAGGTGCTTCTTACTTTGGTATTTCTGAAAAGAGCTTGACCTTGGCTATCCAAAGCCGCGTGAAAGCTAAACTAGAAGCAGAAGGGTATCAAGTTGTGACCACTCGTACAAGTGATACGTATGTTGATTTGACGGATCGTTCACATGCAGCCAATGCTTCTGAATCTGATATCTTCGTAAGTATTCACATCAATGCTTCAGGAAGTTCTGCAGCACAGGGTATTGAGACTTATTATTACCAACCTTATGCAGAATATCCATCACGTATTAATGCAACCTACCATGCTAATCCGACTCGATTGAGCATGAGTGATACCTTGGCCAATGCCATCCAGTCTAGCCTGATTAATGCGACTGGTGCTCAGAATCAGGGCGTGAAGCGTCAAACCTTTGCAGTCTTGCGTGAGACAACAGCTCCGGCAGTCCTTCTTGAACTAGGTTTCTTGTCAAATCCTCAAGAAGCAGCCCGTTTGAATATCTCTGCTTATCAGGAGACTTTAGCTAATGCAATTGTGGCAGGGATTAAGCGTTACTATTCTATTTATAATTAATAGATTGAGAGAATCTTATGGTTCTCTCTTTTTTAATTTTCAAAGAGAGAAAACGCTTGCATAAATGAAAGCTAAATGGTATATTAAAAAACATGAAAACGTTAACAAAAGGAGTTTCTATGAAAAGAAATACTCAAGCTAATGATGAAAAAGTTCTTCGTTATAGCCTTCGCAAGTACAAGTTAGGTTTGGCTTCTGTAACCATTGGAGCTATTTTTTTGAGCTTTGCTGCAGTTCAAGGAGTAAAAGCAGATGAAGCAGTATCAACGCCCGACTCTAGCACACAGGTAGAACCAGCTGATCCTAGTCTTACTACCAGTGGACTAGTAACTGAAACGCCAACAGCTCCTGTAGCAGCTGAGAATGCCACGGTGTCCAAGGAAAATGAGCCAGTTTCTCTTCCAGAAGAAAATACTGGCCGTACTGAGATTCCCAAGCTAACTGAAACTAGCGAAAACACGCCAAAAACAGTAAGTACTAGTAATAGTCAAGCTCTTACGAATGCATCTGAGGATCCTATTGCTGATGGGTCTATTCGCTTGCATTTCCAAGAGTTGCCAAGTCCAGACAAGGCATCGCTTGGACTTTGGACTTGGGATGATGTTGAGACACCATCATCTCAGAAGGGGGCCTGGCCGACAGGGGCAACCTCATTTGCTGAAGCTAAACAGGATGATTATGGTGTCTATTTAGATGTGAAGTTGTCTTCAGCACCTAAAAAACTTAGCTTCTTGATTAATAATGCCGCTGGAACGAACCTTTCAGGGGATAAAGCAGTCGAAATTCTTAGCCCTCAAATGAATGAAGCCTGGATTGACAAGGATTTCCAAGTTTACAGCTATCAACCTATCCCTCAAGACCACGTTCGTATCAATTATTTCCGTACGGATGGTGACTATAGCAATAAGTCTGTCTGGTATTGGGGTGATGTTAAGGACGCTCCAAGCAATTGGCCTGATGGTGTCAATTTCCAACCGAATGGTAAGTATGGTGCCTACTTAGATATTCCACTAACACAAGCGGCAAAATCGATAGGATTTTTACTCTTAGATGAGAGCAAAACAGGAGATGATGTGAAAATTCAATCAAATGATTATAAATTTAGTGACTTGAAAAAATCTCGTCAGCTTTTCGTACGAGATACTGATCCGACAGTCTACACCAACCCTTACTTTGTCAAGGATGTGCGTTTGACTGGGGCTCAGCAGCTTAGTCCAAGCCAAATCGAACTTAGCTTCACCAACTTAGACGAGGTCTCATCTGAAGATATTCTCAAAGACCTTAAGGTGACGGATAAGGATGGTAACAGTGTAACTCTTAAACAGCTTGACTTGGATGCTAAACTCAAAAAAGCTACATTAACAGGTGATTTTGCTGCAGAAAATCTGCCTTATAAGGTCACTTTGGGCAGTGATAGTTTTAAAACATCTGAGAGCTGGCAATTAAAGGATGCCCTCTACAGTTATGATGGTGAATTGGGTGCTCGACTAGAAGAGAATGGTACTAAGGCACATGTGACACTTTGGTCACCAAGTGCTAATCAAGTAGATATCATTGTCTATGATAAGAATAATCAAGACAAGGTGCTGGCTGAACACGCTCTAAGCAAAGGGCCTCGAGGTACTTGGCAAGCTGACCTACTTGCGACTGATTTTGGCCTTGAAAACTTAACAGGTTATTTCTATCAATACCGCATTAAACGTGGTGATCAGTCAGTAATTGTTCTTGATCCTTATGCGAAATCTCTGGCAGCTTGGAATAGTGACGATGCCAACAAGGGACCTGAACACAAGATTGCCAAGGCTGCCTTTGTAGATCCTGCTAATTATGGACCAAAAGACCTTGACTACGCTAAGATTCCTAACTTTAAATCTCGAGAAGATGCCATTATTTATGAGGCCCATGTCCGAGATTTCACCTCTGACAAGGCTATCTCAGCTGAATTGAAGCACCAGTTTGGTACTTTTGCAGCTTTTGCGGAGCGTTTGGATTATCTTAAAGACCTTGGGGTTACCCATATTCAGCTTTTGCCAGTATTGAGCTACTATTTTGTTAATGAATTGCAAAATGGGAAGCGTTTGGATGCCTATGCATCAAGCGATAGTAACTACAACTGGGGCTATGATCCACAAAACTATTTCTCTTTGACGGGTATGTATTCTGAAAACCCTAGTGATCCGGCTAAACGTATTGAAGAATTCAAGAATTTAGTTGTAGCTATCCATGCCCATGGTATGGGTGTTATCTTGGATGTGGTTTATAATCATACAGCCAAGACAGCTATTTTTGAAGACCTTGAGCCAAATTACTATCACTTTATGGATGCTGATGGCACTCCTCGTTCGAGTTTTGGAGGCGGTCGTCTAGGTACGACTCACTATATGAGCCGTCGTGTCTTGGTGGATTCCATTGCTTATTTGACTAAGGAATATAAAGTAGATGGTTTCCGCTTTGATATGATGGGTGACCATGATGCTGAAAGTATCGAGCAAGCTTACAATACTGCACGCGCCCTTAATCCAAATCTCATTATGCTTGGTGAGGGTTGGGTGACTTATGCTGGCGATGAAAATAGCCCGGTTCAGCCTGCCGATCAGTCTTGGATGAAAGACACAGATACCGTAGCAGTATTTTCAGATGATATTCGAAATACCCTCAAATCAGGTTATCCAAACGAGGGAACACCGGCCTTCATCACAGGTGGAAAACGTGATATTAATAAGGTTTTTGATAATATCAAGGCGCAACCAACTAACTTCGAGGCTGATTCTCCAGGTGATGTTATCCAGTATATTGCTGCTCATGATAATTTGACCCTTTTTGATATCATCGCCCAATCAATCAAGAAGGATCCAAGCAAGCCTGAGAATAATGCTGAAATTCATCGTCGCTTGCGTCTAGGAAACCTCATGGTCTTGACTGCTCAGGGAACACCATTTATTCACTCTGGTCAGGAATACGGCCGCACCAAACAGTTCCGTGATCCGGCCTACCGTTATCCTGTATCTGAGGACAAGGTGCCGAACAAGTCGCACCTCTTAGTTGATGAAAAGGGCAATCCATTTGACTATCCTTACTTCATCCATGATTCTTATGATTCTAGTGATGCGGTTAACCATTTTGACTGGACTAAGGCGACTAATAGCCAGGCCTTCCCAGAAAATACGAAAACGCGTGCCTTTACCAAAGGGTTAATTGCCTTACGTAAGTCTACGGATGCCTTCAATTTCAAATCTAAAGCAGATGTGGGTGCTCGTGTGACACTATTGACAGTTCCTGGTCAGGATAATGTTGCTCAAGAAGATTTGGTATTAGGATACCAAACTGTTGCTTCCAATGGGGATCGTTACCTTGTCTATGTCAATGCGGATAGCAAGGCTCGTCAGTTTGATTTGAGCAAGCTTACAAATGGTCCATCCTATATGGTTTTAGCAGATGGCAATCAAGTTAATCTATCTGGAATTAGTGAGCTATCAGGTGTTGCAATCAACAATCACATCTTGACCTTGAACCCACTAACAGCGACGATTATTCGTTTAACCAATGCTCAGACACCAACTGAGGAAGTAGCTAAGCCTTCTGAGAAGACTGCGTCATTTGGTGGAAAAGAGACTGAGGTAACTAAAACAAGAGTCAAGACCTCAAGTCCAGAGGACCTTGTCGGAGATGCTGAGCTTGTTAACCATGGCAATGGTCAGGGTAAGACTGAAGCTAGTCGTCAAACTGATAAGCAACTGCCATCTACTGGTGAAAAGACAAATCGTGGACTCTTTGTAACAGGTTTGCTAAGTATTCTTAGCCTAGGATTCCTTCGAAAACGTCGTACAAAATAATAAGTAACAACAGGTTATTTCCTGTTGTTTTTCTTTTATTTAGAATCATTCTTATCTGCTCTTTAGAATAGTTCTTAAATAGCCTAAAACCGTTGACAGTGCTGGTTCCTTCTGTTAGTTTAGAATATGTTCTCTTACATATGAGAGACCATTATTGACTTATCATCGTTCGTTTTTCATATCGAAATAACAAACGATTCACATATATAACGACAAATGTCGAACACTATCTTGAAAATAGGAGACATTCATGAAAAAACTTAACAAACTTGGTGTTGTTCTTTTAGCATCAGGGCTTTTATTGACGGCTTGTGCCAAATCTGGTAATTCAAGTAATTCTAGCTCATCTAGCTCAAAACTCACAGCCAGTGAGCAAAAGCAATTGAAGCAGGCCACAAGTGATTACAAGACTTTCGTTGAAGGTGAAATCGATCAGCTTTTGAATGATACTGAAGGATTCAGTGAAACCCTCAAGTCAGGAAATCTTGAAGAAGCTAAGAAACAATACCCATTGGTTCGTATGGCTTACGAACGTTCAGAACCAATTGCCGAAAGCTTTGGTGAGTCTGATGTGAAAATCGACTACCGTTTGGTTGATTACATGGACGAAAATAAATCAGAAGATGGCTGGTCAGGTTTCCACCGTATTGAACGCATCATGTGGCAAGACAACACGACCGATGGTACAGCTGCCTATGCAGATCAATTGGTCAACGATATCAAGGAGCTCAAGGCTAAGATTGCAACTGTTAAAGTCACTCCAGATATCATGTTGACTGGAGCTGTAGACCTTCTGAACGAAGTTGCCACTCAAAAGATTACAGGTGAAGAAGAAGTCTTCTCACACACTGATCTCTACGATTTCCGTGCCAATATTGAAGGAGCAGAAAAAATCTTTGAACTCTTCAAGCCATTGATCCAAAAGAAAGATGCTAAGCTTGTTAAGACTTTGGAAACAGAATTCAAGAATGTCAATGGTCTTTTGGACAAACACATGACTGATGAGAAAAACTATAAGTCTTATACAGATTTGAGTGAGGCAGATACTAAGGAATTGGCCGAAGCTGTAACTAAACTTGGTGAACCATTATCACAAATGGGTGTTATTCTAGATGGGAAATAAGAAAAATGACTGACGAAAAATTTTTAGATCAAAAAATGGACCGTCGTGAATTTCTTAAAAAAGCAGGTATTGGAGGGGCTGGGCTAGCGCTTGGTCTTTCTGGTGCATCTGCTTTTTTCAATAATCAGGATAGTTCAAGTAAAAAAGCTTATGATGGAGATGAAGATATTAGCTTCTATGGCAAACACCAGGCTGGGATTACAACTCCTATGCAAAAGGCTTGCTACTTGGTGGTGCTAGATCTTCACACAACTGATAAAAAAGAAGTGATTCAGCTTTTTAAAGACTGGACAGACTATAGTAGTAAGTTGGTCGAAGGAGAGCTGGTCAAAAAAGATGGTTCTAATGCTCTCTTACCTCCAACAGAAACAGGTGAAACAGTGGGACTCAACCCCTATCGCTTGAGCCTGACTTTTGGTGTCTCGGCTGATTTTCTTAAAAAACTTGGTTTGGAATCTAAACGTCCTAAGCTCTTCCGTGATTTGCCTCCATTTCCAAAGGAGCAGTTACAGGACAAGTATACGGGTGGAGATATCGTTATTCAAGCCTGTGCGGATGATGAACAGGTAGCCTTTCATGCTGTTCGAAATCTGATCCGCAAAGGTCGTAATAAAATCACCATGAAGTGGAGTAAATCAGGTTTTGCAGCCATCGGAGACCGTAAGGAGACGCCTCGAAATCTCTTTGGCTTCAAGGACGGTACTGCCAATGTTACGACGGAAAAGGAGTTCGACAAGGTTGTCTGGACTGATAGTAAGGATTGGATGAAGGGTGGTTCTTATATGGCTCTTCGTCTGGTACAGATGCACTTGGAGACTTGGGATCGTACCAATTTGCAGGAGCAGGAAAACACCTTTGGTCGCTATAAGGAATCAGGAGCACCCTTTGGCAAGAAAGATGAGTTTGACGAAGTAGATCTCTCAAAACTACCAGTCGATTCTCATGTGCGTTTGGCTAAAGAAGTAGACCTTCCTATCTTACGTCGTTCGTACTCTTATTCAGATGGTATTGATGAGAGAACTGGCCAGTTTGATGCAGGATTGATTTTCATTGCCTACCAGAAGGATCCAGACCGTTTTGTCAAAATACAGACCAATCTTGGTGCTGTAGACAAGATGAATGAGTACATCACCCATATCGGAAGTGGGCTCTTTGCTTGCTTTGCAGGCGTGGAGAAAGGAGGCTACCTTGGTCAAGCACTCTTTGAATAAACTCCTCGTTTTGCTTGGACTTCTGGCTCTATTCTTGACCTATCCAGTTGCTGCTGAATCCTATAGTGATCTCTATATCAAAATCACAGATGCAACAACAGCTGTTCAAAATAAGGATCAAGCAAAAGCTAAGGAATTAGTCGGTGAGATTAAGACTTATTTCGAAACAAAAGAAAATCACGATTCCAAGGCTGGTAAAAAAGTTAGCAAGGCTCTTGATATTAAAGGTGACGTGACAGAAGAGGACTTAACCTCTATCTCGTCAGCCCTTCTTAAATTTGAGAAAGAGCAAAATCCTGTTGACTTGGATGCGGAAAAGGAAAAACTTGAGACCCGTCTTAATCCTTATTTCAAGAACTTACAGGATGCCATTACGGCTAAGGACCTAGCTGCGACCCGCAAAACTTACGGCGAATTGAATAATGCTTGGACGCGAAATGAAGCTGTTGTCCGTGACCACAGTACTGCCTACTACGGCAAGATTGAGACGGCCATTTCACTTTTGCGCAGTAGCATTGAGACGGAGCCTACTGATTTCACCAGCATCCAGTCGTCCTATGATGATCTCAAGGGTGGGATTGATGACTTTATCAAGGGCGTCCCTCTTGATAGTAAAAGCTCAAGTTTAACCCTAAAAGATGGTATTAAACTCTTGGAAAAGGCTCTCGGTCAATTCCAAGCAGGTGATGAAAAAACGGCTACGGCAACTATGAAGAAGTTCATCACTATCTGGCCAACCATTGAAGGTGATGTAAGCACGACTAACCCTAGTCTCTATACGCGCGTGGAGAGTGAAACTCCCGTTATCATGGTTAAGGGAAAAGAAAAAGCTTATCAGGACAAACTGCAAGCCTTGATTACAGACCTATCTGCTATCGATACCAGTGCTTCTTATAATGCCTTTGATGCCATGTTGATTCTCTTGCGTGAAGGGGTCGAAGCCCTCCTTATCGTCATGGCCCTTGTGACAACTCTTAAGGCAGCCAAGATGTGTAAGGGACTCAAATGGGTTTATGGCGGAGCCATTGCTGGTGTTCTTGCCAGCGCAGTTATAGCTGTTATCTTACAAGTTGTCTTTCCAGCTGTGACCTCAGGGGCTAACCGTGAAATTATTGAAGGTGGCGTTGGTATCTTTGCAGTTGCGATGATGATTCTGATTGGAATCTGGCTCCACAGCAAGTCGTCAGTTAAACAGTGGAATGACTTTATGGACCGTCAGATGAAGACAGTGACGGCTACTGGAAGTTTTGTATCCATGTTTGCCCTTAGTTTCTTGGCTGTCTTCCGTGAAGGTGCCGAGACCATTCTTTTCTATGTTGGTATTATTCCACGTATCACGACAGCTAATTTCTTGATTGGTATTGCTTTAGCCATTGCAGTTCTTGTTATTATTGCTGTTGCTATGACTAAAGCTAGTCACTATATTAAACCTCACCGCATCTTCTTTATTTTGACCTGGTTGATTTATGCCTTGGCCTTCAAGATGCTCGGTGTCAGCATTCATGCCCTTCAGTTGACTAATATGATGTCCAATCATTTGATTAGTGGTTTCCCAATCATTGATTGGGCTGGTATTTATCCAAGCTGGGAAGTCTTGATTCCACAAATTATCTTTATTGTTATTATTGCCTTTGTAACGGTGAAACAGCATGGCAAGAAGTAAGGACGAGATGACCATTGTTGAGCATCTGGTGGAATTTCGAAGACGTTTTATTGCAGTAGTGATTTGCTTTTTCCTAGTTTTCTGTATCACTCTGTTGTTTGCCGGAGAGCTCTATGCTTATCTGACTAGAGGATTTGATAAGCCCTTATTGGTTCTAGGACCTAACGATATTCTCTGGATTTACATTAACTTAGCCAGCCTTATGGCTTTTACAGTCACTTTGCCTTTTACCACCTACCAGATTTGGCAGTTTGTGAAACCTGGTTTGAGGGACAATGAAGCGCGTGCCATTTTTGCCTATATTCCAGCAACTTTTGTCTGTTTTGTATTGGGTTTGGCCTTTGGTTATTATTTTGTTAGTCCAGCTATCTTAGAAGTGCTTTTAAAACTAGGTGAAGAGCTCTTTGATACACAAATTACAGCACAAAACTACCTTATTTTTTTACTGCATACGACAGTGCCTTTAGCAGTTCTCTTTGAACTTCCCGTAGTTGTTAGTTTCCTAACCTCTATAGGTATATTGACACCAGAATTTCTGACACGCTATAGACGCTATGCTTACTTTGTTCTCTTAGTTTTGGCGGTCATTCTGACACCAGCTGACTTTATCAGTGACCTAGCTATGACTGCTCCCTTAATCTTGCTTTATGAAGTTAGCGTAACTCTTAGTAAGCTCATTTATAAACGTAAACAAAGAAAATATAAAGATAAATAGAAAGGAGATCTCATGGGAATTCTACGTGATATCGGAGCTCCAGGACTTACCATTATCGTCCTAGGTGCCCTCCTCATCTTTGGTCCTAAACGCTTGCCAGAACTCGGACAATCTATCGGTAAAATGCTAGCCGAGTTTAAAGCAGCCGTAAATAAGACAGATAATGATAAAAAAGACGAAGAAGACAAGACTAAAGACTAAGATCTCTATCTAAAGGTTACCTTCAAGTTTCTTGACAATTCTAAGCTTTTATGACATAATACACTTGTATTGAATAGTAAGTCTATATCATAGGCAAGAAAAGACCCCAAGCTAACTTCCACATAAGCTCGGGGTCTTTTTTAGCACTATCTATCCTTGTTTAACCACTTGTCGATCAGACGAAGGATAACACCGACCACAATAGGTCCGATGATAGTTTTGAATAGTAAATCCATCATAGGCAAACTCACCTCCCTTCGTAGGCGGTGTCGAGGTGCCAAAGGATATTATATCATAGATTGAAAGAGATATGTTTAGTGAGTGATAGGAAGTACTGTTAGAATGTAGGTTAATCATGCCAAACAAAAAATCAGCCACTTGAGCTGATTTTTTTATCTTACAAACTGATACGTTTTTCTGTTTCAGCGTCGAAGAAGTGACCTTTAGCAACGTTGAAAGTAAGGTTAACTTTTTCACCTGGATTATGGAAGTCACGCGCATCAACACGGGCAGCAAACTCAGTTTCTCCAAGTTTTAGGTAGAGCATTGTTTCTGCACCAAGAAGCTCTGAAACGACGACTTCAGCATCTACATTGGCATCTGGATAGACTTCTTGAACGATTGGACGGCTTGAAACATCTTCAGGACGGATACCAAAGATAACTTCCTTGCCTTGATAACCAGTTTCTTTCAAGATTTTAGCTTGACCTTCAGAGATTGCAATATCCAAACCTTCAGAGTTAGTGATACGGTTGCCATCAACTTTGACATTGAAGAAGTTCATAGCAGGACTTCCGATGAATCCGGCAACAAATTTATTGGCTGGCTCATTATAAAGTTCTTGAGGGGTACCAATTTGTTCGATACGACCGATAGTACCAGAACCATCAGGGTTTTTAGTAGAACTCATGATAACGATACGGTCAGCAAGAGTCATAGCTTCTGTTTGGTCGTGGGTTACGTAGATGGTTGTTGCGCCAATATTACGAGTAATTTTAGCAATTTCAGCACGCATGGTCACACGAAGCTTAGCATCCAAGTTTGAGAGAGGTTCATCCATGAGGAAGACTTTAGCATCACGAACGATGGCACGTCCCATAGCTACACGTTGACGTTGACCACCAGATAGGTCTGCAGGCTTACGATCTAAGAACTCTGTCAAACCAAGGCTGGCAGCAGCTTCACGGACACGTTTGTCGATATCGTCTTTTTTATATTTACGAAGTTTAAGACCAAAGGCCATATTTTCATAAACAGTCATGTGAGGGTAAAGTGCGTAGTTTTGGAATACCATGGCAATGTCACGATCTTTTGGTGATTTGTCATTAACCACTTCACCATCGATATAGAGTTTACCTTCTGTGATTTCTTCGAGACCAGCAACCATACGGAGAGTTGTTGATTTACCACATCCTGAAGGACCTACGAAAACGATGAATTCCTTGTCTTTGATATCGATACTGAAATCTTCGACAGAGTAGTGAGTTGCATTTGGGTATTTTTTATAAATTTTATCCAGTTTAAGAGTTGTCATATCATTTATCCTTTATTATTTAACTGATCCGCCGGTTACACCTTCAACATAGTATTTTTGCATGAAGATAAAGAGAAGGGTGATTGGGATGGCGATGATAATAGCACCTGCGGTAAATGGAAGGAACCATTCATTGATAGCGTCTTGGTTAAGCATTTGATAGAGTCCAAGGGCAACCGTATATTTATCTTTAACGTCGCCGAGGATAACAGATGCAAAGATGAAGTCTACCCAAGGTCCCATGAAGGCCATGAGGGCAGTGTAGACGATGATTGGTTTAGAAAGTGGCAAGGTAATCTTAGTGAAGATTTGAAGACGAGTTGCCCCATCAATCATTGCTGATTCATCCAATGAGTAAGGAATGGTATCAAAGAAACCTTTAGCAATGTAGAAACCAAGAGCTGCCCCTGCAGAATATACCAAGACCAAAGATGTCAAGGTTTGTGTCAAATTGAGGGCCTTCAAAATGTAGTAGACCGCAATCATTGACATGAATCCAGGGAACATGTTAAGTACGAGTGCCAATTTCAAGAAGCCATTTCTGTGTTTGAATTTAATACGGCTAAGTGAGTAGGCCATACCTACGGTAATTAAAGTTGAGAGGATACATGTACATGTGGCAACGATGAAGGTATTGATGAACCATTTTCCAAATGGATAAGCATCGCTGGTAAACAGTTTAATGTAGTTATTAAAAGTGTAAGTCTTAGGGAAGAAGTAAGGCACTGCATTAGCTCCTTCACCACGAAAACTTGTAAGGAAGATCCAAATAATAGGAATCAACCAGATAACAGCTAGAACTGTCAATAGAATATAAGTACCAGTTAGGTAAAGATTTTTCTTACGTTTCATTATTTAGCAGCCCCTTCCTTGAATGAAGATGATCTTGTGTAGGCCAAGAGACTGAATGTTGCAGAGATGGCGAAAATCAAGATACCGATAACAGATGCCAAGTTGTAGTCTTTAGCGCTAACAGTCAGTTTGTAGAGCCAAGTTACCAAGAGGTCAGTTGAACCCGCTTGATAGTATTCAGAGTTAGTAGGTCCACCACCAGTAAGGAAGTAGATAACGTTGAAGTTATTGATATTACCGATGAATTGTTGAATCAATGATGGTGCCATAATCAAGAGAATTTGTGGGAAAGTGATGCTCTTGAAGATTTGGAATTTGCTTGCTCCATCAATTTCAGCAGCTTCGATCTGCTCAGTTGGCAAGTTCATGATGATACCAGTTGCAACCAACATTGTGAACGGAATACCAATCCACATATTTACAAAGATAATAGAGAACTTAGCCCAGAGAGGGTCAGTCAAGAATGGAATTGGTCCATTAGTGAGATGCAAGGTTTGAAGCAAACCATTCAAAGGACCATGGTCATTAAGGAAGTTACGCATCAAAAGAAGGGATACGAACTGTGGAACGGCGATAGTGATAACAAAGAGTGTACGCCATACTTTCTTGAATTTAAGCCCCTTAGTGTTGAGCAAGAGAGCAAGGACAATACCGAAGAAGAAAGTTGTTGCTGTTGCAGCAACTGCCCAAATCAAGGTCCATGTCAAAAGTGGGAAGAAAGTACCAGCCATACGACCTTGTAAAACTTCACCAAAACTTGAGAAACCAACCCAGTCAAAGAGTGATTTAGGTGCTGGGTGATTGTGGTCAAAGTTAGTAAAGGCCAAACAAATCATGTAGATCAAAGGCAAGATTGTGAAGAGCAAAACTCCAATCAATGGGACAGTCATAAGTCCCATGTGGAAACGACCATCGGCCAAGGTCTTGAAGTCTTCAACAAAGTTAGGAACTTTACGTCCAGATTGTTTGAGAGCCATGAGATGACGAGCACTCTTAAGGTTACACCAGTAAATATAAGCGAAAACTGCACAGAAGATTAATGATGCAAGTCCAAAAATCAACAAGAGCATAGAGTTATCTCCAGCGACCTGAACAGTAAGCTTAACCCCATTAACCTCTTTAATAGCCTCACCCTGTTCTTGAGTCCCCAAGGTAATCATCCCTTTAAGTGCAGGGATAATTTGGATAACGAAGGCTACTAAGAAGGCAATCTCAGAAAGGAGGAAGAGCAAGCCCTTGGTGAACTGTTTGTTGACCAAGTTTGCCAATCCCATTACCAGAAAGGATAATTTGACATCCCATGTACCTTCTTTGAAGACCTGGCGCATAGGAGTTGTGTCGTAGATTGTTTGTGACATAGATATCTCCTCAGATAAATATTTAATTAGTGATAGATAAAGAGGCTAGGAACCTGACCTGCCTCTTTACCTTCTCATAGTTAGGATTCTTATTTAGCTGCTGCCAAATCTTTATCAAATTGTTGTAATTTAGTAAGGAATTGGTCTTCCTTGATTTTACCGTTATATGCATCACTCATAAGAGCAGCACTTTCAGTCCAGAAGACTGACATTTGACTAAGTTTAGGCATAACAGTTGTGTACTGATCAGATGAACCCATAGTGATTACAGCTTGTGCAAGAGCATCCTTTTGAACAGCTTCAGAAGCTTGAACTTCTTTGTTAGCTGGGATGATGTGACGGTCTTCATTAGTGAATTGGTTGTTTTGACTGTCTTTGCTTGTCAAAGCTTGTGCCAATTGGTAAGAAGCAGCGATACGTTCAGCGTTACCTTTAGATGGTGTTTGGTTAACAGCGTAAAGTTTAACACCCATGAAGGCTTTTTGTTGAACATCTTGACCACCGATATTAACTGTTGGGTAAACAGCAACACCAAGATTGTCTTTACCAACAGCTTTAGCAGCTGCAGCGTAGTCCCATGGTCCTGATTGGAAAGCATCAACAGAACCATCTTCGAATTTAGCCATCATGTTAGCTGAATCGACATTGACAAATCCTTTATTGTCTTTTTGAGCTGCGATGAACTTAAGAACATTCACACCAGCTTCGTTACCCCAGTTAGTACCTTTCACATCTTCACCGTTAGGACCAAAGAGTGTGTCACCAACTGAAAGGAAGAGAGGAGCAGTTACATAAGCGTTAACTTCTTTCAAGTTGCTACCAAATTTAGCTTTAGAAGTGATTGTTTCGTATGATTTCACATCTTCTTCATTAAGTTTAGATTTGTTGTAGTATGTAACTTGTGTTTCGATACCGTATGGGAAGGCGTAAGTTTTACCTTTGTATTGAGCACCTACAGCAGCTTGTTCAGTATCTTGCTCAGCAATTTCTTTTGAGTATTGCTCAGGGATTTCTTGGATAGCTCCAGCGTCTACCAATTTACCAAGTTGGTCATGTGGAAGTGAGAAGACATCTGCAGCAGTAGAAGCGTCCTTAGTCAAGTTTTCTTGAGCATTTGGATCTTCCATTTCAACCATATCAACTTTGTAACCAGATTTCTTTTCAAACTGTGCTACTGTATCTGAGTAAGATTTCTTAGCACCAGTTGGTACCCAAAGTTTCAAAGTCTTACTATCTGAGCTTGAGCTCTTGCTTGAGTTTGAACCACAAGCTACCAAGAGCGATCCAGCCACAAGTAATCCAGCACTACCAAGTAATACCTTTTGCCATTTTTTCATTTCTATTTCCTCCAGAAATTTAGTTTACGATAAACATTACGCAACCGTTTCCACAATCTGTCAAGTATTTTATAAAAAAATTTTTAACTTTTTGCAAACGATTGCAAAAATCGCCTGTTTAGTTTATAATTGTTCTTATAATTTTCGACTATAAAAATATTTATGAGAATGAGAGGGATATAATGGCTACAATTAAGGATGTTGCTAAGAAGGCTGGTGTCAGCCCATCAACGGTAAGTAGGACATTAAAGGATAACCCTGCGATATCAGAAGAAACCAAACTAAAAGTAAGAGCAGCTATGGAAGAATTAGGTTATGTACCCAACTCAGCAGCACAAATGTTGGCAACAGGCTTAACGCATAGTTTAGGGGTTGTTCTTCCTCCTTTAACTGACCGAGAAAATATCAGCCAGCCCTTCTATATGGAGATTCTAACAGCAATCAATGAAGAAGCTAGTTGTCATTCTCAGGTCGTTAGTATTGCTACGGGAGCAACGCTAGAGGAATTAGTTAAACAAGTTGAGCTCATGCATCGTCAAAAACGGGCAGATGGCTTTATAATCCTCTATTCAGAAAAGAAAGATCCTGTTAAAGATTACCTATTAAAAGCAAAAGTACCTTTCGTAGTGGTCGGAGCAGCAGTGGATAATGAAAATAAAGTAACCTATATTGATAATGATAATAAGGAATTAGGACGTGAAGCTGTAAATTACCTCCAGACAAAAGGGCACCGAAAGATTGGTTTTGTCACAGATGATCTTTTTGGACAAGTAGGGCAGGAACGTTATCAAGGGTATAAGGAAGTAGCAGAAGAACAAAATTTGGATGTCCTACCTGAACTTGTCTTTTCAGCACGAACAATCGAGGATTTAAAGAAAGAATTGGAAAGATTTTCTCCGACAGCTTTGATTGTTAAGGATGACCTTATCGCCCTTCGTCTTATTCAATGGCTAAACAATCAAGGATTTAGAGTTCCTGAAGATTTTGCAATTATTTCTTTCAATAATTCGACTTTTGCAGAAATCATGCATCCTTTCTTGACCACATTTGACATTAATATTCAAGAACTTGGAAAGAAAAGTGTCTTGAGACTCTTGGCTCTTCTCAAAGACGCTAAAACTAAGTCAGAGAAAGTGACTATCCCATTTAAACTCATTGAAAGAGAAAGTGTCACAAATAGATAAAGTCTAATAATGCTATATTGACCTGGTTGGTATTAAGTTACCAACCACTTTTTTTATTATTAGATAACTACTTAAAAAACTAGAGTTTCTTTATCACTCAGCTAGAAGTCATTATTGCTTGAAAGCGCTTGTTTTACGAATGTTTTTTAAAAAAGATATAAAAAAATTTCTATTTTTTTGCTAAAAATTCTTGACTTGTGCAAACGTTTGCATTATAATCATAAGTGTAAAAAATAATTTGAGGTAAACTTTATGAACAAACGAGCAAGCGGTGTATTGATGCACATCACATCACTTCCAGGTGACTACGGGATCGGATCTTTCGGTCAAGCAGCCTATGACTTTGTTGATTTCTTGAAAGAAACAAAACAAACATACTGGCAGATCTTGCCACTTACTACAACAAGTTATGGGGACTCACCTTATCAATCATTCTCTGCGGTAGCGGGGAACACACACTTCATCGATTTGGATTTCCTTATTCGTGACAAGTTTCTAACTAAAGCTGATGTTAAAGGCGCTGACTTTGGATCAGATCCAGAGTTTATCGACTATGCTAAAGTTTATGAAGCACGTCGCCCACTTCTTGAAAAAGCAGTCAAAGCAATCTTGGCAGATAAGAAAGAAGCTAAGAAGTTTGAAGCTTTCAAAACTGAAAATGCTAACTGGTTGGCAGATTATGCTGACTTCATGGCTTTCAAAGAATACTTTGATAACAAAGCCCTTCAAGATTGGGATGATAAAAAAGCGGTTAAACGTGATGAAGCAACTCTTGAAAAACTTCGCAAAGAACTTGCTGATGTCATCACTTACCACCAAGTAGTGCAATACCTCTTCTTTAGCCAATGGGCAGAACTTAAAGCCTATGCTAACAAAAATGGTATTCAAATCATTGGTGACATGCCAATCTACATCTCAGCTGATAGTGTTGAAGTTTGGACACAACCACACCTCTTCAAACTAGATGCTGAATGTAAACCACGTTACATTGCCGGAGTTCCACCAGATAACTTCTCAGCTACTGGTCAACTTTGGGGTAACCCAATCTATGCTTGGGATAAACATAAAGCAGAAAACTATGCTTGGTGGGTATTCCGTATTCAAGAATCATTCAAACTTTATGATTACTTGCGTATCGACCACTTCAAAGGTTTCTCTGACTTCTGGGAAATTCCTGGTGGAGATGAAACTGCTGAAAATGGTGAATGGGTTCCTGGACCTGGTTATGACCTCTTCAAAGTGGTCAAAGAAGAATTGGGTGATCTTAAAATCATTGCCGAAGACCTTGGTAACATTGATGATAAGACACGTAAACTTCTTGCAGACTGTGGTTACCCTGGAATGAAGATTGTTCAATTTGGTTTCTACGATACTACTGGAAACAGCATTGACATTCCTCACGTATACACACAACATTCAGTTGCTTACACAGGTACACACGATAATGAAGTAATCAATGGTTGGTACGACAACTTGACGCAAGAGCAACGTGATTACACTGATGCTTACATCAACCGTCGTCAAGGTGAACCAATCACACGTGCTCTTCTTCGCACACTCTTTGCTACAGTAAGCAACACTGCTATTGCGACTATGCAGGATATCCTTGATAAACCTGAAAATAGCCGTACAAACTTCCCTAACACAGTTGGTGAAAACTGGAAATGGCGTATGCTCCCAGGTGAAATCACTGTAGACAAGAAAGAATTTTTGACAGACATTACAGAAAGATATAATCGAGGTAATAACTAAAATGGCTACATTTACACAATATGTTGAAGCAAAAAACAAAAATCTTAAGGACCTTTCAAACGAAGAAATCTACTACCTTTTGTTGGAATTCGTAAAAGAAGCAGCTGCTCCAAAACCTAAAAACGATAGCAAACGTAAAGTTTACTACATCTCAGCTGAGTTCTTGATTGGTAAACTTTTGTCTAACAACTTGATCAACTTGGGCATCTACAAAGATGTTAAAGCTGAGTTGGCTGCTGCTGGTAAATCAATCAGCGAAGTTGAAGACGTTGAACCAGAACCATCTCTTGGTAACGGTGGTTTGGGTCGTTTGGCTTCATGTTTCATCGACTCTATGGCAACACTTGGCATCAACGGTGAAGGTGTTGGTCTTAACTACCACTGTGGTCTTTTCAAACAAGTCTTCAAAGATAACAAACAAGATGCAGAACCAAACTACTGGATTGAAGATCAATCATGGTTGGTACCAACTGATATCTCTTATGATGTTCCATTCAAAAACTTCACATTGAAATCACGTTTGGACCGCTTGGATATCTTGGGTTACAAGAAAGAAACTAAGAACTACCTTAACCTCTTCGATATCAATGGTTTGGATTACGGTTTGATTGAAAAGGGAATCACTTTTGATCAAGACGAAATCGAAAAGAACTTGACACTTTTCCTTTACCCAGATGATTCAACTCGTAAAGGTGAGCTCTTGCGTATTTACCAACAATACTTCATGGTATCAAACGCTGCTCAACTTTTGATTGACGAAGCTATCGAACGTGGTTCTAACCTTCACGACCTTCCAGATTACGCTTATGTACAAATCAACGATACTCACCCATCAATGGTAATTCCAGAATTGATCCGACTTTTGACAGAAAAACATGGATTTGAATTTGATGAAGCAGTAGCAATCGTAAGCAAAATGGTTGGTTACACAAACCACACTATCTTGGCTGAAGCCCTTGAAAAATGGCCTCTTGACTACCTTGAAGAAGTCGTTCCACACCTTGTTGTTATCATCAAGAAATTGGATGCTATCGTTCGTGAAAAATTCGAAGATCCACGTGTTCAAATCATTGACGAACACAACCGTGTTCACATGGCACACATGGACATCCACTTCTCTACAAGTGTTAACGGTGTAGCAGCACTTCACACAGAAATCCTTAAAGCTTCTGAGTTGAAACCATTCTACGACCTTTACCCAGAACGCTTCAACAACAAAACAAACGGTATTACATTCCGTCGTTGGTTGGAATTCTCAAACCAAGAACTTGCTGACTACATCAAAGAATTGATTGGTGATGGTTACCTTACTGACGCAACTCAATTGGAAAAATTGGCTGCCTTTGCAGATGATCCAGCAGTTCACAAACGTTTGGCTCAAATCAAATATGATAACAAGTTGTCACTTAAACGTTATCTTAAAGCCAACAAAGGTATCGATCTTGATGAAAACTCAATCATTGATACACAAATCAAACGTTTCCACGAATACAAACGTCAACAAATGAACGCTTTGTATGTCATCCACAAATACTTGGAAATCAAAAAAGGAAACCTTCCAAAACGTAAAATCACTATCATCTTTGGTGGTAAAGCAGCTCCTGCCTACGTTATTGCTCAAGACATTATCCACTTAATCTTGTCACTTTCTGAACTCATCAACAATGATCCAGAAGTAAGCAAATACCTCAACGTTCACTTGGTTGAAAACTACAACGTAACAGTTGCTGAACACCTTATCCCAGCAACAGATATCTCAGAACAAATCTCATTGGCTTCTAAAGAAGCTTCAGGTACAGGTAACATGAAATTCATGCTTAACGGTGCCCTTACACTTGGTACGATGGACGGTGCCAACGTTGAGATTGCTGAATTGGTAGGACCAGAAAACATCTTCACATTCGGTAAAGACTCTGATACAATCATCGACCTTTACGAAAAAGAAGGTTATGTATCACGTGATTACTACGAAAAAGATGCTAACATCAAAGCAGCTGTTGACTTTATCGTAAGCGAAGACCTCGTTAAAGTTGGAGATAAAGAACGCTTGGAACGTCTCCACAAAGAACTTATCTCTAAAGACTGGTTCATGACATTGATTGACTTGGCTGAATACATCGACAAGAAAGAAGAAGTATACGCAGCTTACGAAGATCAAGATGCATGGAACAAAAAAGTTGTTTACAACATTGCTGAAGCAGGATTCTTCTCATCTGACCGTACAATCGAACAGTATGACAAAGACATCTGGCACACAAAATAATATTCTAGTTGCATAGAAGAAAAACAAGATCAGAAATGGTCTTGTTTTTTTGCATGAAAAAACACAGCCAATAGATAAATTAACTGTGTTTACCTAAATTAAATTCTGTTAATTTAGGTATTGGTGCAATATATCATTCATATAGGCTTCTTTATTTGATGAATCATAAGTTTTAGATGTTGAGTATTTTAGATAATGGATTTCATTTTTTGCAGTTCTTGATTCTTCTTGTAGGTAAGAATCTGTAATGGTAATCTTAAAATCCTCGCTCTTACCTGTTAAATCAAGGCTCAGTGGGAAATTTGTAAACTTATCTGAGTAAAAGGCCATTTTATAAAAGTTATACCCATCACCTCTAAAAGAATTTAAATGAGGAAATTGTATATTGTACATGCCATCCCAATAATTTCCATACTCTCTAATATCGTAGTCATCGAAGAATTCCTGAATTCTTTCCTTGTTAGCAAAATCCTTATCAAAGGTAACAAAGGGAGCCTGCCAATCCCAGAGTGGGATGTCTCCTTCATTTCCGTAGATAATATAGCTTTGCATTTTTCCTGATTTAGGATTTTTCAACTGAAAGTGGTATTTACTAACACCATCTTTGACAGCACCAGTTTGGTAGAGGGTATCACCAGGAACTATCATAAATAGGAAGTCCCTTAGATATAACTCGAAGTCGGCATCCATTGTTTTATCATGTAATCCAGGGAAGCGCTCAATCATTTGTCTGTAATTCTCTGCATTCGAACACCATTCTTCATCAAAACCCGGACCAACCTCAAAAACTTTACGGTCAAAATAGCGTTCATAACGGTCGAAAAAGTTTTCAGTAGAAGTCACCTGTCCAAATGGTAAAGTGATTTTGGTCTTATCAGTAAAAGTGATATGCAATAGAAGTCTGCGGGGATCAATTCCTTTATCGATATAATGGCCGACCTTATATGTAGACAGATTATCAGGGAAATCGTCTTTTCCGAAGTGGAAGACCTCTATCTCAATATCTTTGACAACTTTTCTTTGAGGTTTTATCTTCTCAACGCTGTAATTATAGGCCTTGTAATAGTAATTGTTTTTATCGTAGAGATAAGGCTTATAAGCTCTTTGGTAGGCATTATAGAGAAACATTCCAAGAGCAACAAAAAGAAGCAGAGTAAATGCTATTTTGACCTTTTTATTTATTTTACTGGTTAGCCTCGAGAAATAGAGACTTAATTTACTAGGATTTTGTAACATTCTAAAACTCCCCATATATTTTTTACTATTATATCATGAAAATCCTTATACCTAAGGCGTCTTCGTGTACTTTGTCACCGTTTTTCTTTATAATATAAGTATCACATTACAAGAGGAGACCTCATGAAATATATCGTAAACATATCAAATGATCCTGCCTATAATATTGCTTTGGAAGCCTATGCCTTTCGTGAATTGGTGAATGAAGATGAATTGTTCATTCTTTGGATTAACCGTCCAGCTATCATTGTTGGTAAACACCAAAATACCATTCAAGAGATTAACAAAGAATATACAGATGCTCATGGTATCAAGGTCGTTCGTCGTTTGTCTGGTGGTGGCGCTGTTTATCACGATTTGAATAACCTCAATTATACTATCATCTCTAACAAGGCAGATGAAGGTGCTTTTGACTTTAAGACTTTCTCTCAACCTGTAATCGCAACACTTGCTGATTTGGGAGTTAAGGCTGAGTTTACTGGCCGTAATGACCTTGAAATCGACGGCAAAAAGTTCTGTGGAAATGCTCAAGCTTACTATAAAGGTCGTATGATGCACCATGGTTGCTTGCTCTTTGACGTTGATATGTCCGTTCTTGGCCAAGCCCTCAAAGTCAGCAAAGACAAAATTGAATCAAAAGGTGTTAAATCTGTACGAGCTCGTGTAACAAACATCGTAGATGAATTACCAGAAAAAA
Source organism: Streptococcus salivarius (assembly GCF_002094975.1). Classification (NCBI taxonomy): domain Bacteria; kingdom Bacillati; phylum Bacillota; class Bacilli; order Lactobacillales; family Streptococcaceae; genus Streptococcus; species Streptococcus salivarius. The sequence goes on along the minus strand of NZ_CP015283.1, from coordinate 1,676,782 downwards.
TCACTGTAAATGAATTCTCAGATAAGATCTTGGAAAAAATGAAGGAATTTTACCCTGACATGACCGAATACGTCCTTTCTGAAGACGAATTGGCTAAAATTCAAGAGTCTTATGAGAAGCAATTCAATACCTGGGACTGGACATACGGTCAATCACCAGAATACACAGTAGAACGTAATGTTCGTTACCCAGCTGGTAAAATCTCAACCTATGCCAATGTTGAAAATTCTATCATTAAATCTGTTAAGATTTACGGAGATTTCTTTGGTATTGGAGATGTATCTGATATTGAAGACTTGCTGGTCGGTGTACCTTACGAATACGAAGATGTCTTGGCTAAGCTTAAAACCATTGACACAATACATTATTTCTCACGTATGACAACTGAGGAGGTTGCAAAAGCTATCGTAGCTTAATCATTGTTTGAACAATCTGGAAAACTCCAGGTTGTTTTTTCTTGTGAAAATTTCTATAAGTAAATAATACGCTATAAAGATTTTTAAAAGTCAAAGAACAATAAAGCTATTTTTATATGGGGTCAGAAACTTAGTTTATGATTGATTTAGTGTAGTATTTTGTATATCTGAATAATAAACCTATAAAGCCTCTAAGAGAAAAAACCTCACAACATCTTTCCGAAAAACTGTAATTTTCTTGAAAGAAAGATAAGGGTGTGATATACTTCTATTAAGTAACTTTGGAGAAAAAACAAATGAAACGTGAACTCTTACTCGAAAAAATTGAGGAATACAAATCTCTAATGCCCTGGTTTGTTCTGGAGTATTATCAGTCTAAACTATCAGTACCGTATTCTTTTACGACCTTATACGAATACCTTAAGGAATATAAACGCTTTTTTGACTGGTTGATTGAGTCAGGTATTTCAGATGCTGATGATATTGCCTCAATTGACATCAAAACCTTGGAAAATCTAACTAAAAAAGATATGGAGTCATTTGTGCTTTATCTACGTGAACGTCCATCTTTGAATACCTATTCCAAGAAACAGGGTGTCTCTCAAACGACCATTAATCGTACACTTTCAGCTCTATCTAGTCTCTATAAGTATTTAACCGAGGAGGTCGAGGGTCCTGACGGTGAGCCGTATTTCTATCGTAACGTTATGAAAAAAGTTTCTACTAAGAAAAAGAAAGAAACTCTAGCTGCACGTGCTGAGAATATCAAACAGAAACTCTTTCTAGGCGATGAAACCATGGAATTCCTTGATTATGTAGAAAATGAATACGAAGTCAAGCTCTCAAATCGCGCTAAATCATCGTTTTATAAGAATAAAGAACGTGATTTAGCTATCATTGCCTTGCTGCTGGCTTCAGGTGTTCGACTTTCTGAGGCTGTTAATCTGGACCTTAAAGATATCAATCTAAAAATGATGGTCATCGACGTCACTCGAAAAGGTGGCAAACGGGACTCAGTTAATGTAGCAAGTTTTGCAAAGCCCTATCTTGAAACTTATCTCAGTATACGTGATAAACGCTATAAGGCTGAAAAGCAAGATGTTGCCCTCTTTTTAACGGAATATCGAGGGGTTCCAAACCGTATTGATGCTTCAAGTATCGAAAAGATGGTTGCCAAATATTCTCAGGATTTCAAAATTCGTGTGACTCCCCACAAGCTTCGACATACTCTGGCAACACGCCTTTATGATGCTACCAAGTCTCAAGTTTTAGTGAGTCATCAACTTGGCCATGCTTCCACTCAGGTTACTGATCTATATACGCATATTGTTAATGATGAACAAAAAAATGCTCTAGACAATTTATAATTGGCTATCCCAACCATTCCTATTTGGAGTGGTTGTTTTTATTTTACATAAATTTAATTATGCTAAGGACGTTTTGTTATCCCTTTAAATACATAACTATATTTATGTAAACTATCATATACAAAAAACAAACTCTCCTTCACGGAAAGCTTGTTTTTCTTATTAATAATCTTTAAGAGCAGATTCAACGGCTGCTTTTTCTTTTTCAATCAAGTTTACTCGTGCAGCAATTGTCTTAATTCCCATTAGGATATTACGTTCCAAGGCTTTATCACTTGTTTGTGGCTCGAAGAAAGCAATATATTGATCAAGACGTTCTTGCGTTTTAAAGATTGATGCTGGGATATTGACAAAGCTATCAAAGCTCATATCACCACCAAGGGCTGCTTTAATCCAATCCCAGTTATCTTTTGCCCAGTTCCAAACGGTTTCTTGAGCAAAAGATTTGCTGAGGAAATTCATATACCAGAGGTATAAGTCTTGAGGTTTAACGACATGTTTGTCTTTAAGCTGACCTAGCACGTAGTCGAGACCTTCTTGATTTTTAAGGTATGAAACTGCTTGAGTTAATTGACGACGGAAGTTACTATCATTTGTTGTGACGTATGCGTTGACATAGTCCTCAACAAGGGTAAGACTGTCTTCTTGTTTCATTTGATTAATGAGAACAAGACCACGGACACTTGCAGGGATGCTTTCAATGTTTTCTTTATGAGCTTGGAAAACACTTGCAGCTGCAAGGACTGCTGGTTGATAGTCTGCTTGAATCAAGTAGCTAAGTGCCGTTTGACGAACCATTTCATCTTCATCTGACTCTCCATCTTTGGCATCGAAACCAAGACGTTCAAAGTCGTTTTGGAATTGACGACGTACCAAAGCTTTGTAGTGCACTTCTGCTTCTGTATCCTCATCGATAAAGCGTTTCAAACCAGCGAGGATTTGAGACTTAGCTTGCGCAATCAAGAAGCTTTCTTCTTTTTCGACAAGATCAAGAAGAGCCACTAGGCTTGCATAGGAGATACGACCACTTTCAGCAAGAAGACGACGTTCCTGTAAGATTTGAAGTTTACTTACAGTATCAAGGGTAGCAAATTCCTCTAAGAGTTGATCCAAGAGTTGTCCTTGGTAGTCTGTGATGTAATGTGCCGTATTTGCTGTATTAAGGCGAAGAGCTCCATTATTTTCAGCAGCAAACTGGCTATAATTTGGAATCTCAATACGCTCTTCTGAGAGTGTGTCTGGAAGTCCTTTCCAATTTGTGTTCAATGGAATTTCCCAAAGACGCCCTTTGTCTTCATGTTCACCAATGAAGAATTGTTTTTGACTAAGAATAAGAGTGTCGTCAACAACTTCTGCACTAACAACAGGGTAACCTGGTTGCTCCAACCAAGTATCCATGAAACTAGAGACATCTTTGCCAGAAGCATCAGAGAGTGCATTCCAGAGGTCACGTCCAATAGTGTTGTTGTACTGGTGCTTTTCGAAGTAAGCTTTAAGTCCTTTGGCGAAGGCTTCATCACCTAACCAACGGCGAAGCATATGCATGAGGCGGCTACCTTTAGCGTAAACGATAGCACTATCAAAGAGGGTGTTAATCTCATCTGGATGATTAACTTCCATGTGGACAGACTGAACACCATCTGTAGCATCACGTTGGAGAGCATGAGGCACACCAGTTGTTTGGAAATCTTCAAAGATGTTCCAGCTAGGTTCAATGGCGTCTACTGAGACATACTCCATCATATTGGCAAAGCTCTCGTTAAGCCAGAGATCATCCCACCATTTCATCGTTACAAGGTTACCGAACCATTGGTGAGCCAATTCGTGGGCAACCACAAGAGCTACTTGTTGACGACTTGTAGCTGAGCTATTTTCATCTACAAGAAGGTAAACTTCACGATAGGTAACAAGTCCCCAGTTTTCCATGGCACCTGCTGAGAAGTCAGGAAGTGCGAGATGGTATGACAATGGGATAGGATACTTGACTTGGAAGTAGTCTTCGTAGAAATCAATGACACGAACTGCAATATCAAGGGCAAAGTCAACGCTATTTTCAGCTTGTGCAACTGTAGCGAAGACACCAACTTCAGTTCCGTTTTGTGTTTTCGCTGTCTTTCCTTGAAGAGCTCCAAAACCAAAGGCAAGGAGGTATGTAGACATACGAGGGGTTGTCTCAAAAGTCCAAACCCCAGTTTCTTCACGCAAATGGCTATTGATTTCAGGCATGTTAGACAAGGCGATATCGCCTTCTTCGGCATCAAATTTCAATGAGAAATCAAAAGTCGCTTTGGCTTCTGGTTCATCAACTGATGGGAAGGCTTCACGCGCAAAATGAGATTCAAACTGCGTTGAAATAATTTCTTTCTTCTCACCATTGTAGGTGTAATATGATGGGTAAATCCCTGTCATATTATCTGTAATACGACCAGAGAATTCAATGACAAGCGTCAAAACACCGGTCTCTGGAAGTTCAATATGGAAGGCTTCGTTAGCATCATCCATTTGGAAGTTCAATGATTCATTATCCAAGAGAACGGAACTAATGGTAAGGTCTTTTTGGTGAAGGGAGATATGGTTATCAAGGGCTTCACCTGTGATGGCAACATTCCCTGTAAAGGTCTTTTCAGAACGATTAATGTCCAAGAAAAGATTGTAGTTTTCAGGGATGAAACTTTCGATAAAACGAGCAACAGATGCTGTCATACGTATATACTCCTAATCTAACTTTTCGTATCGAAACAGACTGAGATATGTTTCGATATCAGACTCTTTTGCAAAAGAAAAGAGTCTGAATTATTCAATACAGACCCATTATAACATAGATTGGAAGCTTTGCCTACAGTTCTATGATTTTCCCAGACTTGAGGTAGACAACCCACTCACAGAGATTGCGGGCATAGTCACCAATACGTTCCAAATACATAAGTACTTGGAAATATTCTTTGGCAGCGAAGGCAGCATCAGGATTCTTGCGAACACCTTCTACTGTCATGGCTTGAATATCACGGAAATAGTTATCAATGATTTCATCTGAAGCTGCGATTTCATAAGCGCGTTTTTCGTCACTGTTCAAGTAAACATCTAGAGCATCTTCGACCATGTGGCGAACTGCTTTCCCCATTTTCTTGATTTCAGCTTCAATTTCAGTTAGGCGTTCCTCACCTTTAATGCGGATAGTTGCTTGAGCAATAGCAACGGCATGGTCACCCATGCGTTCAACGTCACTAGATGCTTTGAGCGCTGTGATAACTGTTCGCAAATCACTTGATACAGGTTGCTGAAGAGCGATAATTTCAAGCGATTTTTTCTCAAGTTTGGTTTCGTAGTTATTGACGATTTCGTCATTTTCAATGACTTCCTTAGCCAAATCACGATCATGGCTGATAAAGGCACGTACAGCTTTCTTAAGCTGAGCTGCAACCTCTGTACCCATAGCGTAAAATTGGTTGTGGAGTTTTTCTAATTCTTCTTCGAAGGGTGTTCGTAACATCATAATTGTTTTAGTAATCTGTCCTTTCTTAACCGAATTTACCGGTAATATAATCTTCTGTTTCTTTATGTTGTGGATTTAGGAACATGTCTTTCGTTGATGAATACTCAATGAGTTCTCCATCGAGGAAAAAGGCTGTTCGTTGTGAGATACGGCTTGCCTGTTGCATAGAACGTGTAACAAGTAGCAAGGTATATTGGTCTTTAAGGTTATATAGGGTTTCCTCAATCTTACCAGCGGAGATAGGGTCGAGGGCAGACGTTGGTTCGTCAAGAAGGATAACCTTTGGAGACGTGGCAAGTACCCGTGCAATACAGACACGTTGCTGTTGCCCTCCTGAAAGTCCAAGTGCTGAGTCATGGAGACGGTCTTTAACCTCTTCCCAGATTGAAGCACCTTTTAGTGACTCTTCTACTGCTTTGTCAAGGACAGCCTTATCTTTGATACCATTGATACGAAGTCCGTAAACAACGTTTTCATAGATTGACATTGGAAAAGGGTTAGGTTGTTGGAAGACCATTCCGATTTCTTTTCTGAGCTCAACAGTATCTGTTCTAGGACTATAGACATTGTGACCGTTGTAAGAAACAGCACCAGTAAGTGTCCACTCGGGGTTTAAATCTCCCATTCGGTTGATAGAACGGAGCAAGGTTGATTTTCCCGATCCTGAAGGTCCGATAAGGGCTGTGATTTCATTTGGATAGAAATCCATTGTCACGTTATTGAGGGCTTTTTTCTTATTGAAGTACACCGATAAATCATTGATTGAAATGATTGGTTTAGTCATGAGTGCTCCTTTCTATCCAAAACGTCCTGATACATAGTCATTGGTTGACTGTAGGGCGGCATCTTGGAAGATTTTCTTGGTTTCATCATATTCGATAAGATCACCAAGGTAGAAGAATGCTGTATAATCACTAGCACGCGCTGCCTGCTGCATATTGTGCGTCACGATGATAATAGAGTAATCTTCCTTAAGTTCGAACATGGTCTCTTCTAGCTGCATAGTAGCTACAGGGTCCAATGAAGCTGCAGGTTCATCCATGAGAAGAATCTGCGGTTTCACGGCAATAGCTCTTGCAATACAAAGACGTTGCTGCTGACCACCTGATAGCGTAAAGGCAGATTTATGAAGATCATCTTTAACCTGATCCCAAAGACCTGCTTGCTTAAGTGATGTCTCAACAATCTCGTCCAAAGTTTGCTTATCTCTTACACCTTTACGTTCGTGAGCAAAGGTAATGTTTCTGTAGATAGACTTGGCAAATGGATTTGGACGTTGGAAAACCATTCCAATATGTTTACGCATTTCATAAACATTGATATTACTTGCATTGACATCGACACCTTGATAAAGGATTTGTCCAGTAACCTTAGCAATATCAATCGTATCATTCATTCGGTTTAGGCTACGAAGAAAGGTTGACTTTCCGCATCCTGAAGGCCCAATAAGAGCCGTGATTTTATTTTTCTCGAATTGCATGTCGATGCCTTTGATGGCTTCTTTTTGACCATAATAGACATGCAAGTCCTTTGTTTCAAGAGCGAGCTCCTTCTCTGGGAAGGTGATAATATGACGCTCGTCCCAATTGTATTTTGTCATGATAACTCCTTTAAGCGGATGTTAATTTCTTATGGAGGTAAGCTCCCAAACGACGTGCACCAAAGTTGAAAATCAAAATGAAAATCAAGAGTACTGCTGCTGAACCAGCTGATACTGCAGTGGCGTCAGGTGTCGTACCTTCTGAGTTGACCTTCCAGATGTGAACAGCAAGTGTTTCTGCTTGGCGGAAAATCGAGATTGGACTAGAGATACTAAGCGGATTCCAGTCGCTCCAGTTAAGTGCTGGTGCCGATTGACCTGCTGTATAGATAAGCGCTGCTGCTTCCCCGAAAATACGACCAGAAGCAAGAACGATACCAGTAACAATACCAGGTAAGGCCTCTGGAACAACGTGTAAAATCGTTTCCCATCGAGATAAGCCTAGAGCTAGCCCAGCTTCACGTTGGGTATGGTGGACTGTTCGTAAGCTATCTTCAACTGTACGAGTCATTTGTGGCAAGTTAAAGACCGTTAAGGCCAAGGCACCTGATAGGATTGAAAATCCATACTGAAATTGGACAACGAAAATCAAGTAACCAAAGAGTCCGACCACTACTGAAGGCAGTGAAGAAAGGATTTCAATACAGGTACGAACAAAGTTGGTAAGTCGTCCTTTTTTAGCATATTCTGATAAGAAGATTCCTGCTCCCATAGAAAGAGGCACAGAAATAATCAGGGTAATAACCAAAAGGAAGAATGAATTGTAGAGTTGAACCCCAATTCCTCCACCAGCTTTGTAAGATGATGATCGACTAGTCAAGAATGACCAGCTGATATGTGGTATCCCGCGAACCAAGATATAGAGAATCAAGGCTGCCAGGATTGTTACAATAATGCCAGCAATCACATAGAGTGTGCCGATGGCAATTTTATCAATTTTTTTAGCGTTCATAATTTCTCTTTCTCTCACGGGTAATGAATTTCACCAACATATTGAAACCAAGACTCATCAATAAGAGCACCAAGGCGAGAGACCAAAGGACATTGTTTGAAACAGTACCCATGACTGTATTTCCGATTCCCATAGTCAAGACAGATGTCAATGTCGCTGCTGGTGTCGTTAAAGAAGTTGGAATCACTGCGGAATTTCCGACAACCATTTGGATGGCAAGAGCCTCACCAAAGGCACGGGCCATACCAAAGATAACGGCCGTGAAAATACCTGGTTTAGCAGCGTTAAGTGTCACACGCCAAATCGTTTGCCAGCGTGTAGCTCCCATGGCAAGACTAGCTTCACGATAGTGACGAGGCACTGCACGAAGCGTATCTGTTGTCATAAAGGTTACGGTTGGTAGAATCATGACGAACAAGACAAAGGTACCTGAAAGAATACCAAAACCTGTTCCACCAAAAATTAAGCGAACAAATGGAACCACCACTTGGAGACCAATAAATCCATAAACAACAGATGGAATCCCAACCAAAAGTTCAATAGCTGGTTGTAGGAATTTAGCCCCTTTCGGAGAAATTTCAGTCATAAAGATGGCTGCTCCAATGGCAAATGGCGTTGCTACCAAGGCTGAGAGCAAGGTAACTACGAATGATCCCAAAATCATTGGAAGAGCTCCGAACTTGCCTTCAGATGGCGACCAATCGCCACTAAAGAGAAACTCGATCAAGCTAACTTTATTAACAAAGAAAGTCGCCAGCCCTTTTTGAGCAACGAAAAGTAAAATCATGGCTACGATAAAAACAATCAAAGCTAGGCAAAGGAAAGTGATTGTTTTACCAAACTTCTCGAGGCGTGAATTTTTAGAGGGTGATGTTAATTGTTTCACCAATTCTTCATTTTTCATGCTTACTCCTCACTCTTCTTTGAGACTTTACCATCAGCATCCTTTGTAACTTTCATGCTATGGATGGAAATGTAACCCATTTTTGCGACGACGTTTTCTTGGACTTCGTCGCTCATCATGTAATCTAAGAATTGTTTGGTATAGCTATCTGGTTTTCCCTTGGTATACATATGCTCGTAAGACCAAATAGGCCAATCGTTAGTTGCAACATTTTCAGCTTTTGGTTCAAATCCATTTAACTTCAATGTTTTAACAGAATCATCAAGGTAAGCAAATGACAGGTATGAAATAGCACCTGGTGTCTGAGCAACGATTGACTTAACCATACCATTAGAATCTTGCTCTTGGGTACGGATTGGCGATTTGCCGTCCATAATCACTGCATCGAAAGTTGCGCGTGATCCTGAGCTAGCTGCACGGTTAATAATAGTAATCTCTAGGTCTTTACCACCAAGCTGTTTCCAGTTTGTGATGTCCCCAGTGAAAATCTTGCGAAGTTGTTCGCTTGTCAAGTTATCTACGGAAACTTCCTTGTTTGTAATCACTGCAATTCCAGCAACGGCAACTTGATAGTCAACAAGCTTACTGGCATCGATTCCAGATTTTTCCTCGGCAAAAAGGTCACTGTTACCAATTTGAACGGCACCGGATTGTACCTGAGAAAGTCCAGTACCAGAACCGCCACCTTGGACGTTAACGATATTCTCAGGGTTCTTTTCAGCGAACCCATCTGCTGCCGCCTCCACTAAGGGTTGAAGGGCCGTAGAACCAACTGCTGTAATGGACTGGCCACGGTCAATCCAAGAGGCACAGCCAGTTAAGACTAGCATGGCCATTGCCAGTGACATAATCACTGCAAGGACTTTTGTTTTTTTCATTTTTGTCCTCCGACATTTTGTAACTTAAGTAAGAAAGTGTCTTATATATATGCTGTAAAAAGACATCTATCTAATTATACCAAGTATAAGATAATTAAGTCATATTAAAGTTTGATTACAGGCCCTTATACATGGAATCTCAATCCCTTAGGATAGTAGTTTTTAACCGTGTTTCCAACGATTTTGGCAAATCCAAATCCATTGCCATCCACTAAAAGCTGATACCAACCGTTTGGTTGCGCTTGATCTAGAGTGACCACATTACCAGAAACGTATTGGGCAAACTGGTCTTGAATTAGCTCTATACTTGAAACAACTTCATCTGAGGTTAACGCAATTCCAAGAGCAAAACTTGGTTCAAAACGTTTTTTCTTAAAGACACCAAGATGCAGTCCATTACGAGCGATTTTAACTTTAGATAGGTCTGGAAGTCCCTTAGGAAGCAGATAGAGATTGTCCCCAAAAACTTGGAGTAAACCATCTAGACGAGTCTTAAGGTGTTTTTTTGCAAAATCTTCCCAGAGTTGCTTCTGCTCCTTGTTTAGGTTAGATTTTCCCTCTTTGATACGTGCCTGCTCAGCCACGCGCTTATCCTGGAATTTTGCCACAAACTGACCTTCACCTTTGAAATGGTGCGGATACATTCGAGCTGTTTCTGGAAAATCAATCCCACCTTTCATGCCGTTCCATTTAGGGATTTCCACCAATTCGAGATCAGGATAATTTTCTAAAATCCAAGCGACAACCCCTTCGTTTTCCTCAGGAGACCAGGTACAAGTTGAGTAGATCAATTGACCACCAGGAGCGAGCATCTTCAAACCGTCTGACAAGATATCCTTCTGCAATTGTGCCAGTTCACTAGGATACTCCTTATGCCAATATTGGATTGCATCAGGGTCCTTACGGAACATTCCTTCGCCAGAACAGGGTCCATCAAAGACAATCGTATCAAAATAATTTTTGAAAACTTTGGCTAGTTTATCAGCTGACGTGTTTGTCACAATAACATTTCTCGCTCCAAAACGCTCAATGTTTTCAACCAGAATTTTGCTACGCTTTGGATTGATTTCATTGCTGACCAACAGTCCTGTATTATCTAGGTAACTAAGAAGATGAGTAGACTTTCCGCCTGGAGCAGCTGCCAAGTCTAAGACACGACTTCTCTTGGCAGGAGCTGCTACTTGAGCAACCATTTGAGCAGCTGGTTCCTGAGAATATACCAAACCAGTTGCATGATCGGCAGATTTTCCGGAAATTTTACCGTAATGGCCCCAAGGTGTTTCAGGGATAGCATCAGGAAAGTCCTTCTGTTGCTTTTTCAAAGGGTTGGTGCGGTAGGCGGATACGGCTTCTTGATCAAAAGATGCAAAGAAGTCCTCAGCTTCATCTCTAAGGAGGTTATTATATTTTTCTATAAAGTCTGATGGAAATTGCATAGTTTCCTTTCTATCAAAAAACTGGACTAACCAAGAGAACTTGCTGTTCTGATTTGTCCAGTATGGTTTTATGTTTCAAATTAATTTTCTGAGCCCATAATATGCTTGATTTCTTCAAGTCTGTCTTTAGGGACAAGCATCACAGCTTGACGACTAGAATAATCCAGTGGTTCTCCAGTAATGGTCTCAAGGTGATAACCCAATTTTTCTCCCATAATACTTGCTGCGGCATAGTCCCATGGGTAAATTACTGAAAAGTAAGCTAAAATTTGACCAGATAGGACTTTTGACATGCTTAAACCAGCACCACCGTAGACACGAACGCCCAAGGTCTTATCAATAAGGTCTTTTAAGCCGTGAAAATTTTTAGCATACATAGCTCCATTGCTAGCGACTAGGCACCGGTCTAAAGGTCGACTTTTATAGGCTGGAAGCAATTTGTCATTACAATATACATCAAACTGGCCACCACCATAGAAAAGTTGATCAGCCATGACGTTATAAATGAGACCAAATTTTCCTTGCCCCTCTTCATAGTAGGCAATCATCACACAAAAATTATCTTGTTGGACAATGAAATTGACCGTTCCATCAATTGGATCCAAGACCCAGACGTTTCCATCCTTGATATTATGCACCAAGCCATTTTCTTCAGCGAAAATATTGTCTGAAGGGAAGGCAGATTTAATACGTGCCACGAGTAAATCTTGTGTCTGTTTGTCAATATTAGTGACTAAATCATCAAAAGCTGTCTTTTCTTCGACCGTGATTGTTTTACTTAAACTTTCTTTAATAAAAGCACCAGCTTCTTTGATGATTTCTTTGGCGAAAATCAGTTTATTTTCCAAGTGATACAAATCCTTTATCTTTTGCTTTAGCAGCTTTGACAGCTTGATAGGTTGAAAAACCGCTAGCTTCTTCAAAGGCCTTGTCTAGTTGCTTTTCAGGCGCTTTACCTGGAACAACGGTTTTAAATGCCTTATAGGCTTGCAAGAGTTGGTCACGGTCAACCTTGCTCTCGTATGCTTTTTCTACCTGACTCAAAAAATGAAGCACTGTGGTAATTTCCTCAGTGCTCCATGATGGATCGAGTGGGTAGGAATAATTTCCTTTAGTCATTGTTACCCTCAATTTCAGCTCGAATGGTCGCTTGACGCAATTCTTGCTTTCTATAATCACGAGGCAAAAAGGCACGAATTTCATCTTCGTTGAAACCGATTTGCATGCGTTTGTTGTCCAAAATAATAGGTCGACGAAGAAGATTTGGATATTCAGAAATCAGTTGAATGAGTTCCTTGATGGTCAAATCATCCACATCGATATTCAGCTTCTGAAAGACTTTTGAACGGGTTGAAATGATATCTTCAGTACCATTTTCCGTGTAAGACAAAATCTTCATCAACTCATCGTGAGTTAATGGGCTCGTGATAATATTGTGTTCGTCAAAAGCAACTTCATGATTGGTCAACCAAGCTCGTGCTTTCCTACAGCTGGTGCAGCTAGGTGATAAAAATAAAGTTACCATGCAAACACCCCTTTCACTTTAACATTCCTAATCATTATACATTATTTGATTAGTTTTGGCTACGCTTTCTTAAAATTTTTCCGCGATTTTTTTATCGGCCTCCAGTTGAGCACAAAGTTCCTCTATATTATTGAACTTAATCATATCACGGATATAATCTAGCCAAAAAACTTCGATTGTTTTTCCATAAATATCGCCTTCAAAATCAAAGATATTGGCTTCAAGGCGGAGTTCTGTTCCCCCAAAGGTAACGTTTTTACCTAGGCTAGTCATGGAACGATAGCGTTTACCATCAATCACCACATCAGCAACATAGACGCCATCAGCAGGTAGAAAAGTTCTGTCGATTGGTGCTAAATTAGCAGTTGGAAAACCAATGGTTCGTCCACGGGCATCACCATGTACCACGATGCCACGTGTCGAGAATTCGTGGCCAAGAAGTTTATTGGCTTCTTTAACATTACCTTCTCGTATTAATTGACGTACACGTGTTGACGAAATCTTTTCACCATCGCTTTGTTGCTCTTCAATGACATGGACATTACCAGAAAAATTACGGGCAAGATAGTCCACATCTGTTCGATGATGGCCAAACTTGTAATCAAAGCCCACAACAACCTCTTGAGCTTTTAAACGCTTAATATAGCGGGCAATGAAATCATCTGAACTCGTTCGGGCAAAATCACTATTGAAATCTGTTAAATAAAGCTGATCTGTTCCATAGGCTTCAAAAAGATCACAACGCCTTTGAGGTGCTGTAATATGCAGAAGGAGATCATCTGTATACCGTTGAAAAGTCAGTTGAGGACTTTCATTAAAGGTAAGGACAGCTACTTCAAGTTGTTTGTCATCAGCAATCTGGCGCGCCTTATCAAAAAGGACCTTGTGACCACGATGAAGCGCATCGAAATAGCCTAAGACAAGGACTGTACCCTTTTCCTGATGGATATCTTTATAATCGTTAATAGAAGTTATTTTCATTGACTTAATACTTTTCTAGGTTTATAAACTTGATTTCGCTTTTCCATGATGGCTAGAACTTTGTCTTCTAAAAAGGCCGCAACCAAGGGTTCTTGGCTATCAATAGCAATAAAGCGACCAAATGAGATTTCTTTAGCATCATCTTCAGTGACTTGTACTGTTGGCAGATCCTGAACACCAAATTCGATAGGAAGGAGGAAGGACGTATCCCCTGCTTCTACCATTTCTGAAATTTGTGAGAGTGTTAGTGCCTTATCTAAGGTTAGACCAGCTGAGGCTGTTCGACGAAGAGCAGACATATGACTCGCGTAGCCGAGTTTAGCACCCAAATCAACAGATAAGGTACGGACATAAGTTCCCTTGCTACAAGCAACACGGAAGGTGAATCTCGCAGTGTCGTTTTCTAGCTCGATGGGTGAGGTACGGACAAATTCGGTAATGGTCACTTGACGTTGTGGACGTTCTACTTCTTCTCCAGCGCGTGCGTACTCATAAAGTTTCTTTCCGTTGACCTTAACTGCTGAGTACATAGGGGGAATTTGTGTGATTTCTCCCTCAAAACTTGCCATTGCCTTGTCAACGGCTTCTTCATCAAGCTCTGTTACTGGAGTTATTTGGACGATTTCTCCACTAGCATCCTCGGTAGTTGTCGAAAAGCCAATGGTAATTTCTCCTTCGTAGACCTTCCCTGCTTCAGTCATGTATTCAATGACACGAGTCGCTTTTCCAACTGCTATAGGTAGGACACCAGTAACATCTGGATCAAGGGTACCACCATGTCCGATTTTTTTCTCTTGTAATATTTTGCGTAGTTTAAATACAGCATCATGACTGGTCATTCCAGCCTCTTTTTTTAGATTAATAATTCCTGAAATCATACTTTTAATTATATCAAAAGCAATCCTAAAGAGCTAGGTAGAAACATAAAGAGGCAGAGAGCAAAGTCTCTAACCTCTTACGGATTATAGTCATAAGCAGTCGCAGGACTACTAGCTTTTTAATCAATATCTCTTTTAAGATCGCTTTCCAGTTCAAAGAAAGGTTTAATATCTTGCACATACTCTAAGACGCCCTGAAAGTCTCCCTTGTCATCTCTAACAGCTGCATAGGTAACATAGACGAATTTTCCTAAACGTTCAGATTTGAACCACATTGGAACTTGGTCACGCTCTCCACTCCTTAGTAATTCAAAGATTTTCTTGACCTTATCAAGCACTTTTGGCGGATGACAAAGTTCAACGTTTCGTCCAATTTGGCTAGGTGTTCGTTTAAAAACCATTTCATTGGCAGGAACATTATCATTATAGTATTGGAAAATATCGTCTTTATTGACGAAAGTAATTTCCAAAGGGAGATGATTTAGAATAAGATTGGCCTGCTCCACAGAAAGATAACCATTGCCAAAAGGTTGCGTTGTTTCTCTATCTACGACAGTTTCAGTTTTTGGTTTTGGGGTGAAGCTGATGGTGAATTGCCCTTCTGGGGTTTCAATAATTCGGGTATTGCCCGTATGTGCGTCAGTGCTCAGACCTGACTGTTCTTGCGATGTTTCCGTATTGTCTTTCTTAAAACGCTCACGCTTAGGTTTCCAGACGGCTGTAGGTTTTATAATTGCATAGCCATAGGCATCACTTTCTTCGGCAATTGAAAGCCAATCATCCTGCGTGAAGGTTTCAAGCAGAATCATAAGTAAGATAGCTTCTTCCTTGAAAATCATGGCTTCAAATTCTTCTGAGAAAGCTTCAAAGGACTTTGAAAATTCTTCTAAATCAGCATCTGGAAGTTCTTTTAGTTTAGCTTCTGCCGCTCTAAAAAGTTTTCGGATATCATCGTCTACTCCCCACATAACCTTTGGAGGAGAATCATGACCATAACGCTCCATTATTGGAAAGAAGAGCTTTTCTTTACGTGTGTAATGGTTATGGAATTGTCCCAATAAAGACATCTGATGTTTAAGTCCATTGACTAGGTCAGATTTAAAGTCTTCATTTTCAGGCTTACTGATATTTTCTATGATACGTCGGATACGGAGAATAGCTGAACGTAGGGCTAAATTCTCTTGTTTAAAGACATAGACAGGGTGACCCTCTTGATCAGCGTCTGCCACTTCCACATCAGCAATAGCTCCTTTAAAGAGGTTAGCATGGACATTACAAAGGCTCATAACATCTTCAAAGGTAACCCCATCTTCAGATGACATCAATTCATGCTCCATCATAGAGATTTCAAGGGCAGATACTCCCTTGAAGTGTTGATTGAAGCGCTCTTGAACACTCTCAGGACTGGCTCCATGGTGTAAATCTAGGAGAATTTCTTTGAGTATTTGAATACGATTGTTTTCCATATTAGTCTCCGATGACATCATAACCATTGGATAGTAAGGTTTGCTTGATCTTATCTAGGGGAATATTAGCTAACTTAGAGCCAGCTTTTAGACTGGTCACCTTACCGACAGTATTTAGCATAGCTGGGTTAGACAAGGGCTTAAAACCAAGGCTAATCAGTAAATCCTTAACTTCTGGATGCTCTTTTATGATTGTTGCGACTGGTTGTGATAAATCTATGGTGTTGGTAGTCATAATGACCTCCTAATAACATATTTACTACTACCATTATACACGAGAATAATAAAAAAAGACCAACAAATCCTAGTTTGCTGGCTTTTGGTTAATTTCCAAATAGAGCTTCTGTAACATTGTGTTGGATATTTTCCCACTCTTGCTCTGCACGAACCATCTTACGGTGGAAATCGGCACGCCCACGTAGATAGGCCGCAATTTGGTAATCTTGCTTAACAATCGGTATCTCAGGAATTTTGATGTCCAAGAGGTCAGCTGTCGATAAATTGAGGACAGCCTTTCCCTTATCAGCATAATCTAAATAGGCCCGACCAATTTCGGTCTCAAGGAAGAACTTTATGTAGAAACCACGGAGTTTTTCCTTAGGTCGTAATACTGTAATATTGGATGAGGCAACAACTTCACGCTTGCCCTGATCTTCGAAAACGGCAACTTTTTGAACAGTTCCCTTAGATGCAATAAGCACATCTCCATCTTCTAAGAGAAAGCGTAAAAGTTTGCGGCGTTCCTCAGAAAATGTTTTTAGGTCATCGTAAGCAATGCCGTTGGGTGTCATATCCGATAGATTAATGACAGCGAATTCGCCAGGTTCTGCCTTAGCAGGGACAGCTTTTCCTTTAAATTGATCGACAACATCGCCTAAACGAACAAGTTTGTCTGTGTTAGCTTCGTAATCGATAATCAGTTGAGGTCTTTCTTTTTCAGACATTGAATCTCCTTTTTATATTTTACTATCCGTATTGAGTATTGCTATACAATAATAGCAAGAAGCTAATACTTTTGCAAGTAAAAACTGTAAGAAAGGCAAAATAAAAAAGAGACCGGGGCCCCTTTTTATAAGCTTTTAACTGCTGCTACTGCCGCTTCATAGTTTGGATCAGTATTGATATTGTCCAAATATTCGACATAAGTAATCTTGTTGTCAGCGTCTGCCACTAATACTGCACGCGCTAACAAGTGCCATTCTTCAATAAGGACACCATAGTCTTTACCGAAACTATTATCATAGTAGTCAGAAAGCATGATGGCATTTTCAAGTCCTTCAGCACCACACCAACGAGCTTGTGCAAATGGTAGGTCCACTGAAATAGTAATAACTACAGTATCATCTAGTTCTGACAATTCCTTGTTAAAGGTACGTGTTTGAGTTGAACAAATACCAGTATCGATTGATGGAACGATAGAGATAACTTTTTTCTTTCCATCGAATTCTGAAAGTGATTTTTTCGTTAAATCTGTTGCTGTCAAATTAAAGTCACGCAAGGTATCTCCAACTTGAAGTTGTTTGTCTTCTGCTACTGTAACTGGTTTTCCAATAAATGTTGGCATGCTAGTCCTCCAATACTTTTTTTACTATTGTACTGTAAATAGAGCAAGAAGACTAAGCATTTGTTTAGAACTTTTCAAACAGTTGTTTAATTTTTTTCGCAATCACTGTATTAATTGCAGGAATGACTTCATCCGCAAAGTCTTTCAGGTAAGGATAATTGCCAACTTGCACATCATATATAGCATTTTTGAAAAGAGAAATATCATTTTGGTCATTTCCAAAAGTTACAAAGTTTCTGCCAAAGTGGTTTAAAACTGTACTAGCCTTAGTCACTCCTTTAGGATTAATGTAGAGACACCTTTCTATATCGTGGTAAATAAGGTCTAAACATTCCAGTTTGTTTAGATTAAAGATAAGGTCTTCTCGGATATCCTCATGCTCTGCAAGTGGAATAACAGCTTTAATGGGCTTATTAAGTTCTTGGACAGGCAAAATCCTTGCTTTATTTAATGAGTCAACATTTGAAAGGAAAGGAATCTGTTCAGGATTTTGAATAGCATAATTAAAGGTATCATCAATAAAATAAGGGAGATTATAGGTATCACAGTAGCTAACAATCGTTCTGAGAGCATAAGAAGGTATTGTGTATTGCGATACTAAACACTCATCTTGAAAGACTTCACCACCGTTTAAGCCAAAACTACTGTCAGCTTTTTCAATTCTCCCTCCAAAATACTAAGACAGTCTCTGTAAGAGCGTGCTGTTGCAAAAATAATCTCATGACCGTATTTAGGTGCTGTTAAAAGAACCTCTTGTAGTTCTTTTGACATAGTCATACCATCAAAACATAGGGTTCCATCCAAATCAAAAACAAATTTCATAGGGGTAGTATAACAAAAAACCAGCTATAGAGCTGGTTAAAATATTTAGTATCAGAATACTTAAATTTTATCAAGGGCTAGTTTTAAATCTTCAATCAAATCATCTGCATTTTCTAAACCAACTGAGATACGAATTTGATTTGGAGTGACACCACAAGCTAGCAAATCTGCTTCTGCCAATTGTTGGTGAGTTGTTGTTGCAGGGTGAACCACCAAAGATTTTGCATCAGCAACGTTAGCCAAATCTGAGAAGATTTCAAGATTATCAATAACGGTACGTGCTTCTTCTTGTCCACCTTTAACATGGAAAGTGAAAATAGAACCTGGTCCTTTAGGGAAGTATTTTTGTGCCAAGTCATAGTAAGGACTTGATGGCAATCCAGGATAGTTAACTTTTTCAACTTTTGGATGATTTTCCAAAAAGTCTACGATTTTTTTAGCATTTTCGACATGGCGTTCGACACGAAGTGAAAGTGTTTCAAGTCCTTGTAAAAGTAAGAAAGCATTGAAAGGTGCCAAGGCAGCCCCTGTGTCACGCAAAAGTTGGGTACGAAGGGCAGTGATAAATGCTGCTGGACCAACATCACGTGTATAGCTGATATTGTGGTAAGATGGGTCTTCGTCAACCAATTGTGGGAACTTGCCTGAAGCTTCCCAGTCAAATTTACCAGAATCGACGATAAGACCACCGATAGTTGTTCCATGTCCACCGATAAACTTAGTCGCAGAATGAACTACGATATCTACACCATGGGAGATAACATTGATGAGATATGGAGTCCCAAAAGTATTGTCAGCAACCAATGGAATCTTATGGCTGTGAGCAATTTCAGCAATCTTTTCAAAATCAGGAATGTTGATAAGCGGATTACCCAAAGACTCAATCAAGACAAGTTTGGTATTATCTTTGATAGCAGCTTCAATTTCTTCAGGATTGTCAACATCTACAAAAGTTGTTGTGACACCATAGCGTGGAAGAGTTTCTTTTAAGAGATTGAATGTTCCACCGTAGAGGGTTGTCGCAGCAACAACATGATCGCCAGCATGTGCCAAACCAAGGACCGCATAGGTGATTGCAGCCATACCTGAAGCCGTAGCCAAGGCACCAACACCACCTTCGAGGGCTGCAATACGTTCTTCAAGTACTGCTACTGTTGGATTGGTAATACGTGTGTAAATATTACCCGGTTTTCTAAGGGCAAAGAGATCTTCACCTTCTTGAGCATCGTCAAAAACATATGAAGTTGTTTGGTAAATTGGAACCGCACGTGATTTTGTTTCCTTGTCAGGTGTTTGTCCAGCGTGTAATTGTAAGGTTTCAAATGAAAATTCTCGTGACATATGGGTGTCCTCCAAAACAAAAGTTGACTTCATTCTACACCCAGAAAAGCTGGCTGTCTAATAGAAATTTTTTATCAATGTGATAGGGAGGGCTTATAAAAAGGACCTTTCGGTCCCTTTCTATTTCTTCTCAATAGGTGCTACACTTGCTAAAACCTTTTTAAGTCCAACTTCTGGGAATTTTATCTTAAGTTCTTGCGTCTTGCCACTTCCAGTTACTTCTAGAACGGTACCATCTCCCCACTTCTTGTGGTGAGCGATATCTCCGATTTCCCAGTCAGTAGCTGAATTGCCAGAGTCTGAAGTCTTGCCAAAAGGTAGTCCGCCAGTAGCTTTTGAAAATGGCTGAGCGCCCGTATGTCTTTGAGGTTGTGCATTTGCTTTTCTGGTCTGAAGCGCTTGTTGTAAACTCATGCCTTGACCAAATTGTGTTGGCTCTTCCTTTGTAAAACGAACACCAAATGATGAATTGGCTGGACGAGCTAGACCTTGATATTGTAATAAATCATCTGAAATTTCACGCAAGAAACGGCTAGGACGATTATAGCTAGTCTTACCGAAAAGCGTACGTGTATTAGCGTTGGTAAGGAAAAGAATCTCTTCAGCACGGGTAATACCTACGTAAGCTAAGCGACGCTCTTCTTCGAGTTCTTCTGGATCTTCTGAGGCACGAGACAAAGGGAAGACCCCCTCTTCCATACCGATAAGAAAGACAACTGGAAATTCAAGTCCTTTAGCAGCATGGAGAGTCATCAAGGTTACTTCTGCTGCTTCCATATCACCATCGTCCGTATCAGCAATCAACGCTAGATCGTTCAAGAAACGGCCTAAACGGTCAATACCAGTCTCGTCTTCCGTACCATCGGTGTTGGTTTCATCAAAATTCTTAGTAACAGACATGAATTCTTCAATATTTTCAATGCGTGCTTGACTTTCAAGTGTTTGTTGCATAGAAAGAGCATCCAGATAACCAGACTTATCTAAAACTGTCTCTACAGCTTCAGTGATGCTTAGCCCATCTAGCTGGTCACGTAGATTCAGAATCATGTTAGCAAAATCGTAAACGCCCTGAGCTGCTTTCCCCTTGATCGGTGACAACATAATATTAGCTGATGCATCTAGGAGACTCATGTTTTGCTCATAGGCAAAGGTGCGAATCTTTTCAAGCGTACCAGGCCCAACTCCACGTTTAGGTTCATTAATCACACGTTCAAAGCTAATATTATCCGCAGGATTGGCAACTAAGTTCAAGTAAGAAATGACATCACGGATTTCTTTACGGCTATAGAACTTGGTACCACCAACCATGGTATAAGGAATATTAGACTTGAGCAAGGCTTCCTCGATAGTACGAGACTGAGCATTAGTACGATAAAGTACAGCGAAATCCTTGAAGTTCTTACCCTCTTCACGAATAATGTTATCAATAGTTGAAGCAACAAAAACAGCTTCATCACGCTCGTCATTAGCACGGTAATAAACGATTTGTTCACCGTCATCATTTTGAGTCCAAAGTTTTTTAGGACGGCGATTGCGGTTGTTCTTGATGACTTCGTTGGCCGCCTGGAGAATTTTCTTGGTTGAACGGTAGTTTTCTTCCAAGAGAACTACCTTGGCTTCAGGATAGTCCTTCTCAAAATCAAGGATATTCTGCATATCAGCCCCACGCCAACCGTAGATTGATTGGTCAGCATCACCTACGACACAGATATTCTTGAAGCGAGAAGCCAAGAGTTTTACCAACTGATATTGAGCATGGTTGGTATCTTGGTACTCATCCACGTGAATATACTGATAACGCTGCTGATAATAGGCGAGAACATCAGGATTTTTGTCAAAGAGACGCAAAGTCATCATAATTAAATCGTCAAAATCCATAGCTTCACTACGACGGAGCTCCTCTTGATAGGCCTTATAACATTTAGCAACAATTTGGGTGTACATATCACCGGCCTGGTGCTCGTAGGCCACTTCATCCAAGAGGTCATTTTTGGCGTTGGAAATCGTCCCTAAGATGGCACGTTCATTCCACTTCTTAGGATCTAGGTTAAGATTCTTGAGAATACGTTTCATCAAAGTACGTTGTTCACCAGGATCTACGATAGTAAAGTTTCGGTTGTAGCCAATATGGTCCGCTTCACGACGAAGAATTCGCACGCACATACTATGGAAGGTTGCAATCAAGGTTTCTGAAGTTGCTGGATTTAAAGCCATAGCACGTTCACGCATCTCACGAGCTGCCTTATTGGTAAAGGTAATGGCTAGGATATTCCAGGGGTTAATCATTTTCTCGTCAATGAGGTAGGCAATGCGGTGGGTAAGCACACGTGTCTTCCCAGATCCTGCACCAGCCATAATCAATAAAGGCCCCTCAGTCGTTTGGACGGCTTCGGCCTGTTTGTCATTCATACCAGTTAATAATGGGTTCATCATATTCTCCATTCTCAAAAATAAGCTCTACTATTTTATCATTTTTTGGATGAAAATGCAGATTCTATTCATAATGGATCTGAAATAACTTTAGAAGATAATTGTTTGTTTTTATTGGAAGTACTTTGCTTAAGATTGCCCATATTCCTAGCTTTAGAGGAAGACATTCTAAAGAATAATATTCGGATTTTTATAGTTTTGATGAAAATTAGTGTTGACACTGTTCGTTTTTTTCGATAAGATAGAATCACAATAAAATAAGAACCGAGTGATGTCATCAGGATGACTGGTGATTGACGGACTTCTGGAGAGATCTTGAAGCAGCCTTAGCTGTATACAAGACACCGAAGGGGCAAGGGGTAACAACCGAAACTCTCAGGTAAAAGGACAGAAAGCATCGCAAGTTTTTTAACTTGTAGTAATAGCTTTGTATTCTCAGAGGTCTGGTCAAGCCAAACCTCTTTTTTGACGTCTCGGTTAAAGGAGATTGTAAATTTATGTTAGACTTTTTTACTACCATTGATGATTTTGTCTGGGGTCCACCCCTTCTGGTCCTTCTTGTAGGAACTGGGATTTACCTTACAATTCGTCTTGGTCTTTTGCAAGTTCTTCGTCTTCCTAAAGCTTTTAAACTTATCTTTGCTGAAGATAAAGGGGAAGGTGATATTTCTAGTTTTGCAGCCCTTGCGACTGCTCTCGCAGCAACTGTTGGTACAGGTAACATTGTCGGTGTAGCTACTGCCATCAAGACTGGTGGACCAGGTGCCCTTTTCTGGATGTGGATTGCCGCTTTCTTTGGTATGGCAACCAAATATTCCGAAGGTCTTTTGGCTATTAAATTCCGTACACTTGACGACCAAGGTAATGTCTCTGGTGGTCCAATGTATTACATCACACACGGTTTTTCTGGGAAATGGCAAACAATTGCTAAACCTTTGGCCTACTTCTTTGCCTTTGCAGGTGTGCTTGTTGCATGGTTGGGGATTGGTACTTTCTCTCAAGTTAACTCAATCACCGCTTCACTTCAAAATAGCTTTGACTGGTCACCAAAAATCGTAAGTGTCATTCTTGCTCTTATCACTGCTGCTATCATTTTTGGTGGTATCCAATCTATCTCTAAAGTTTCTGAAAAGGTCGTACCATTTATGGCTGGGCTCTATATCTTAGCAGCTCTTGTGGTTATCTTTACTAACTTTAATCAACTTCTTCCAGTCCTTGGAATGGTCTTCCAATCTGCCTTTACTGGTAAAGCAGCCGTTGGTGGTTTTGCTGGTGCAACAGTCATGGTTGCTATGCGTCTTGGTATTGCGCGTGGTGTCTTCTCTAATGAGTCAGGTCTTGGATCAGCTCCTATCGCTGCAGCTGCTGCTAAGACTGAAGAACCTGTTGAACAAGGTTTGATTTCAATGACAGGTACTTTCATTGATACGATTATCATCTGTACGCTTACTGGTCTTGCTATCCTTGTAACGGGTCAATGGTCAGGTAGCCTAGAAGGTGCCCCAATGACACAAGCAGCCTTCTCTTCTGTTTTTGGTACATTTGGTGAAATTGCCTTAACACTTTCTTTGGTTCTCTTTGCCTTTACAACAATCTTGGGTTGGTCTTACTACGGTGAACGTTGTTTCGAATTCATTTTCAAATCAACGAAATTCCTTCCACTCTACCGCCTCATTTTTGTAGTCATGGTTGCCCTTGGTGGATACCTCACACTTGATGTTGTTTGGAAAATTGCGGATATCGTAAACGGTTTGATGGCATTGCCTAACTTGATTGCCCTCCTTGTTCTCTCACCAATCATCTTCAAAGAAACTAAATCATACTTTGAACGTCACAAATAAACAAAAAGAGCCTAGGCTCTTTTTTCTTGACTTTATCGGCACCAATCCTTGCTACTACTGGTCTTTTGCGTTACAATGAAATTAAATCATTTTACAACTAATTCAGAAAAAATCCAAAGGAATAACTATGTCAATTACCAAAGAATTTGATACGATTACTGCAATTTCAACACCTTTAGGTGAAGGTGCTATCGGTATCGTTCGCCTATCTGGAACCGATGCAGTTGCTATTGCTAATAAGGTTTTCAAAGGAAAAAATTTAGAAACGGTCGCTTCACATACTATCAATTACGGTCATATCGTGGAAAATGATGAAACCATTGATGAAGTCATGGTCAGTGTTATGCGTGCACCAAAGACCTTTACGCGTGAGGATGTCGTGGAAATCAACACCCATGGTGGTGTCGCTGTAACCAATGAAATCCTTCAACTCCTTATCCGTTCTGGTGCTCGTATGGCCGAACCTGGAGAATTTACTAAACGTGCCTTCTTGAATGGTCGTGTGGACTTGACCCAGGCTGAAGCTGTCATGGACTTGATTCGTGCTAAGACTGATAAGGCTATGGCCGTTGCCGTTTCTCAACTTGATGGTTCGCTCAAGCATCTCATTAACAACACTCGCCAAGAAATCCTTAACACTTTAGCTCAAGTCGAAGTGAATATTGATTATCCAGAGTATGATGATGTTGAAGAAGTTACTACAAATCTTGTCCGTGAAAAGACTCAAGAATTCCAAGCACTTCTAGAAAATCTTTTGGCTACTGCCAAACGAGGAAAAATCCTACGAGAAGGTCTTTCAACAGCAATCATTGGTCGACCAAATGTCGGAAAATCTAGTCTTCTTAACAATCTCCTACGTGAGGAGAAGGCTATCGTTACAGACATTGAGGGTACAACACGTGATGTCATTGAAGAATACGTTAATATCAAAGGCGTTCCACTTAAGTTAATTGATACCGCAGGTATCCGTGACACAGATGATGTTGTTGAAAAGATTGGTGTGGAACGTTCTAAGAAAGCTCTCGAAGAGGCTGACCTGGTTCTTCTTGTCCTTAATAGCTCGGAACCGTTAACTGAGCAAGACCGTACATTACTCGAAATCAGCCAAAATAGCAATCGTATCATTCTCCTAAATAAGACAGACCTTCCACAAGCAATCCAAATGGAAGAGCTTCCTGAAGATGTTATCCCAATTTCAGTCCTCAAGAATGAAAACATTGACAAAATTGAAGATCGTATCAATCAGCTCTTCTTTGATAATGCTGGTCTAGTGGAGAAAGATGCTACTTATCTCTCAAATGCCCGTCACATTTCACTCATTGAAAAAGCCCTCGAAAGCCTTGAAGCAGTCAATCAAGGTCTTGAATTAGGCATGCCTGTTGACCTCCTACAGGTTGATATGACACGCACTTGGGAAATTCTGGGAGAAATTACTGGTGACGCTGCCCCAGATGAACTCATTACACAACTCTTTAGCCAGTTCTGTCTAGGAAAATAAACATAACTAAATTTATGTAAAAAGATGCTCTGTCATCTTTTTATTTTTGCATCATAAATACAGAAATAAAATTATGTAAAATAAAACCTATCAATACCATCAGACGATTTACTCAAGCTTTTTAAGAAAGAAAATGCTATCATGGTACTATCCTATGATTTTGAAAGGTTTGCCATGAGTCAAGCAACTACTGATACTGATTTAAAACATTTGATAGACTTTGACGATAATCTGCTTCCATTTCGATTGACGGAAACCAAGGTTGAAAATGGGCGCCCTGATATTCTTTTTCATTGGCATCCTGAGCTTGAGATTCAATATGTTTATGAGGGGACTGCTCGTTATCATATTGATTATGACTATTTTGATAGTCAGGCTGGAGATATCTTTTTAATACGTCCGAATGGCCTTCATTCGATTCACCCCGTAGATAATCAGCCTCATCATACGGACACCCTACATTTTCATTTGGATATGTTGGGGCAGTCGCTGGTGGATCCGCTTAGTCTACGCTACCTACAGCCTTTACAGAATTCTAATTTCAAGTTTAAACAATGCCTGAGACCGTCAGACGAGGGGTATAGGGAAATCAAAGCTCTCCTCTTTGAGATTTTTAAGATGATTCGTCAGAAAGATCGTCACTATGAACTTCTTCTCAAGTCAAAACTTGAAGAATTAATCTACCTCCTCTACTTCTATCGTTTGGTAGAGCGAAAAACTTCTGATGATCATTATCGTAAGAATGAAAAGATTCGGGAAATCATTGATTACATTAACCAACATTATTCCGAAAATCTCACGATTGAAAAGTTATCAGAGCTTATGGGGTATAGTAAGACCCACTTTATGACGATTTTTAAGCAACATACAGGTACCTCTTGTACAGAATTTATCATTCAGGCAAGAGTCAATGCTGCCTGCGAGGAGCTTCGTAATAGCGTTAAACCAGTTTTGGAAATTGCTACTAATGTTGGTTTTAATAACCTATCCAATTTCAACAGCCAATTTAAACACTATTACGACCAAACACCAAGCCAGTATCGAAAAACACATAGCAACAAGAAGAAAACAAAAAAGAGTTAGCCAAATGGTTAACTCTTTTTTTATCTGCAAACTTCTTAGTTTTTCTCTTTGCCTTTGTGTTTACCACTAAGTCCAAAGAGAGTGAGCAACATACCAAGTCCGAGGAGACCTGCGTGTGAGCCCTTGTCACCTGTTGTAGGAAGGATTTCAGTTTGGGCAGAAGCTTCTGTCACTTTTTCAGTTTCTTTAAGTGCTTCGCTTCTTGTTGAAATGAAGAATACTTTTCCATTAGGCGTTGTCACTACTTTAGACACCACTGGTTTGCTAGTTTCTAAATCTTTAGTAATAGTTGATGGAGTGACTGGTTTCAATGGATTAAGTGTAGGGTCTGCTACATTTTCTTTTTTGTTCAAGGCAGCAAAATCAGCACTTGAAATTGAAATGGTACGTGAGTTTGGATTGATAACGGCATACTTAGAAAGGTCTGCACGTGTCAAGTAATCAGCAAAGACTGTGTCCATTGAAGGACCTTCTTCACGAGGACCACCTAGCATAGTGAAGCCATCACCACCAGCAGCCAAGAAGTCGTTGGTTACAAGATAGTAAGTTTCGTTAGTGTTAAGTGGTTTATAGACACCAGTTTCTGGGTCCAAAATGTCAATTGACAAGATACGTTTTTCAGCTGGAAGAGTTGTGTCATAGTAAACACGAGCTCCTGAGACTTGAAGGAAACCACCAGATGGTTCAAGAAGAGGTTGGCCATTTTCGTCCAGAACAGTTTTACCACTTTCGTCAACTTGGAGAATAGAACCAAGAGATTTGACAAACATATCATGGATATTTTGACCTGTTACTTGAATTTGAGCAACTGAGTTACCAAATGGAAGAACGGCAATGATATCACCTTTAGTGATTGGTTTGTCTTTGGCGATTGTTTCACGAAGACCACCACCATTTGTCACGGCAAGGTTAGACTTGTGTGTGAAGGCTGATTGTCCGTAATCTAAGAGAGCATCGGCGACCACATTACCAAGGTTAGTTTCGCGAACACGAACGTCCATACGGTCACCGCTAAGTTTAACTGGGCTATTTTCAATAACGACTTTTGAGGAACCCGCCTTGTACTTAGTTTGGATATCATCAATCATAGCTTTAACTGTTGGGTTAACTTGATAATTTTTCTTAGCTTCGTCGTGTGAGATCACACCATGTGACAAGACACGGTCAGAATTATAAACGACGCGGCCAACATTGTTAAGGTAGCTACCAGTTTGGTTGTAAGTAACGTTATCGCCGTATGTCGCTGTGTGAAGAGTGTGTGAGTGACCATCAAGGACAAGAACACGTTTTCCTTTCAAAGGTGCATAATTTGAAAGAGCTTCTGCCAAAGTTGATCCACGCCATTCAACTGGAGTTGTTGTATCAATCCCCAAGTGACTAAGGACAACATAAGTCTTGTATTCCTTACCTTCGGCACGGGCATTTGATTCCACTTGGTCAACAACAGCCTTAACTTCAGTAATAGGATCAGTGAAAGAGACACCAGGGATATTACGTGGGTGTGTCTTAGTAGCTGTCTCAGGTGTAGTGACACCAATAACGACTACTTCATCTCCATCAACACCAGGTGTTTTGTCAACGATTGTAGATGGTTGGAAAAGACGGACGCCATCTACATATACGTTAGATGTGATGATTGGGAAATTGATTTGTTTGCTCAAACGACGCAATTGGTCGAGACCAAAGTCAAATTCATGGTTACCCACTGTCATGGCATCAAAACCAACAGCATTCATGACGCTTGCCATGTCTTCACCCTTAGAACTGTTTGAAATCGGAAGACCTTGGAATGAGTCCCCAGAGTCAAAGACAAGAGTTGTTCCTTTTGAACGAGAATCATTTACGATACCAGACAAAAGAGCATCACCAATAACCCCGTTACGATCATCTTCAACCATACGACCATGAACATCGTTGGTGTGAAGGACAGTTACAGTGTCGTTGCTGGCACTTGTGCTAGCATTTGTCACGACTTCTGTTGTAGGAGTTGCTGCTACAGTTGCAGTTTCACTTGCTGTAGCAGCGGGTGTTTCGCTTGTTTCAGCTGTTGAAGCAGTAACAACTGATGTTGAACTAGCTACTGGTGCTGCAGACTCGCTAGATGCAGTTGTTGCTACAGTAGATGTCGCATTGGTAGTTGCCTCTGTAGCTACTACTTCAGTGCTTGGTGCTGTTATAGTTGCATGAGTTTCTACCTCGTCAGCATGGACAGCATTGGCCAAGATGGCAGTTGAGACAAGTAGGGTTGATACGGTCGTTGCAACGACTGTTTTCTTCTTCATTCCAAAATACCTTTCTGATTTTTAAATCGTTTTTATTATACCACATTTATAAGATTAGAATTAAATAAATTTCAACATTTTATTAGATATTCAAACAATTTTTTCAAAAATCAATAGGTAGCTAAACGTTTTTCAAGATAACCTTGAAGCAGTTCAAGAGTAAAGCTCAAAGTCCAGTAAATAAGGGCGATTAGGATATACATGGACATGTAGTCATACTCACGCCCACCGATAATCTTAGCGTTTTGGAAAATGTCAGGCACTGTAATCATAGCCGCCAACGAGGAACTCTTTACCATGTCGATAATGACATTACCAAGTGGTGCTACTGCTATACGCATGGCCTGAGGTAAGATAATCCGACGGATAATAGACTTCTGCGGAAGACCAAGAGAGCGAGCGGCTTCCCACTGCCCCTTATCTACGGCAGCTATGGATGAACGAAAAATCTCTGCCATATAAGCAGCACTAACACATAAGAAACCAATAAAGGCACAAAGAAGGGCGGGCAGCTGAACACCAACGTAAGGCAGACCAAAGTAAAGAATGAAGAGCACGACCAACATAGGGACGCCACGCATGATGGAAATATAAACACGGGCAGGATACTTCAACCAAGGTTTTTGCGACATCCGCATAAAGGCAAGGATGATGGCAAATACATTCCCCACCATAAAGCTTAAAAGGGAGATCCCCAATGTATAGGGCAAACCTGATAGAACATAGGGAATGCTTTTTAGAATCAGTGAAAAATCAATAATCATAAGTCTATCTTTCTAAACATTTCTTTAGCAAATAAGCGATCCAATTGGATCGCTCATATTATTCAACATCAGAGATATCAATCTCAGTGTAGTCAACTTTGGTTTTCTTTGTAACGTCTTGACCAGCAAAGAACTTCTCTGAAATCTTGGTAAGGGTACCATCTTTCTTCATGTCTTTGATAGCTTTATTAACTTTTTCTTGAAGGGTTTTATTCTTCAATGAGAAAGTAAAGCTTGTTGAGTAAGGGTTACTGTAGATGCCGTCGTTGATCTTAACAGGGTACTTATCTTTGATAGCAGCTACTGCCATCTTTTGCAAGTAGTAATCGTTGACGATAACGTCTGTACGACCATTTACCAAGTCTTGCATATAAACGTCATTGGTAACATTGTCATATACGACGAGTTCAGCACCCATTTTTTTGGCAATCTTCATGTACTTGGTACTTGCAGCACCGGCTGCTTTCTTGCCTTTGAGGTCCTTCCATGAAGAAATTCCTGAATTATCTGATTCACGAACTACCATAGAAGTGAATGAATACTTGTATGGTTCAGAGCGCAAGAATTTTTTAACGTTCTTGTTGTCATCTTCGAGTGAGTAGTTAGCGATATCGACTTGACCACTATTTACAGCAGTAAGCATGCCATCCACGCCCATCTCCGTGAAGTCAATTTTCAACTTAAGACGTTTTCCAACTTCTTTGAGAATCTCAACGTCATAACCAGTCAGATTATTCTTATCATCGTGGTAGGTTTGTGGGTAAAGTGTTCCAGCAGTCGCAACCTTGATGCTCCCACGTTTCTCAATCTTTTCCCAGTTCTTCTCACCTGTACTCTGTGACGAGCAGGCAACCAAAAAGACCGCAGCCAAAATTAGGCTAAATACGGCGAAAAATCTCTTTTTCATCTATGTGTGTCTCCTTAAAAAATGAAGTTAAGTTAAAAACTTATAATCTTAGCCTACACTATTTGAAAGGGTTTCACAAAATATTGAACTGCAAATGAGAATGTCTAGCTAAAAACCGAACATTCTTCCATCTGTTGGGTCAAGTGTAAGAGGAGGTCCTCTCTTCCCTTGGCAGCTGTCAGTTGAACACCGAGTGAGAGACCCCTGCTCGTCCCGATAGACAGGTAAAGAAATTGATGGTTGTCCCGTCAGATTAGCTTGTTGCGTGAAAGGTGTCCAATCTAAGCTATCCGCAAACATTTCCCAAATAAGTTCCTGTTGCTTTGGCCAGTCAAAATCAGCCATATGTTTGAGTTGATTTTGTAAGTTTTCAGAGAGGGCAAACTGTCCATGCTTAGGTGCTACCTCCGCAACTGTAGGTGTTAGAAGAATATCGTAAGTCTCATGAAGATTCGCCATCTGATGGCTATACTGATCCCACTGGGCTAGAATTTTAGAGTAAATTTTAGCGGGAATCTTTTGCCCAGATTGGAAAATAGCCCAGGTCATCAACTCCATATCTTCAAGAGTCATCTGACGTCCTAAACCAGCCTTTATGGAATCAAACATGGCAGCCGTCTCGACACTATTCATAATGTAGTAAGACTGCATGGCTTCAATCCCATTCAAGGGCTGATTACTGATTTCATGCACATGATGTCCTAGACTTTCCAAGGCTCTAGCAGCCAATTTTGTCGCCGCAATAGCAGATTCTGACACCTTACCACCAATAGGAGAGACAGTCGACAAAGCAATCTTCAAAGGTCTAACTGCTTCTTCTAAAGACACTTTGCTAAGCTTCGGTAGAATAAAGGGACTTTCCATTTGACAAGTCTGCATGTGATAGAGCAAGCGTTTTGTATCTCGTAAAGTCTTAGTCAAGGCAAACTGGACAGAGGCTCCCTGCCAGCCACGAAAAGAACTAGGACCGACTGGAATTCGTCCTCTTGTGGGCTTAAGACCAATTAGGCCGTTAAAGGAAGCTGGAATACGGATAGAGCCTCCTCCATCACTAGCTGGGGCCAAGGAAGAAATGCCAGAACTCACAAGAGCTACCGCACCACCACTTGACCCGCCAGCATTTCGCGTCACATCGTCAGGCAAATTAACAGGACCATGAATCTGAGCATCACTGATATTTTTGAAGCCAAACTCAGGAGTGCTAGAACGCCCTAAAATAATAAAGCCCAGTTCCTCAAGTTTCTTAACATAATTATCCGTTTCCGCGGCACGATAACTTGTAAATAGTCGCGAACCTGCAGTTGACGGCTCACCAGCTTGCTCCTGCCCCAAATCCTTTAGGAAAATTGGAACTCCAGCAAAAGGCCTTTCTGAAAAGTCTCTAGTTTCTGCTTCTTTCAATGCTTTCTCGTAGCGTTGACTGACGATAGCATTGATTTTAGGATTCGTCCTCTCTGCTTCACGAATGCTAGCCTCCACTAGTTCTTGGGGACTGACCGTCTTATTTTGCACAGCTTCAGCCATTGCCGTTGCATCTGACCACTCATTAATTGTCATCTTATACTCTCCCTGCTTATCTTTTCCTAAATTATACTAAAAAAAGCGAAACGCCTAAAACGTTCCGCCTTAAATCTTGATAATTAGTCTTGCCAAGTTTCTTGATTTTCTTTGAATTTCTTCAAAAGTTGAAGTCCATCTACTGTAATGTAGCCTTGAACTTTAGCAACCTTGATCAACTCAGTGTAGTTTGAAAGAGTAACCAATTTCACACCAGCATCTGCAAAGTTTTTCTCAGCTTTTGGCAATTCGTAAGTGAAGATAGCCACAACACCGATAACATCAGCCCCTTCACGCTCTGCAGCTGCTACAGCATCAAGTACTGAACCACCAGTCGAAATCAAGTCTTCAACAACAACCATTTTTTCGCCTTTAACCACACGACCTTCGATTTGGTTACCTGCACCGTGATCTTTTGGTTTGCTACGAATGTAGGCAAATGGAAGGTTCATCTTGTCAGCGATAATCGCACCGTGAGGAATACCAGCAGTTGCAGTACCTGCAATCACTTCTACTTCAGGGAATTCTTCCTTAATCTTTTCCACAAAACCATTTTCGATAAGTGTACGAGTTTCTGGATAAGACAAAGTAATACGGTTGTCTGTGTAGATTGGTGATTTGATTCCTGATGCCCATGTAAATGGTTCTTCGGGTTTAAGGTAAACAGCCTTGATATCAAGCAAGTCAGATGCGATTTGTGATGCTAATGTCATAATTATTATCCTCCGTAAAGCGTTTTCTACTCTTTATTATAACCTAATTCAATCTATTTTCCTATGAAATAAGGTCTTTTTGAAAATTTATTGACCGTTCCATTGGGCCTTGATGTCGTGATAAGCAGCTACTGGATCGTCAGCTTGTGTAATTGGACGACCTACAACAATGTAATCTGAACCAATTTGACGGGCATCGGCAGGTGTCATGACACGTTTTTGGTCACCAACTGCTGCTCCTGCTGGACGGATACCAGGTGTCAAACAAACGAAATCTTTATTTGTTGCTTCTTTGATTTTCGCTACTTCGTGTGCTGAGCAGACAACACCATCAAGACCTGCTTCAGCAGTCTTCTTTGCATAATGAACCACTGATTCTTGAAGTGTGGTTTGGATATTTTGAAAATCACGCATCTGCTCTTCAGAGGTAGAGGTCAACTGTGTTACAGCAATCAAGATTGGACCATCTCCCAAGCCTTCACGCGCAGCCTTCATCATTTCCACACCACCAGCCGCATGCACATTAGTCATATCAACGCCAAGGTTAGACAAGACACGCATAGCTGATTTCACAGTATTTGGAATATCGTGAAGCTTAAGGTCAAGGAAAACACTATGGCCAAGCTCTTTAACGTAGCGCACAATCTCAGGCCCAGCTGCATAGTAAAGTTCCATACCAATCTTCACATAGAGCTTTTCACCAGCGGGAAACTTAGCAAGGAAAGCCTTCACATCCTCAAAAGTAGGGAAATCAAGGGCAATAACAGGACGATTTTCTCTCATTTCTTATATCCTTTCACACAAAAAACCTCCGCCAGTCAGCGAAGGTTGCACGAAAATAGGGCAGTCCCTACCCTTTAGTGATGCCGTAGCATCTCAGTACACCTTTCTCGCCTCTCTGGACTCGATTAAAGGTTCAGTTCAATTTGTTCTATTATAGCGCTTTTATAAGGGAATGTCAAAGGGAGATGAAAGTAATTATTCCTTTGTTGAACTCCTTAACAATGCTATTTTTATTCTATTTCCCCAACAAGTCTGTTCGAACTTCCTCACGTAAGTCTTCAAGTGTTGTGATGCCGTACTTGTCCATGACTTCAGGGAGTCGGTCGATGATTTTAGGGCAGGCATATGGATCTGCGAAGTTGGCTGTTCCGACACCGATGGCTGAGGCACCAGCGATGAACATTTCGATAGCCGCTTCGGCACTGTCAACGCCACCCATACCGATGATTGGAAGGTCTGAAGCTAGAGCAACTTGGCGGATAAGTTTAAGGGCTACTGGAAATACGGCTGGCCCCGACATGCCACCTTGACCGTTGGCAATGATAGGTTTGCGAGTAGCCAAGTCATAGCGTGTTCCGACCAAGGTGTTAATCATGGTGAAACCAGTCGCACCGGCATCTTCGACTGCCTTGGCGACACTTGTGATATCAGCCACGCTCGGTGTCAGTTTGACATAGACGGGCACATCAGAGTGAGAGACGCTGGCTTTTACTGCCGCATAGGCAAGCTCTGGAACTTGTCCAATGAGAAGGCCGTTATTACCATGGTCTACGTTTGGACAGGAAATATTGAGCTCGATAGCCTTGACGTTGCTAGCTTTGGAAATCTTGTGAGAAACTTCCGCATATTCTTCGTTTGAAAATCCAGCCACATTGGCAATGATTGGAAGCTCTGGATAATGCTCTTGCAACCAAGGGAGTTTTTCAGACAAGACAGCATCAACACCTGGATTTTGCAAGCCAATGGCATTAAGCATGCCTGATGGTGTCTCAGCCACACGGGGTGTTGGATTCCCAAAACGAGGGTTGGCGGTCGTAGCCTTAATCATGATAGAACCTAGTTTGTCCAAATCATAATACTTGGCATACTCTTGACCAAAACCAAAGCAACCTGAGGCGGGGATAATAGGATTTTTCAAGTCGAGCCCTGGAAGGCTAATAGCTAAACGATTTTCTGATTTAATCTCTGACATGGTAACCTCCTAGACGATGACTTTTCCAGTAGGGAAGACTGGCCCTTCTTTGCAAACACGAAGATTTTTGGCGTCCGACTCTCCTTTAACGTGAACCACACAGGCATAGCAAGCTCCCATACCACAAGCCATACGAGCTTCCATAGAAACATAGGCATGAGGATGATTTTCAAACTTGCTATCGACATATTTAAGCATGCCCGGAGCTCCGCAACTGTATACGGCATCTGGTGTCCAGTCGAAACCATCAATAACTGTTGAAACGTAACCCTTGATACCATATGAACCGTCATCGGTCGTCACATAGACATCTCCACAAGCTCTGAGCTTGTCCTCCAAGATGACGGCATCCTTATTGGCAAAACCAATCACCGATACAACTTCCACACCTTTAGCCTTCAACTGCTTAGCTGTCTCAACCAAAGGCGGCACACCGATACCACCACCAACTAGGAGGGCTTTCTGCCCAGCCTCAATGACGGAAATATCAAAACCATTTCCCTGAGGGCCCATGGTATCGATGGCTTGCCCAGCTACCATCTTAGACAGAATAGCTGTTCCCTCGCGTTCCACTCGATAGACAATGGTTGCCTCTTTCTTGTCGTAGTCAATCTCTGAAATGGAAATCGGACGACGAAGGAGCTTACTTGGGTCTGGTACCTTGAGATGAACGAACTGTCCAACCTGCATATCCGCAACCATCTCTCCCTTAAGCACCATCTCGAAAATACGAGGTGCAATCTCACGCTGACTCACAATGGTTAAATCTTCAACTAATATCATGACAACCCTTTCTAAACTGCAAAATGTCATCAAAAAAACCTCGCCACATGGCAAGGTCGCACAAAAAATCACAGGAGAACCCTGTTTTTTCACCTGTCCGACCTTTCAAGCCTCTCTGGACTCATTTAAAGGTTATTTTGTGATTATTATAACCGTTTTCAAGACGGATGTCAAAGGAGAAAAGAAAAAACCAAAGCTTAAAAAACTAAGCTAAGGTCTCTCCAGCCTATAACTAGGCCCTCTGTTTGATACGTTCTCAATCATCTCATAGAGTAACATAAATTGTCAATATTCCTAACAATAGGTGTTAAGAATATTGGATAACAGTCTTAAAATAAGATTATTGGAACAATCTGTCGTAAACCATAGTATGAGCCAACTGTTGACCATCGCCACCCAACAAATCAACCAAGGCGTAGGCAAAGGCTAGGGCTGTTCCGGCACCACGGCTAGTGACAATATTGCCATCAACAACCACCAAGTCAGTTTGATGCTCGCCAGATGCAATTTGGTCCTCAACACCTGGGAAACATGTGAATTTACGCCCTTCGAGCAAGCCAGCACGTTCGAGAACAATTGGTGCTGCACAAATGGCAACAACATATTTTCCAGCTTTTGCAGCCTCTTGAAGAGAGGCAATCAAGTCCTGATTGTCGCGTAGATTAGTTGAGCCAGGCATACCTCCAGGAAGAACCACCAAGTCGTAATCCGCAAAATTACCATCAAATACACCATCCATAGCGACTTGAATCCCATGTGAGCCAGTTACTGACGCACTTTCAAGTCCTAGCATGTTACAGTCAAATCCTGCTCGGCGGAAGACATCCACTGGGCTCAAGGCCTCGATTTCTTCAAAACCTTCCGCAAATACTACTGCTACTTTTGTCATGATATACCTCCAATTGACTTATCACAAGATTCTATTACGCCTTAAATTATAGCAGTTTTAGAAGCAGGAAACAAACCATAAAAATGGCTCTTGAGCATGAAAAAAAGACAGCACAAGGACTGTCTTTGTCATCTTATCTAAACAAACTTGCTAGGATCCACAAGAGATAAATATGAGCTGGGTAGAAAATATAGAAGAAATTCTTGTTACCACTACCACGCTTACCATTATAAAAATACATAGGAATCGCAGCAAAAATCATCATCCATTGCACACCCGTCGGATCAAAGAGATGGGCAATCACTGAAATAACAGCTAAGACAATGATTTGAGCCATGCGATTGGTACGGAAAATATAGAATAGTAAACCAAGAATAACCATCACAAAGCCACCCTCAACCATGATAACACTTGGTACCAGAGACAAGAGAAAAGCCACACTATGAGCCACAAATGGATTTCCGTTAGGCGTTTCAAAAATCCCCCCTAGTACAGCAACTGGAATTGCTGAAAGGATTGGCAAGAGAAAGACACCCATCCCCTGAATCAATTCCCTATAAGACTTGTCACGAAGTCCCTTAAACAACAAATCCCAAGAGTAAATAAAAATCCCGGTGATAAAGAAGGTTGAAAAGGCATTGTTGGTTAAACCGATACTACCATTATGAAAAATACTACCAATGATGGCGTTGCCAATGATCATAAACCAACTCATGTAAAGCAGACGCCTGAGAAAAGCCATACGATCGTGTGTGTAGTGAAAACTATCAGCAGCAAGAAAGAGGAAAATTGGGAAAGACAGACGTCCCAACATCGTCAACCATATAGGTGCCCCCATACTCCCGAACATCTGATAGATTTGGTCCAAAAACATAAGTGCAACAGCCAGGTATTTCAAATTAGTCGCATTGCATATCTTTTTAATATCGTTCATTTAATGCTCCTTTAATTTTCAGCATATTAAATGATACCACAAGTCAGATATAAATTCAAAGGTATTCATGATAATCTAAGACATAACTTTTAACTGTTTTAGCGTAACAATTTTTGTAATAAAGAATGGTCCATAATAATAACAAACTCAATTCCGACTACCCATCCAAAGCATTTTTACTCTCTTTGTGCTATAATAGTTAGGCAATATTTACGTTCATAACGTATGCAAATTATTTAAAAATAACTAACAAAGTTCATAAACTCTTCAAGTTTTTGAAATAACTTTTTTGCGAGCAGAGCGAGCAATTAACCGAGACTTTCCGCCGTGTTAAAAGCGCCTGAAACTAAAAGGTTTCAGGCGCTCGGAATTTTTGAGAGTAAAACAGTTCGGGGAACTGTTTTAGCCTGAGCCTAAAAATGAAAAAGCGAAGGGGCTCAAAAACAATTGAACACGGGCTGCGGATTGTGTCAAAAAGACAAGTTCTCCTAGAATCTAAAGATTCTGCGTCAAACTTTCTTTTTTGACTATATCCGCAGACGCCCTTTGTATCTTTATTAGTCATGGAACTTTGTAAAAGTTCGCTGACGTCCGCCAACACCTAAGGAAAGTCTCACAGAAAATTTTATTTTAAAAATAAAGCAATTATTATCAATAACAAGAAAGGAAGTACACCATGTCTTTTGACGGCTTTTTTCTTCATCATATGACCACTGAGCTACGTGAGCAGGTGCTTTACGGGCGTATCCAGAAAGTTAATCAGCCTTTTGAACGTGAGTTGGTCCTAACCATTCGTAACAATCGTCAGAATTACAAGCTTCTGCTTTCGGCTCACCCTGTCTTTGGGCGTATTCAGACGACCAAGGCTGAATTGCCAAATCCACAGAATCCAAATACCTATACCATGATTATGCGGAAATACCTTCAGGGAGCGGT
The DNA here is from genome assembly GCF_002094975.1 of Streptococcus salivarius. Taxonomy (NCBI): domain Bacteria; kingdom Bacillati; phylum Bacillota; class Bacilli; order Lactobacillales; family Streptococcaceae; genus Streptococcus; species Streptococcus salivarius. The sequence goes on along the minus strand of NZ_CP015283.1, from coordinate 1,638,627 downwards.
TATCGAGGATATCCAGCAGGTAGAAAATGATCGTGTTCTTGAGATTTCCGTATCAAACAAAAACGAAATCGGTGACAGCGTCAAGGTTACTCTGGTCATGGAAATTATGGGGAAACACTCCAATATTATCCTGATTGACAAAAACGAGAGCAAAATCATCGAGTCTATTAAGCATGTTGGTTTCTCACAAAATAGTTACCGTACTATTCTGCCTGGGTCTACCTATATCGCTCCACCTAAGACAGACGCCAAGAATCCATTTGACATTCCAGATGAAAAGCTCTTTGAATTCCTACAAACCGAGGATTTGTCAGCTAGAAACCTTCAAAAACTTTTCCAAGGTTTGGGGCGTGACACGGCCAATGAATTGTCAGCCTTACTTGAGACTGATAAACTCAAGAATTTCCGTGTCTTCTTCAATCGTCAAGTAAAGCCAAACTTAACGGCTAAGGCATTTTCAGCTGTAAGATTCTCAGATAGTCAGGACCAACCTGAGTTTGAAACCTTGTCAGCCCTTTTGGACTACTACTACTTGGACAAGGCGGCGCGTGACCGTGTGGCTCAACAGGCTAGTGATTTGATCCATCGTGTGCAAAATGAACTGGAAAAAAACAAGAAAAAGCTTGTTAAACAGGAAAAAGAGCTTGCAGCGACTGAAAATGCTGAGGAGTTCCGTCAAAAAGGTGAACTTTTGACCACCTACCTTAGAATGGTTCCAAATGACAAGGATAGTGTCGAGCTAGACAACTACTACACTGGCGAAAAGATTACCATTCCTCTAAATGTTGCTCTAACGCCTAACCAAAATGCTCAGCGTTACTTCAAGAAATACCAGAAACTCAAGGAGGCTGTTAAGCACTTGACTGGTTTGATTGAGGAAACCAAGCAGACTATTGACTATTTGGAAAGTGTGGAGTTCAGTCTTTCTCAAGCCAACATGGATGAAATCGAGGATATTCGTGAGGAGCTTGTTCAGGCTGGCTTTATGAAGCGTCGTTCAACTGACAAGCGCCACAAACGTAAGAAACCTGAGCAATATCTGGCTTCTGATGGTAAGACCATTATCATGGTTGGTCGTAACAACCTGCAAAATGAGGAGTTGACCTTCAAGATGGCTAAAAAGGGTGAGCTCTGGTTCCATGCCAAGGATATTCCAGGGAGTCACGTGGTTATCAAGGATAATCTTAACCCAACAGATGAGGTCAAGACTGATGCGGCTGAATTGGCAGCCTACTACTCTAAGGCCCGTCTGTCGAACTTGGTTCAAGTCGATATGATTGATGTTAAGAAACTCAACAAACCAACAGCCGGTAAGCCTGGATTTGTAACTTATACGGGACAAAAGACCTTACGTGTCACACCGACTGAAGAAAAAATTGATAGTATGCGGATGAAGTAATCTGCTTTATAAAATCAAACTCTCTTGTTTTAGAAACGAGAGAGTTTTTCTATGTCTTCATTAGAGCAATTTCTTTCGTTGATGAATGAGATTTTCTTCTTGATTTCATTACATTTTTCCGACGACTGTGCTAAACTATAAGGGTAATTACCTATATTAAAGGAGACTTTCAGCATGAAGGCTCTTATGTCATATACGAGTTCTTTTTTAGAATGGTTAGGGCGCTATGTGGGGCTCTTAGTCTTCGGGCTATTATTTGTGACTGCTTTGTTCATTCGCACGACCATGATGACGGGGTACTTTGAGTGGGCAGAGATTAGTAGCGTTCCTTGGTACGTTTATGTTTCAGGTGGGGTCATCCTGCTTTTGACCCTTCTCTGGCCTAAGATCTTAAAGGAACTGACAACAAAGCAGATTTTCATCTTTTTTTCCGTTTGCTTTGTGAGTTTTGGCCTACTGTTGATTTTTCTGACCAGTTTTGCTGGTCGAGACGATGCAGGTACTGTCTTTAAAGGGGCGGTCCAGTTTAATGCTGGTGACTTCTCCCTAATAAAACCAGGAGCCTACTTCTACCGCTATCCGCATCAGTTGGGATTGCTTAGTTTTGAACGCTTGGTTCTCTATCTGATTCCTTTACCAGTCATCTCAGTTTTCTATGTATTGAATCTTGGCATGGTCATTGGTATGAACTATGCTACTTGGAAAATCACGGATGAACTGTTTTCGAGGCCTTTAGTTAGTCGTTTGGCTGTCATCATGAGCTTTGGTTTCTTGCCCTTAGTCTTTAACATTATGTTTGCCTATGGACTTATGTATGGGTTGTTCTTTTCTAGTTTTGCTATTCTCTTTTTTCTACGTTACTTAAGACGTGGTAAGGCTAGGAATGCGATTCTTTCGGTGGCCATGCTATCTTTGGCCTACTGGGTAAGGAGCAATAACATCATTCTCATCATTGCGCTATCTGGTATTCTAATACTCTTAACACTTAGAGAAAAACGGTATCGCTATTTACTTTTAGTTTTGGCTTTCTTTGCCTTTCCTTTGACCTTGCATAAGGCGACGACCAGTTACTACGAGATTACCACTCATCAAAAAATTCCTGGAACACCTCAGATTGCTTGGCTGGCCATGGGCTTACAGGACAAACCCGATTCTAAACGAATGCCAGGATGGTATACCGGCTATGTCCGTGACATTTACGCCAAGAAAAAAGGCAATATCGAAAAGATTGAAAAAAGTGCCAATCACCTTTTTGATAAGCGTGTTCAATATCTCCTAGCACATCCCGATGAGGCCAGTTGGTTCTTCAGTACCAAGTTTATCAGTTCTTGGACAGAGGGAAGCTTCCAGTCCATCTGGAATGGGCCAAGTAAAGACAAGTTTCAACCTTTGTGGAATAGGTTTGCGACTTCCATCTATCACGACGGGACCTTGCATCTCTTTTTCGTGACCTATATGCAAGGCTATCTCCTAGTCCTATATCTTGGTGGTGTGTTCTACTACGCTTTCACTTATAAACGAATGGGAGATGGAGCAACACTAGGCCTCTATGCCTTCCTCTATCTCTTTGGTGGCATCCTCTTTCACCTCATTTCAGAGACTAAGAGTCAGTACACCCTACCTTATATTTACTTACACATTCCAATGATTGCGGCGGGCTACAACCATATGACACAAATGCTTAGCCGCTATCTAAAAAATAGGCGAAAGTCATCCTAGGATGGCTTTTTGTCATTGTTTCACAATTACAATCTTGTTATAATAGTTCTATGAAAAATTCGTCGGTTGATCTTTTACGAGGCCCTATTTTGCGGTCTCTTTTAATCTTTGCCCTACCAATTCTGATATCTAATATTTTCCAGCAACTCTACAATACTGCTGATGTCATGATTGTGGGTCGCTTTCTAGGTCCAGATGCCTTGGCTGCTGTAGGAGCTTCTTCTGCTATTTTTGATTTGGTTATCGGCTTTGCTCTTGGCGTTGGAAATGGTATGGGCGTTGTTATCGCACGTTACTATGGTGCTCAAGACTACAGGAAACTTCGTCAGTCTGTGGCGGCCACCGTTGTGATTGGTTTAGGCTTAAGTGCCTTGGTTATGATTCTAGGACATTTTGGTCTTTATCCTTTGCTGACTTTTTTAGGAACCCCTAATTCTATTATTGGGCAATCTTACCAGTATATTTCTATGATTGTCTCCTGTGTTGGGGTAACTTTGGGTTATAATCTGTGTGCAGGACTTCTCAGAGCGGTTGGGGATAGTCTTACCGCCCTCTATTTTCTGATTTTTTCAGCACTAGTCAATATCGTTTTAGACCTTTTCTTTATTACACAACTTCATCTTGGTGTTCAATCAGCAGGCTTAGCGACAATTATCTCACAGGGACTTTCAGCTATCCTCTGTCTGTACTATATTAAGAAAAAAGTGACCTTCCTTCTACCAAGCAAGTCAGACTTTGTTCTTGATTCAAGTCTTTATTTGGACCTCTTTGGACAAGGAATGGCCATGGGACTCATGAATTCCATTGTTTCTATTGGGACTGTAACCTTACAGTATGCCATTAACGGCTTTGGCCCTCTCATCATTAGCGCTCAAGTGGCGGCAAGACGGATTATGTCCTTCGCCGTTCTCCCTTTGACTTCACTTGCTGCTGGGGTGACGACCTTCACCTCTCAGAACTTCGGGGCCAAACAGTTTAAACGCATAGTAGCTGGGTTAAAGCAATCTTGTCTTGTTTCTATAACTTGGTCTGTCATTGCTTGTGTCCTCCTCTATGTAGCTAGCCCCTTCTTAGCTGGTTTTATCTCTGGTTCAAATAATGCTGTGATTATTGATAATGCTAGTCGCTACCTCCGTATCAGTTCTCTCTTTTATCCTATTTTAGGAATGCTCTTCATCTTTAGAAATAGCCTGCAAGGTCTTGGTAAGAAACTGACACCTTTAACCTCAAGTTTTATTGAGCTTTTTGGAAAAATTCTCTTTGTTCTTTTGGTCATTCCTTCTATGCGCTACCTTGGCGTTATCCTATGCGAGCCCTTGATTTGGATTCCCATGACCATTCAGCTCTATTTTGCCTTGAGAAAACATATTAAACGTTTGTTTGTCAGTTAAACTTACTTTGAACATAGAAAAACGACCCTACCGGTCGTTTTTAGTTTAATTTAATCCCCATTCATCAGAAATCTGTTTCATAATAGCTTCTTGGGAGACAATCCCAAAGCCCAGCATGTAGGTTGAGTAGTCAGCATAGATGACCTTGTTATTTTGAACAGCCTTTAAGCTAGTCCAGACAGGGGTATTCTTAAGTTTATTATCTAGGAGTTCTTGAGAATCTGCTTGAACAATCAGGAGATCCGGATTAATGTCTTTTAGTTTATCTGGATCGATAACTTGTAACATATCATCTGGATTGAAGGTTTCCGCTCGATTGAAATGATAAGTATCATAGAGATAACAAAAATGCCCGTAAGCATAATAACGGATGTCATTGTCAGTCACGCGCAGATACATCAGTTTCTGGTTGCCAAACTTGGCTTTGACATTCTCCGCGAAAACGGCCTCCCTAGCATCCAATCTATCGAGATCCTTCTTCATCTCATCACGTTTATCAAAGATTTCTGCCGCCTTAAGAGAGGTTTCATGATAGTCCCAATTTTCATCGGTGTTGATTTGGTAGCCAACAGTCGGTGCAATTTCAGACAGCTCATCATAGAGGTCTTCCTGCTCGCCTGTCATAAGGATTAAATCAGGTTTTAACTCAGCAATCTTATCCAAATCTGGATTACCCTGCCAACCAACTGAAACCACTTTGGCATCCTTGTATTGTTTCTTAAAGAGGGTTGAAAATTCTTGACTGTCAGCTTGACCAGTTGTCGCACCTACTGGAGTGATATCTAGAGGATCCAAGATTTCACCATAGAGGTTGTCGAGGATAACGATACGTTTTGGAGCTTTTTTCAACTCTGTCGTACCAAAATCATGGACAATCGTCTTCTCCTTAAAAGTCTGACTTGTTTTATTTGACTCTGCATTATGTCCAGCGGTCATGTCTGGCAAGTAATACAGTAAAAGACCAGAAATGATGGCCAGAATAGCTAATAAATAAAGAAGATTTATTTTTTTCATGGCAACTCCTCGATAAGATCGGATTAAATCGTTACTTTAAAGTTATCTTAAAACTTCTTTAATGTCAATCTATGACTAAGATTTTTGGGAAGGAATTGAGTGTTTTTGATTCCTAAGATGTATTATATGTGGCAACAACGACTGAAACGGTCAATAAAACGACTGTTGTCGAGGTTGTTAAAGAGGCTGATGTGGTGAATCGCCAAGAAGTCAAGGGAACTACTGACATCGTCTTTATTGTCGATAAATCTGGTTCAATGGACAGCCATATCACTGACGTAGCTAATAACATTGAAAAATTTGTGCGTGATTTGGAATCTAAAAATGTGCAAGCACGTCTTGGTTTGGTTGACTATGAATCAAGCAAAAACACAACTTACCATGATTTCGGAGGTTCTAAATTCACCACGGATACGAACGCTTTTGTTGGTAAATTAAAAGCCATCCGTACTACTGGCTCAGACGAGGAAGCAACAACAGCATTATCACATATTGCAATTTCACCTGATTATACTTGGGGAACTGGTAAGAACAATCGTCGCTTCGCCTTCTTGGTCACTGACGAAGATATCGACCTTACTCCAAAAAAGCCAACTAAAGATGCTACACTAAAAGCCCTTCAAGATGCTGGGATTTCTTTGACCGTAGTTGGTAAGAAATATGATGAAAAAGACTTTGACCCATTGGTAAAAGGTACCAATGGTCTCTACCTCGATATCGATAAAGATTTCGCCGATCTTTTGAACAAGCAATTCTCAAACTACGTGATTGAAACTGTTCAAGAAGGACGTGTTTATCGTATTCAAACGGATACTTATGAAGTGATTGCTACGACTCACTTGGTTACTAAAGCAACTAACCAGCCTGAAACGGTGCAACTAGCAACACCAACTGTTCCAGGAAATGTATACTACGTTGAGGGTACGGTCTACGAGGCACCAACGCCATTGCAACCAACACATAAAGAACTCCCAGAAACAGGTTCTAGCCAATCTGCTGCTCTAGTTTCACTTGGTCTTATCAATGCGGCACTCGGCCTAGGCATGGCAGTCAAACCAAAACGTAACTAACACCTCATTTACGTTAAAAACTTAATTATTGCACCCCGTGATTCACACCCCAAAAGCTTAATTTTGAGGTGTTTTTGGATTGGTAGGATTATATTTTATACGCCTAGCTATTTTAATCTGATTATTTCCCACCTATCATGTTATAATAAACCAACGATACTATATTGGAGAATTCTATGTCACTCACACACATTTTTTTCGACCTTGATGGTACTCTCGTTGATAGTTCTGAGGGAATCCACAATGGTTTTGTTCAAACTTTTGAAAGACTAGGCCTTCCTGTTCCTAGTGATCAGAAAATTCGTACCTTTATGGGACCACCTCTCGAGGTAACCTTTAAAGAAGAGGTTAGTGAAGAAGGTGCTGCCAAAGCTGTCAAGATTTATCGTGACTATTATGAGACCAAAGGACAATTGGAAGCTCACCTCTATGATGGCATTAAGGAAGTTCTTGAACAACTTAGTAAAGACCCTAACAAGAAAATCTTTATCACAACTTCAAAAAATGAACCTATTGCCCTAGAAATGTGCCAACACCTTGGGATTACTGAATATTTTGAAGGTATTTATGGATCTACCCCTGCTGCTTTTCATAAGGCTGATGTTTTGCAGCGTGCCATTACTGAAAATCAAGCGCCTAAAGACCAGTCCGTCATTGTTGGTGATACCAAGTTTGATTTGATTGGTGGAAAAACAGTTGGCATCAAAACAATAGCGGTGACCTGGGGATTCGGGGCTAACGAAACCCTATTAGCAGAAAATCCAGATTTTGTAACTGAGACTCCCCAAGAACTTTGGGATATTTTGAAATAATAAGTGATACATGAAAAGAGCATGACTAGACAATCATGCTTTTTTTCTATTGAATCTAGATTACATCTGAACAATGATATCCAGACAAAGCTCCAAAGCCTTATCAAAAGCCTCTGAGCCCCAAGCTCTTTGATCGTAATTGTCAATATCTGCAAGGGAATCTGCCGTAAAGAGTAGCAATCCCCAAATAGCTCCTCGAAGTTGAGCAACTGCTGCAAGTGCAGAACATTCCATCTCTACAACACTACAGCCCTCTTCAATGCGATAGGAAACCTTATCTGGTGTTTCTCTATAAAAACCATCTGTCGACCATGTCATGACCTCTTCATAGGGGATTTTCTTTTGTTTTAAAGTTTTCTCAATAGCTTCCAGAGCTTGTTTATTCATGTCTATATAGCGGGATGGAGCTACATAGTGGTAACTCGCTCCTTCATCCCTCAACGCTCTAGTAGGAATCAAAAAAACATTTTCCTTCATGTTTACCAAAACGCCACAAGTTCCAGTTGAAATGATTTGTTTTACGCCATAACCAATTAACCAATCAAGAAATTGTGCAGCTGCAGCTGATCCAACTGGAGCTTGAGCCAAGCAAATCTCCTCCCCATTGTAAGTCATAACAAATATAGGATAAGTTTTGGTGGCAGAGACAAACTCTCCAACTTTTTCAGCGCCAACAGCATTCGCATAGCGTTCGATTTCTTCCTCTAAAAAGGCGTAGACGCACCTAGCCGGCAAGTCCAAATCTAAATCCTCATGGGTCGGCATAATCACAGCCTGAGGATTATCATCAAACTCTAAAATTGGAATTTCATGTTTGTGTATCATCTGTTGCCTCCTAAGTTTTAAGAATTATTATATCAAAAATTCAAACTGATTATATGATTTCATAAAATCTATTAGCTTATAATCAAGAAAAATAGATGATTAAATCATAACACCTAAAAAAAGACATGAATCTGTTTTAGTCAGAAACATGTCCTTTTTGTGTTCTATTCAAGAAAGATTATTTCAATCATCTTTTATTGTCCCACGAAAACTTCTGATGTTAAGAATCTATTCACGATACTCTGATGACTGTAGAAGAAGACAAAAAAATGGTACAGAATATTAAATGAATTCTGTACCATTTTTTTATTGAGTCTAATCAATTTTCGCAACATTGAGAAGCAGCGAGCTAGTCAAAACAGACAAAGAACTAAGGGCCATAGCAAGACCTGCTAGTTCTGGATTGAGGGTCAATCCCAGTCCTACAAAGACTCCAGCAGCAATTGGAATCCCAAGAATATTGTAGATAGAGGCCCAGAAGAGATTGAGTAAGATCCTGCGGAAGGTCTTTTGACTCATGTCAAAGGCGCGCACAACGCCAAGCAAATCATTTTGTGTGAGCACGATGCCACCGGACTCGATCGCAATATCCGTTCCAGATCCCATAGCAATCCCCACATCCGCGATAGAGAGAGCTGGAGCATCATTGATCCCATCTCCAACAAAGGCGACCTTGCTAGCTTCTTGCAGTTTTTGGATGGCACTAGCTTTTTCTTGAGGAAGGACATCAGCAATGACGGTGTCAATTCCCACTTGCTTAGCAATAGCTTGGGCCACCCGTTCATTATCCCCCGTTAACATGACCGTTTTCAAGCCCCGTTCTTTGAGCTTTTTGATCGCTTCTTTTGAGCTGGCCTTCGGAGCATCTTGAATGGCAATCAAGCCAATCACTTGCCCATCCACAGACAAACTGATCACTGTTTTGGCCTGCTCTTGCAACTCTACCATCCGTTTTTCAAGCTCCGGATCCATCGCTGTCCCGTCATGAAGTTTGCCATTTCCCAAGGTCACCAACTGCTGGTCGATCTGACCTTGGACCCCTTTTCCTTCAATCGCTTGGAAGTTTTCCACAGGGGATAATACCAAACCTTTTTCTTCTGCTTGGGATAACACCGCTTGGGCTAGTGGATGTTCTGAAAAAGTTTCAAGACTAGCAGCCAGTGTCAAGACACGCGCTTCATCTCCTACAACATCGGTTACAAGTGGTTGGCCAATGGTAATAGTCCCTGTCTTATCAAACACAACGGTTTGAATCTTTTGCACTTCTTGAAGAACTGTTCCATTTTTAATCAGAACCCCCATCTTGGCACTACGGCCGGTTCCGACCATCAGGGCTGTTGGGGTTGCTAAACCAAGGGCACAAGGACAGGCAATAATGAGGACAGAGACTGCATAGAGCATGGCCTCTTGAAGCGACGCGCCCAGAAGCACGGACCAAACCCAGAAAGTCGCAATGGCCAAAATCGTCACCACTGGAACAAAGATACCTGAAATCTTATCCGTCAAATCTTGAATAGGAGCACGACTGGATTGGGCCATTTTGACAAAGTCCACAATTTGAGATAAGAGGGTCTCACTACCGACTTTTTCAGCCTTAAAGAGAATGGTCCCATTGCTGTTGATAGTGGAGCCGATAACTGCATCACCAACTGATTTTTCCACAGGCAAGCTTTCACCTGTCACCATCGACTCATCAATGGTCGTACTTCCTTCTACAATCGTCCCATCAACCGCAATCTTTTCCCCAGGACGGACCCGAATCAAGTCATTAATTTGGATATCTTCTGCCGCCACCTCGATATAGTTCCCATCACGGAGAACTTGAGCCGTTTTTGCCTGCAAATCCAACAACTTTTCCACAGCCTCGGAGGCATTGTTACGCATCCGTTCTTCAAAGATTTGCCCTAAAAGGATAAAGAAGATGATAAAACCCGCAGCCTCAAAGTATACTGGCTGACCAGTAAAAAGGGCAAATACACTATAGACATAGGCTACCAGGGTTCCAAGAGCTACCAAGGTATCCATATTGGAATGGTGCTTCTTAAATGAGGCCCAGGCACTCTTGATAAAAGGTACTCCTGCTACCAACATGATCGGCGTTGTCGCTAGAAAAGTCCCCCAGCGACTGACTGAATGGGATACAAATCCTGCCCACATCCCGATCATCAAGATCAATAAAGGAAGGGTAAAGATACTAGTAATCCAAAAGCGACCCCGTAAACTTAAGACACGACGGCGTTTTTCCACAACCGAGTAGGAACCCTTTTGCATCTTCATTCCACATGAAAACTCGAAGTCCCCTGTTTCTGTCGGGGTAAAGGATATCACCTTATCCACACCGACTTCCAAAGGCTCTAAAATCCCCTGATCTTCAAATAAAATTTCCTTGTAACAACCGGAAGGATTGACCCGATGGAAGGTGATTTCAGCAGGGATCCCTTTTTGAAGTTGAAATTCCTTTGGACTATAGCCTTTTTCTGCTGTAATACGGATCTTTTGCACTCCGTTTTCCACAACTGCTTTTTGTTTTTCTACCATACCTACTCCTTTATTCCACAATCATGTGACCATGCATCATGTTCATTCCACATGAATACCCATATTCGCCCGCTTTTTCTGGCGTAATTTCAATGACATGTTTTTCACCTAAAGGCAAATCTTCATGAACGCCAAAATCTGGAAAGATCACTTGAGCCAGACATGAAGATGGATCCTTGCGATTAAAGATGATCCGGGCTGGAACATTCTTTTTCAGGACAATGGTTTCAGGTGAATAGCCCCCCATGACTTCGACTTCAATTTCTTGATAACCTGATTTCTGACGAGCGTGGCCGCTTACCTTTTCATGCTCTGCAAAGAACCACCAAGCAATAAAAGCAACCCCAAGTAAACAAACAATACTAATTAACAATCCAAACATTAAAATTCCTTCTTTCTATTACATACAATTGCAAGGGACTGTTTCGACAGCCTCTGCTTTCTTTTCTTCCAGGACCTGCTGGAGCTGATTAAGATCTGCAAGCGTAAAGTCACTCTCCTGAATCAAGTTTTCAAGCACCTGGACAATTCTTTTTGAGCAAACCTTGTCTTTCACATCCTCAACCACCAAGTCTAAACCCTGGTCCTGCTTCAACAAAGCCGAGTAGACAAAGGCTTTGCCAGATTTTTCTCTGGTCAGACAGCCTTTCTCCACCAAGCGCGTCAAGAGGGTCTTGATGGTCGACTTCGACCAGTCAAAGCGCTCGGACAAGACGGCGATCAAATCCGTGCTGGTCTGCTTGCCTTCCATCCAGATAATCTTCATGATGCGCCATTCCGCATTGGAAATTTGCATGGCTTCTCCTTTCTAAATCTACATTTGTAAATCTTATGATGCTATTTTACACCTAAGATTTACATTTGTCAACAAAAAGTTTTAAAAAAAATAAATCTTCCTTTGAAGATTTGTCTAGTTGGGCTTTTTTCGCTCCCTATTTTTATCTCCCTAAATTGTCAAATTAAGTTAGATTTTTCATGTAACTCAGAAAAACTTGGTATGGTGTTTGATAATTCAAAGACTTCCTAGGAAGTCTATTTCTTTTATCAGCTGTAGCTGATAAATAATTTTGAGAAATATTCGTAAAATCCATTTGTTTAGGTAGTCCATTTCGTCTTAATAAGCCATTAGAATGTTCATTGAGACCTCGTTGCTCAGGACATCCTGGATCCGCAAAGAAAATATCAATGTCATGTACATTCGAAATAGATTTCCAATTAGAAAATTCTTTTCCGCAATCAAAAGTGATCGACTTAATTCGTTACTCTATCACAATCATAGATTTAATAGACTTGCGTTCATCCATATCTTTATAGGCCTGATTTATATCTTCCAATTTATAACTTGTCGTAAAGACTCGGCCTGGATTGATGTCGCCATCAAGAACAGCTTTTAACAAAACTTGTTTATCATAGGTTGTGACAGAGGCTGGTCCGCCACCAATCGTTGTATTTTGTCCAAAGGTTGATCCAATGGCACGGTTTTCATAGTGCGGAACACCAACAAATCCCATACGGCCACCATTGTGAAGGACTCCAAGAGCTTGATCTACCGCTGCTTCTGTACCGACACATTCGAGAGCTGCATCTGCTCCTCCCCCGAGGATTTCACGGACTTTGGCAATGCCTTTTTCGCCACGTTCAGCAACAACTGCAGTTGCACCTGACTCCAAAGCCATTTTTTGACGATCTTCATGACGACTCATAAGGACAATTTGTGAAGCACCACGCATCTTAGCTGCGATGACAGCACATTGACCAACAGCCCCATCTCTGATAACGACCACCTTGTCACCTTTTTGCACATTAGCCACACGCGCCGCATGGTAACCCGCCGGCATGACATCAGCCAGTGTCAAAAGTGACTTGAGCATGCCTTCACTATAATCTGAAGGTTGCCCAGGAATTTTGACAAGGGCCCAGTTGGCAAAGTGGAAACGGATATACTCAGCCTGCACGCCCCCAGACCAGTTATTACCTGGGTGGTTGTCACAAGAGCCATCAAAACCAGCACGACAGGCATCACACTGTCCACAACCATGTGTGAAAGGGGCAATGACAAAGTCACCTGGTTTTACTGTAGTAACTTCCTCGCCAACTTCTTCGACAATTCCGATGGCCTCATGACCGCTATTTCTATGTCCTTCTTCCATTTCCGGATTACGGTAACTCCAAAGGTCCGATCCACAAACGCAAGTACGTACTACCTTGATAATGGCATCATCTGCTGCCACGATTTGCGGGCGATCAATTTCTGCTAGACCCACCTGCCCAGCTTTGGTATAAACTGCTGATTTCATTTAATAACCTCTATTCTTTCGTTACTGATAGTATATACTTTTTAACAAGAGATCGCTCACATCAAACACTCCCTATTACGGTCATATTTAGTTACTTAATCATATTTTTTTCCATACTTCTTTTCAAGCATTTTCTTTACTAGATATGGCATCTTGACATTCTCTCGACCTTTTTTAGCAATCAATTTTTTGACGAAATCAGGCATCTGAATATCTTCCTCCTCTTCTAAAATCTGTCCTGTGTTTGAAGGAGCTTCCAACTCATCAAAAGTCTCTAGTTGAGGATGATAGTAACGATAGTCACCGTCTATATGAGACTGAATGGTTGAAAGAAGTGCTTTAATCAAACGAGAATCGCTATTTGGCATAGGAGGACGGTGATAGGCCACACCAAGCTCATGACAAAGCTCCTTACACTCCACATCATTATCAAAAAGAACCTCAATATGCTCACTAATAAAAGCTATCGGGACAAAAATATAGTGGTCAGGGTGTTCCTTCTCATCATGAAGGTATTCTAAGACATCAGGTTTAATCCAAGGAATACCAATATCACTTTCACTCTGCCATGTATTGGTATACTGGTCTTCTTCAAGGCCTAAAATTTCCGCAATCAAGCGAGTATTGTCATAAATCTGATCGATATAAGGATCGCCAAAATCAAGGGCCAAAACTGGTACACTGTGAGCTGAAAAAATCACCTTATAGCTGTCATCTCCAATTTGATCTAAAATATTTCTAATCTCATCAGCCCAGTAGTGAAGAAGTGAAGGTTCTTGGTACCAATCCTTGATAATTTGGAACCTAATCTGCTCACTTTCTAAAAATTTCTCATATCCCATGACAGAATAGTAAGAATAATGAGGCTCTAAAATCAAGCACAAACATTCTTCAATTCCGTCATTCTCCATCTCTTTGATTACATCAGTGATAAAAGGGCGGGAAAATTTATTAGCAAAGTAGACCGACGCTCGTTCTCCAAGAGCAGAAGCAACCAAATTCACTTCTTCTCTAGTTATCCTTTGGAGTGGGGTTCCGCCAATTCGGACGTAATTGTCATATAAAGTCTGAATTTCATGTGGTTCAGGACGAACACCACGCCGAATATTCGTGAAAAATTCTGCTACTCCTTCATAGGTAATCTCTTCTGGTGACCCAAAGGTCATCATCAACACAGCTCTCTTACTCATAAATACTCCTTGTTCTACATTTGTTCTATTTTATCATGAAAAGGCTTACTTTAGGGAACTTAGTATCAAAATAACTCTTAAAGGTAGACTTTAAGAGTTTAAAAACAAACCTTAATGATGGTGTTGCTGCTCACTTTCTGCTTCCAGCTCTTCGATATTTCGCTTGTGAGCTCGGTGGGTTGCCAAGTCTTCATCAACTTCGATGGTGACATTTTGAAAGCCCCTCTCTTTGAGCAAGTCTCGGATTGCTTCTTTGCAGACTTCCATCTGCTCCATCCGCTTGAGACAAACATGAACAATAGCATTTTTCTCTAGTCCATCCATGGTCCAAAGATTAAGCTGATTGATACTAGCGACATTGTCCAACTGCTCTAAATCATTCTTAACTTGCTTGATATCTACCCCTTCTGGCACAGCATCCAGGAAAATCTTGAGCGTGCTCCAAAATCGTGGAATGGCTTTGGAAAGAATAAAGAAGGAAATAGCAAGAGACAAGAGGGGATCTAGGATATACCAGTCAGTAAATCGGAGGACAATGGCCATCAAGATGACAGCGACCCAACCTAAGGTATCTTCCAGAAAATGCAGGCTAAGAATGGATTCATTCTTGGTTTGCCCTTTGCGAATGACGAGGCTCGCCAGCACATTGACACTGATAGCAATAATTCCCAACCAAAGAAGCCCTTCGTCATTGACGGGCTGAGGGTGGAAAAGCTTGCTTACATTTTCTAAAATCACCATGCTAGATCCGGTCATCAGAATGACTGCCGTTACTAAAGCCCCTAATAAGCTAAAACGCTTGTAGCCTAGGGTATAGTGGCTATCTTCTTCACGATTGGAAATACTCTCCAAAAAGGCTGAAATCCCAATAGCAATCGCATCTCCCAAATCATGGACGGAATCAGCAAGAACTGCACTGGATCCAAAAATTCCTCCTGCAATAAACTCAACAATGGCATAGCCTAAATTCAAGAAAAAAGCCAGCCAGACCGCATGTTTTGTCTTCATAATCCTTAATCCTCTGGTATAATAGATTCATGAACATCATGTTCAATATCATTATCTAACATTCACAACAGAAAGGATAGGAGCAAACCGTTTAGGGTGTACGTTACTGAACAGTTTGTTCAAATTGTCCATATGACTGCTCAGGATCGTCGTATTACTAAGACTCGAAAAGCTATCTATAGTGCTTTTTTACAGTTACTCAACCAAAAAGGCTATGAAACCATAACGGTTCAAGAAATCATTGACTTAGCCGATGTGGGGCGCTCGACCTTTTACAGCCATTACGAGAGTAAGGAATTATTGCTAGATGAACTCTGTCAAAAGCTCTTTCACCATCTCTTTGAGCGTGCTGAACACCTCTCACCACAAGACTACCTGGCCCATATCTTTCAGCATTTCAAGAAAAATCAAGATCATGTGACCAGTCTCTTGCTCTCTAAAAACGATTATTTTATACGGCAACTAAGAAAGGAGCTGGAACATGACGTCTACCCAATGGTAGCCGACGAACTAAGCCATGCTCATCCAACCATCCCTCACTCCTATCTCAAGCACTTGGTCGTCAGCCATTTCATTGAAACTCTCAGCTGGTGGTTGAAGAAAGGTAAGTCCTACACTGAACAGGAAGTTATCCAGTTTTATTTGGAGATTCTAAAAGTGGGTACTAACTAGAAGGGAGTATTTTCAATGACCAGCGTGCAATTTTATTTTCTTTTTCCAGCCCTATTCATGCTTCACGAACTCGAAGAAATCGTTTGGATGCCATCCTTTGTCAAAAAAATATCAATCCAGTATCCAAACAATCGAATCCTATCTTTTTACACTCCATTTGCTTTCAATGCCATTGTCTTAGAGCAATTTCTCATCCTTATGACGTCGCTATATCTTAGTTACCAGTTTAATAACTATACCATTTATACAACCATCATAATCGCTTATATCTTCCATGTATTCGGACATCTGATTCAGACAATCGTTATTAGAAAATATGTGCCTGGATTGTTGACGGGAATTCTAACGAGTTTGTTTACTCTATGCAATATCAAAAATGAATTTCCAATTATACTTTATGGTTACTCTCTATTTACCTTATTGGTTATCGTTTTAAATCTTGTAGTATCATTTATGATTCTTAATAAAATCGGTCATAAAAAATAGAACTCAGGCAATCATATCATAGAAAGGAAACGTCCATGTCACTTTATCTCATCTTTAGCATCATCACAGTATTCTTAGCCCTTGCTTTTGTCCTGCTTCATCTTGTTGCTGCACTATCAGCTATTCTAAAAGGCAAAAAAAGCTTAGGAATCGTATTTATTATTGTTGGTGCCATTACTTGTATCTCGGCCCTTCTCCTTGTTATGGTTAATCGTACCTTAGCATTTTATATATGGCTATTTGCTAGCTCGACAATTTGCGGGGGCGCTCTCCTGAATGGTCTAAATAACCAAAAATTCAACAAATCACACCACCAAATTCGTTTTGTGATTGACTTGATTATTACTTTTTTGCTATATGTTTGGCTATACCTATTCCAATAACATGTGATGCTCACTTCTATAAATACAATACAAAAAGGCCTAGAGTTCCAATCTAGGTCTTTTTGCATTGTATACTAAACCCCAAGCACTACCATGCTCACTAATAGTCGTGGGCAAAACCATCGATTTTTGTCATTAGAATCTCCTTGGGGGTCAGAATTTAAAAAGTATCTTTCCTTGACGGCCTGGTTCTTCTTGAGCTGTCAAGGCTTTTTTATAGTCTTCAATCGAAAATATAGCTGATGGTTCTGGTAGGACTAGCTGACCATTCCCTATCCATTCAAATAAGTGATCAAAATAGTTCAGCCACTCAGTCCTATTGACCTTAGCTAAAGTATGTCTTAGGTGAAAAACTTCTGCAGATATGGGGAATTGACTACAGATAAAAGGCCAGTCAACTTGTTTCCCAGATAAGACACCAATGGTTCGAAAGAGCCCTTATCTCTTTTTTTACTTAAAGCCTTGATAGACTTGACAAATGGTAGAAAAGAGCCACTGAAATCAAGGTATTAATGGGAATAACAGCCTAAGATATTTGGAGTTCAGAGAGGGCGCGTTTGATTTTCAAACTTCGCAACAGAATCTATTATTCTATTGCTTATTCAACAAGGTCCCACTATCTTGACCAACAACAAGAGCCGCCAGCTCATTGCCCTGCTGAACGGCCTCTGGCAAGCTCATATTCTGACTTAGACCAGCCAGAAAACCACCGCAGAACGTATCACCAGCTCCAAGCGTATTAACAACCTTGACTTTGGCCGAACGGACCATCTCAAAATGATGCTTCCCTGCATAAAGATAAGCCCCTTCTTCACCTAAGGTCAGAACAATTGGTGCGTGAGTTTTAACAAAGATTTCCTGACACTTCATCTCCAAGCTGCTTACTCCCGGAAACAGATATCTAGTTTCGTCTTCATTGCAGTGAATCATAACGTGATTGTCATACAATCTCTGAAGGGTCTTTTGAGAAATATACTCAATTCTTGGTGAAGCATCAAATAACACCTGAGAATCAGAATTTCGTTTATCCAACGCATCCAGGATGACTCCCGCAACCTTATCATCTTCCATTTCATAACCACTAATATAAAAAGAATCATAATTAGAAATGTCGATATTCTCGAACCAATCAGGCTGCCAGAGCTGTTCAATGCCGTTAACAGTCAAAAAGCTCCTCTCACCATCCGGCTCCACAAATGAAATATCCCAGCCATTATCTGCACCATTAACTTTTAGAAGAGGTCGAATACCCATCTTAGCCATATCCTCCGATACCAAGTCCGCGTATTGGCCTTCCCCAACTGGCACAAATAAATCAGCATCTTGCCCCGCATATTTAATCGCGCCATATACATTAAAGGCTGATCCACCTACGATATTTGCCCGTAGATGACCACTAATATCTTCACCAGTCGTTGGTAGCTTTGGAACGTCCATTAACACATCAACAAAGGCCGCTCCAATCACTAATGTTTTACTCATTTATGCCCCCTTCTTATTTGGAACGGCAACCTTCCACAACAACATGCAAATAATCGCGATAATTGCGGAGACAAAGACTCCTAAACTATTATTCCTAAAGATACCATGAGCAAATGGCCCATTCCAAATTGCGTTGTTTGTGAACAAGAATCCAGTAGTTGTAGCCAAGATCCAAGAAATAATTCCCCGCCAATTGAAATGTGTCTTTGAATCATTTTCAAGCAGAGCGACATCATAACTTTGTGATCTGAACATAACACTATCACATAAGAAAATTGCCACCCAACTTGCTAGACAAATGCCCAGGAAATTTAAGAAGAGCTCAAAATTACTGAGAAAGTTTCCAGAAATAAACAATACATAAATCGGAATTGCCAAAACGATGGCCCCATGAATCATTAATGAGGTTCGTTGAGTGACGTTAATTCCAATTGTCGCCAAATTAATGCGTGCAGATCGAAAAGAAATAATACATTGCGGAATGAGTCCGCCAGCTGCAACTAAGAAATAAATTGGCCCGATCCAAGTTGGTAAAGCAGAATACATGACGCCAAACGGATCACCAGTAGTTGCCAATGAGGGTTCAATCGTACTGAGCATTACTCCTCCGGCCATTAAGACAAACAAAGGAACGGCTCCGCCCATTGTAGTGTTCCAAAAAGTAGCAGACGGCTTTGTCTTTTTGGTCACATAGGCTCCCCAGTCGGCAGCAGCCATCGACCATGAAATACCAGATCCGGCAGCAACGATGCTCACAGCAGGAAGGACCCCAGTAATCCAACTTCCCGATGGTAGACTAAAAGCTTCCTGCCATTTGGCTTTTAAGAGGAACAACACGAGAATCAGCACAGTTAAAATTCCAAATATCCAACTCAACCAGGTTTGTATTTTAGCGAGGGTATCTTCTTTTAACAAACCGGATAGAACAACTAGCCCACCAAAAATCACCAGGGCGACCGCTGTGGTAACTGAAGACTTTTCAACATTGATAATACTGAATAGTGATACCAACAACAATGTTCCCGTAATGACATTAACGGCAAGCCAGCCAACCATGTTAAACCAGGCAATCGCATTAGGAATTTTATTGCCATGCGTGCCATAGGCCGCCCGACTCAATTTAAAAGTTGTGACCCCTTCTTTTTGACCAATCATTGCGACCCAACCAGGGACCGCGAAGGACAGCGCACCAACAAGTGACGCAATAATAGCTTGAAAAAATGATAAATGATAACTGACGATCATGGCACCAAACACAAAGCCCATGATACCGATATTGGCTGCGAACCAGTTGTAAAAGAGTTTGCCAGCAGTCAACGTTTTCTCCGAATCTGGAATCTTGATAATATTGTCATCCATGAATATCACCCCTTTTGGTTAATGTGGAACTGTAAAATTTTATCCGCGTACTCATTGAAGTCATGCTCGGGATTTTGCTGATCGATTAAGTTAACCCACTCCACAGGAATGGAAGATTGACCATTCTTGGCGCCACAAATTGCGGTTGCCATCGCACCAATGGTGTCAGTATCACCACCAAGGTTGGCGCACATTAAGGCGCATTTTTGAACATCGCGACAATAATAAGCGATTGAAACCGCAGCGGGGATGCTTTCAGAAATCATTGTTCCTGTGCCGATCAAGTCGTAAATATGCTGACTAAATTTGCCGTCATCATCCTTATATTTATGAGCAATCTCAATTCCTAACTGCAAACGATCATGTGTCTTGGCTGCCCATGTGGGGGCACCTAATTTGAAACCAGCATCATTGGCTCTTAAGGCAAAATCGATTATGTCGTCCCAATTCTGATCGGCCATAGATGCCGTAACGGCTCCAGCAATCATTGACGCTCCACTGATTGAAACATCGCTGGAATGTGTGATCTTTGTAATATCAAAGACCATTTGGACAAGTTTTGAAAGTTGATTGGGCTCAAATAAAGCACCAATTGGTGAGATTCTCATTCCTGCACCGTTAGTCAGTGCCTGATCCGTAATCGGGCGAGGGTCTTGGCCGGCTTTGATGGCCGACAATGCAGCCTTACTACTTGGTCCAAGGATGTTGTTCTCCCAAGCACCGACTGATTCTGCCCATGCCATAATATGCTTCACCAAGATCTCTGAATTAGGTTGCCAGTTGTTTTCGATTAGTCCGTCCAATATAGCTAGTGCCTGATTGGTGTCATCGGTGTATTGGCCTTTTTTAAAGTTTTTGGCGATATCGTTATTGTCAGGGCCATCAAGAAAAGTAGTAATTTTTCCACCAAATTGATCTCGAATATTCTCGACTGGCCATAATTCCGATGGCATTCCTATTGCATCACCGATGGCTTGGCCGTATAGGACGCCGAGGATTTTGTCTTTGCTGCGCATGTTTGCACCTCTCTTTCTGAATTTTGTATTTTAAAAAAAAGTACTTTCTACTTATATTGATAATATAACTTATCTGTTACGGAATGTCTTGTGATTGGGGCTTTTTGTTAAACTTTTTATCCTTAAGTAGATACGCTTGGGAAGAGCGTAAGTTAGGAGAATTATCTAATATTGTTGGTGGTGGAACACAAAGTACATCGAACCCTGAATACTGGGACGGTGATATTGATTGGTATGCACCAGCTGAAATTGGAGAACAAAGTTATGTTAGTAAAAGTAAAAAGACTATTACTGAACTAGGTCTAAAGAAGAGTTAAGCTCGAATTTTACCAGTAGGAACCGTCTTATTTACTTCTCGTGCTGGTATCGGAAACACCGCTATATTAGCCAAAGAAGATACAACTAATCAAGTGTTTCAATCAATTGCTCCTGATCAAAATAAATTTGATAGTTATTTTATTTTTTCAAGAACTAATGAGCTAAAGTGATCTGAGGAAGCACCCGATGATCATGAAACGTTATTAAACACAAAAGTCACCCATGTGAGTTCTTGCCAGAAGCTGAAGTTAATCCTTCAACCTGGAAAACCCGCAGAGGTGACTTTTTCTATACATCTCGATTTTTCTGGCAATAATCATTAACCGATAAATATGTCTGTGAATCACCCAGCGACTCCGCTATGTCCATAATCCGCGGTGGTAGTAATCCCACTCGCTGGACAAGTTCGTGATCGCTGAACAATTCCCGTGGACTGCCGGCGAAGCCAAACTTCCCGTGTTCCATAACATACACCGACTCAAACTCGGCGGCGACCCAATCCATGTCATGGGTGATGGTCACAACTTGGTGGCCCGAATCAGCCAACTGATGGAAAATTGCGGTCAACTTGCGCCGGCTTTCCCAATCAAGCGACATCATCGGCTCATCAAATAAATAAATCGCCGGATCCACTGCCAAAACTGTGGCAACGCTCAACAGCTTGCGTTCCGACAATGACAGGTCATATGGACTTTCAGCTGCTTTATCATCCAAGCCAACTCTTTTTAGAGCCGCTAAAGCCCGCCTCGTAATCGTGTCGTGGTCATCCATGACCTGCGCGACACTCCACTCCACCTCTCGTTGAACGGTCGGGTTGAAAAGCTGATCGTCAGGATTCTGAAAAGTAATCCCAACCTTCAGTAACTTTTCGACTGGTTTAAGATCATTAAAATTTTCTCCATCGATCTTAATCACACCGGTTTGTGGTGTCAGCAAGCCCGTCAACAATTTGAAGAGCGTTGATTTACCGGCACCATTTTGGCCGACAATCGCCACCATCGGATCGGTGAAGTGTTTGTCTTCAACATCCAAGCTAAAGGACCGTTCCGGATAAGTGAACGTCAGGTGGTTCAGTTCAATTGTGGACATAACAAGCCTCCTTCAGATCAGCGCCATTCACCGGATACCGGCCATCAGCCAAGTGCCAATCCATTTTTTGAGCAAGTTGCTGGATTGTCGGGGCTGGAATCTGCCAGTCAGCTGCCAAATGATTAAACACCTCACCCGGCCTGCCCTGGGCTACCAATTGACCCTCGTGCAGCACCCACACAACGTCGGCGACTTCGCACAAATCGTCAATTTCACTGGTGACAATGAAGACAGTCGTCTCTTTGACTTGAGCCAGCCATTGGAAAAATTGCCGGCGGCCAAGGGAATCCATCTGACTGGTCGGATCATCCATAATCAAAACAGCCGGATTAGCCACAATCGCCGTGGCAATTGCCAACCGCTGGATCTGACCACCGGAAAGGCTCTCGGGACGCAAATTCAGCTGTTCAATCAGCCCCATTTGCGTGGCAACTTCTTCAACCCGTTTTTGAATCAGTCCTTCAGCCATTCCCTGATTAATCAAGTCAAAGGCGATTTCATCGGCAACCGTGTCTGCCAACCCGCTTAGTTGGCCAGCTGGATTTTGCAGTACAACTCCATTCATGGCATTATAAACGGGCCAATTGTCGGACACTCGCTGGCCAAACATGTGCCAGTCGCCCTCAATCTCAGCAGACACAATTTTGGGAATGACCCCTGCCAGCACACGGCACAAAGTCGATTTGCCGGAGTGGCTATTCCCGATAATCCCAACCACCTGGCCGGTATGAACCTCCGCGTTAATCTGACGCAGTTGTGGTTGCTCAGTACCCGGATAACGGGTGGTCAAATTTTCAATTACAATCCGTTTATCTTCTTCCATATCTTCCACCCAATCAATAAAATTGCCAATCCAGTCAGACCAATGTGCAGCGTCCGCGACAGGCGATACACGCGCTGGGAGGTTCTGACAGTCCGGTTGGGATTATCAAAACCTCTCAGTTGGAGCGAAATCGACCGCGCCATCGATTGATCCAAGGTCTTAATCACCAATGGAATTAGAACCGGCAGGACTGACTTTAATTTCTGAATCAACGTTTTTTGCGGATTGGTTCCGCGAACTTTTTGTGCCTGCTGGATTTTCCGCATATTGCGCATCATTTCCGGCAAAATATAACACACCGACATCAGAACGTAGACGGTTTTATAAGACAATCCGGACAGTTCCAAATAGGCCGCGTTTTCTGAAATACTCGTGGTCACCATAAAAAAGCCACTGGTCAAAATAATCACCAATACTCGACAACCCAGAGTGGTGGCGTAAATCAGGCCTTCTTTGTAGAACGACACCCCAAGCACAGAAAACAGCACAGTTTGATTCCGACTGTAAAATAACCCTTGGATGATCAGCATGGTGCAAATCAGAAACAGGCTGAATCCCAGCGCCTTAAAGATGGTAGAACTCAATTTGGAAAATAACAATAGCAATGTTGCGCCAAGAATTAATCCGGCCTGAAGCAATAAATTCATACTGGCAAAGCTCAACAACGTCATGTCCAAGATGAACAAGAGCTTAGTAATCGGATCGATCACCTGGTACCACTTGAGCTTGACCCGTGGCGCTCCAGAAATCAATGTTTGATCAGTCATCATTTATCACCGCTAAAGAAGTGCACCATCCGCTTCGGCAGCTGACGATAGATGAAAAATGCCAGGTAGGCCACGCAGACTTTATCCAAAATATCCAAGACAAACTCATCGGTAAATGAGGCCAGCCACACTGGTGCATGATTGGCGACCATTACCGCAAACAATGAGTCACCCCAAGCGATACCGGTCTGACCACCCCAAAAGATGACGTTGAGTGGCGTTGAAATGACAGCTGAAACGATGGCAATAATAATAGCAGAAACAAATACTCGTCGCGCTGACGAGAACCACCCATTGGCGTGCAAAACTCCGACAGCAATCCCAATTCCGATGCTGGTAATCGCATACACGGTTGAAATTGGCGATAAGGTCAGCCCATAGATCACGTTATTGATGAAACCACTGATGGCACCGGCAACCGGCCCAGCCAACATGCTGGCAAGAAAGGTTCCCAAAGACCCCAGCCAAACGGGTAACTTTAACCCCTCCGCCAAGGCTTTGGCAACATAGTTAATCCCCACGGCAGCGGGAATCAAAGTCATGGTGGCAGCACTTAACTTAAATTTCCACATACTGGTACGATGAATCGGTTCTGTTTTCATAATCTTCTCCTTTTGTTTTTAAAGAGCCGTGTCAGGAATGACTTTCGGACGCAACGCTCTATAGAATAGTTATTAGAACCATCTAGTCACTTCACCATACCAACCTTAGTCGACATGAGTTAATATAGTAAAATTACTATTTTTAGAAGTTCATAGTCTTATCATACGCTTATTTTCAAAATTGTCAAGTCTTTTCTGAAAATTCTTTAAAAAATGTTGTGATATTTAAAATGCCTAGCTGAGCTAGACATCTTTCGACTGAGATTTTGTTTTCATTACTGTCACTAATACTTCTACGTTTTCGTTATCGACAGAAATTTAGTCCATGACATAAATTTCACCACGACTATAAAGGGCAGCTTTACCTGCCAGGTAAATCCTATCTCCTGCTAGACGACAAAAGAGCAGTCCACTCCTTTCAGAGGCTTGGTAAGCCCTAAATTCAGCTTGTGCCAACTTATTAGCCCACAAAGGAATGACATGACAGTGTCCTGAGCCACAGACTGGATCTTCCTTGACTGATAATTTTGGAGCGAAACTTCGTGTCACAGTATCATACTTGCTTCCTTTGGCAGTGATATTCAGGAGGAGCCCATCTAAAGCTTTTACTTTTTCAAAATATGGTTTCGCATCAATAACATCATTTTCATGGGGTAAGATACAGACTAGGTCTCTTCCCAGCCACGCTTCAAGCGGACGCACTCCGATTGCTTCTTCCATCTCACTTGTGACTGCAACCTGGTGCATGGAGTATACTGGGAAATTGAGCTCATAGTACTCATCTTTTTGGGTAACTAAAAGTTCCCCACTCTGTGTTGCAAAAGTTAGACTTTCAGCATCCTTTTCAAAAAATCTAAAAAGAACAAAAGCCGTTGCCAAGGTTGCATGGCCGCACAAATCGATTTCTCCACCGGGAGTAAACCAACGTAATTCGTAGTGGTCACCATTTTTAACCGTAAAAGCTGTCTCTGAAAGATTATTTTCTTTAGCGATATTCTGTAAGGTATCATCTGACAACCATTTGTCTAAAAGACAAACAGCCGCCGGGTTCCCTTTGAAAACAGTATCTGTAAAAGCATCGACGATAAATTGTTGGATGGTATAGTGATTCATTGATATGTTCAACTCCTTAAATTGTTAACCTTGTTTTAAAACTACAAGTGAGTATAGAAAATTTAGTAAAAAATCAAATTAAATTATTTCTTGTCCATCTACACCTTACCCCTTAAACCACTCCATTCCTGGAGAACCTAGTATAATCTTGGTCAATTGTTGGGGGCTTTCTTGAGTCCCATTGATAATCCAATCGACAATAAGTCCTGTCAAACCAGAAACATACATGGTAATAGCATAGCGCTCTGGCATTTGATAAGCTGCCACAATGACTGGTCGAGAACGTGGCGTAGACTCAATCATCCCCAAGATAAAAGAACGAATGTTGTCTGCAAAACGAAAGCTTGGATTTTTTGCAATTTCAGCAAAAAAAGCACTGTTCTCTTGGAAATAAGACAAGATGGCTTCTAAGGCTTCTTTGGGATAAAAGGTTTCTTTCCTCAAAATCATACGAACCGTCGTTATGGTTTCTTCTTTTAATTGCTCTAAAAAATCCTGTTTATCTAGATAGTGCAGATAAAATGTCGAGCGGTTAACACCCGCTTTTTTAGTTAACTGACTAATCGTTATATCCTCTAAACTTTTTGTAGCCAAAAGCTGAATGAAGGCTTCTTTAATATCTGACTTAGTTGTCGTTTGTCTCTGTTGCATACGAACCCCTTATTTCTACATATTGTTGATTAAAGTATATCTTGATTTTTGTAATTGTCAACCATCATCAAGGATTTTCATTTATTAATACCACTTTCGTATCCTTATTTCAACACATTGTTGTTTTTTGTTGTAGCAATCGTATTTAAAAAATCATAAAATAACGTTCGTAATCATTCAACAGGTTGTTGTTTTAGCAGCCGATAACTTTTAAAGGAGACAAATACACATGGCGTATATTGAAATGAAACATAGTTACAAACGGTATAAAACAGGTGATGTGGAAATCATCGCAAACAATGATATCACTTTCGAAATTGAAAAAGGGGAGTTAGTGATTATACTCGGTTCTTCTGGGGCAGGAAAATCAACTGTTCTCAATATTCTTGGTGGTATGGATACCAATGATGAAGGAAAGGTCATCATCGATGGAAAAGACATCTCCAATTATAATGCGAAACAATTAACAGCTTATCGCAGAGACGATGTCGGATTCGTCTTTCAATTCTATAACTTGGTCTCAAACTTAACGGCCAAAGAAAATGTAGAGTTGGCTTCTGAAATTGTCGCGGATGCTAAAGATGCGGAACAAACTTTGATTGATGTTGGTCTAGGAAAACGCATCAACAACTTCCCTGCACAATTGTCTGGTGGGGAACAACAACGAGTAGCTATTGCTCGCGCCGTAGCAAAAAATCCTAAAATTCTCCTATGTGACGAACCTACAGGAGCCCTGGATTACAATACTGGAAAACAGGTCTTGAAGATTCTCCAAGATAAGGCTCGCAATGAAGGAGCTACTGTTATCATTGTCACTCACAACGGGGCGCTTGCCCCGATTGCTGATCGTGTGATTCATATGCATGATGCGCGTGTTCAAAGTATTGAACTCAATGCCCATCCACAAGATATTGATAGCCTCGAGTACTAGAAAGGATGTCTCATGAATCGTAAAACTTATTGGAAGGACGTGAGAAAGTCTTTCTCTAGTTCTAAAGGACGGGTGGTTTCTATTGCTTCACTCATAGCCTTGGGTTCTTTCGCTCTTGTGGGTCTAAAGGTGACGACACCTGATATGCAACACACGGGAACAAGCTATTTCACTAAACACCAAACTGCTGACCTCACAGTTACTGGTAGCTATGGACTTAACCAGTCGGATCAAGACCTCCTAAATCAAGTCTCATCAGAGGCAAACATTGAGTACGGTTACTTTAAAGATGTCGTTCTGAAAGACTCCACTGATGCCTTTCGACTATTTTCAAAACCAAAAGATATCTCAACTTATGAGGTTGTAAAAGGAAAACTTCCAAGTAAGCAAGGTGAAATTGCTCTTTCTTCAGTCTATCAAGACAAATATAAGATTGGTGACAAGATCTCGTTTTCTGAAAAAGAGGGTGACAATGGTAAGGATGTCTTAAAAGAACACACCTTTACCATCACTGGCTTTGTTCAGTCATCTGAAATCTTATCAAGTGTTGATCTCGGTTCATCGACAGCTGGTAGTGGGGAACTCAAAGGTTATGCGGTTGTCCCTGAATCTAGTTTTGATTCCGACGTCTACATGATTGCACGCTTAGCTTACAAAGACGTCCATAGTGCTAACCCCTATACTCAGGATTACACTGACAAGGTTTCCAAACACGAGGATGAGCTCGAAAAATTATTAAAAAATCAACCTGCTAATCGTTTGAAGGAATTAAAAGCTGATCCACAGGCTGAGATTGACCAACAAACAAGTCAACTTCAAACGGCAGAGACTGAACTTAACAAGAAACTAGAACAAGCGAAAGCGAGCGGTCAGGATAAGAATCCTCTTGTCCAGGGACAATTGACACAAGCACAAGATGAAATCGCTGAAAAGAAGGAGCAAATAAAGGAAGCTCAAGAAAAAATCGATAGCATTGCTGAACCAAGCTACGATGTCTACACACGTCGTGAAGCTCCTTGGTCAGAAGGGTACGTTTCCTACGAGACCAACGCTTCTGTTTTTCAGAACCTCAGTAATATCTTCCCTGTTATCCTCTACTTTATTGCTGCCTTGGTTACCTTTGTAACAATGGGACGCTTCGTCGAGGAAGAACGGATTAAGGCAGGAACATTCAAAGCTCTCGGTTACCAAAATAAGGACATCATCCGTAAGTTTATCATTTATGGATTTGTGACGAGCATGATTGGTACTGCTATTGGGGTTGCTGCTGGACATATTCTCCTTCCAACTATCATATACAATAGTTATAAAGAGCGAATCCTCCTCGCACCAATTGAGTTACACTTTTATCCATTTAAGACTCTTCTAGCTATTGTGCTTGGTCTTTTGTCCACAGTTCTTCCTGCTTTCATGGTAGCCAAGCGCGAATTAGGAGAAAAGCCAGCCCAACTTCTTCTTCCAAAACCTCCAACATCTGGTTCTAAGATTCTTTTGGAGCGCATCACTCCACTTTGGAACCGGATGAACTTTACACAAAAAGTCACTGCCCGTAATATTTTCCGCTACAAGCAACGAATGTTCATGACTATTTTTGGTGTCTGCGGTTCCATCGCACTTCTCTTTGCTGGACTCGGTATTCGTTCTTCTATTGGAGACCTTAACACACGCCAATTCCCTAACATCATTCGCTACGATATGATTGTCGCAAACAAGGATCATCTGGATGGGCAGGAAAAGGAAAACATTCAAAAATTAATTAACGATAGCAAGGTCAAGGAGCATCTTTCTATTCATTACGAAATGCTTTCAAAAGAGGCAGGAAGTAATAACGATCATCAAGATATCACAACCCTTGTGGTCAAAGACAAGGATCAAGAAACTCTACAACATTACATCAAGCTTAATAATCGTGAAACTGGTCAAAAAGTCGAATTGACCGACAAAGGGATTATTATTTCTGAGAAATTGGCAGACTTAGCTGGCGTTTCTGTAGGGGATGAGTTAACCGTTCAAAATAGTCAAGACAAGGATATCAAACTCAAAGTTGCTGGTATTTCTGAAATGTATATGGGCCACTTCATCTTTATGAATGAAACTACTTACAGAAATGCTTTTGGTAAAGAGGCGAGCCAGAATGCTACTATTCTGACACTGAAGAATCACTCAGACAAAAACGTTGAGCAAACAGCTAGTCAATTTATGGAGCTTGATGGTGTCAAAGGGGTTGTTCAAAATACTACTCTAAAGGCACAAATCAAGACCATCGTCAACTCCCTTAGCCGTGTTATGGCAGTATTGATTGGGATTTCTGTTCTTCTAGCTTTAGTTGTTCTCTTTAATTTGACAAATATCAATGTGGCAGAACGTAT
Source organism: Streptococcus salivarius (assembly GCF_002094975.1). Taxonomy (NCBI): domain Bacteria; kingdom Bacillati; phylum Bacillota; class Bacilli; order Lactobacillales; family Streptococcaceae; genus Streptococcus; species Streptococcus salivarius. The sequence continues at coordinate 1,609,303 of NZ_CP015283.1, read as the reverse complement.
CCGTGAGTTATCAACCATTAAGGTTCTAGGCTTCTTTGACAAAGAAGTGACATTCTACATCTATCGAGAAACCATTTATCTCTCTATCATTGGTATCTTGGTTGGATTCGGACTTGGTTTGGGATTGCATCAATACATGGTAGAGGTTATCCCTCCTGAAAATATCATGTTCAATCCAAGCCTGGGCTGGCTCATCTATGCCATTCCGACACTTGTAGTTATTATCATTCTGACAGGTCTCGGTATCTTTGTGAACCAACACCTTAAGAAAGTCAATATGCTCGAAGCCCTAAAATCTGTTGAGTAACATACGATCTAAGCTAATAAGTAAAGCTAAAGTACAAGGATAACTTTCCTGTTCTAGACAAACGTCATTTTGGGCGTTTGTCTTTTTTATTTTTTAAATGATTTACTTTATCATCTGGTATTTCCATCCAAAAATCTGATTTGGAGCAAAAAAAAGGGATATTCGCTATTCATTTCACCAATTTTTTGATAGTGAACAAGGAGGCACATACTTTTGGATGACTCTTATACTCCAGTCATCTATGTCATGTAAATACAATAGCCCAGACAACGACATGATGGAATCCTTCTTTAGTATTTAAAAAATCGGAAATGTTTTATGGTTATGAGAAAACGTTTCAGTCACTTGGGAAATTGGAACAAGATATTATTAAAACAACAAACTCATGAAGGTAAAACAAAAAGGACTTAGTCCTATGTAATACAGAACTAAATCCGTTGCTTAAATAAATTGTCTAACTTTAGGTTAGTACAAAATCCGTTTCTTTTGTGGAGTCAAAGGACTACTGTCCCAGGCTCTTTTTATCGTAACCAACTTTCGTCTAACTGGCCTTTACTTTTGCTAAAAGCTTTCCCATGTTCGTCAATGACTGCATGAATCTCCTGGCATTGTTTGAGAGTGAGGCCTTCCAACACATCACTATAAACAGCATGCATGTCATTATAAGTATCAAAGTTTCCAAATCCTAAGCGTCGAAATAGTCTTCTCGCATATTCATCCGAAATAAAAACGGGACGATCAAAAAGATAAAGTAAAAGTGCATCTGCAGTCTCTGGTCCAATCCCTTTTAACCCCAACAGTTGCTTTCGTAAATCTTCTGTTTCAATCCTGGCAAGAACCTCAAAACCACCAACTTCTCTTAACCAGATCAGAAGTCCCCTAATCGTTTGAGACTTTTGCTTAAAAAATCCGGCAGGCCGAATACGTTCCTGTAACTCTTCTAGCGGTAAAGCCAGAATACCTTCTACTGTCATGACATCCATTAGACCAGCTAAAGCCAACTTAGCATTCTTCTCTGTTGTTCGCTGGATCAGAATGGTCGATACCAAATCTTCAATCTTGTTATCCGATTGCCACCAATTTTGTTCTCCATAGTGCTTGCAGAGTCGCAAAAGAGTTTCTTGTATTTCTTTTTGCTTAATCATTTCTTCAATAGTCCTTGTTTTACCAAAAACTCACGTGCGACTTTAGCAGCAGGTTTTCCTTCTACTCCCACTTGGTAGTTCATCTGACTCATTTGGCTCTCTGTGATTTTGCCGGCCAACTTGTTCAGAATGCCTTCCAATTCTGGATGTTTCTTAAGAAGAGCTTCTTTCATGAGGGGTGCTCCTTGGTAAGGTGGGAAGAGGTGTTGGTCATCCTCTAGAACAACTAAATCATATTGAGCAATTTCTGGGTCTGTTGAATAAGCATCTGTTATTTGGATATTGCCTTGTTGGATTGCCTCATAGCGAAGTGCCGGCTCCATGGTAGCTACATTAAGATTTAGTCCATAAACTGATTGAAGCCCTTTGTTTCCGTCTTCACGGTCGTTAAATTCCAACGTGAAACCAGCTTTAAGCTTGTCCTGAACTTTCTTGAGATCAGAAATCGTCTTCAGATTATACTCTTTAGCAATACTTTTCGGAACAGCAATCGCATAGGTGTTTTGATAAGCCATGGGTTTGAGCAAAGCTAGATTATCTTGTTTCTTTATCCCATCACTCGCAACCTCGAAAACTTCTTTGGAGTCGTTGCTGACTTTAGGAGCTGGCTGCAAGAGAGAGCTTGTAATGGTCCCTGTAAATTCTGGATAGATATCGATATCACCCTTTTTAAGCGCTTGATAAAGGAAATCTGTCTTCCCAAAGTTAGGCTTAACCGTCACCGTCATGTCACTATTTTCCTCAATGAGAAGCTTGTACATATTCATGAGAATTTCTGGCTCAGGTCCCAATTTACCAGCTATGACTAGATTTTCTTTCTCTTTCTGAGGCATCATGCTTGGTGCGTAGCTTGCTCCCAAACCAAGGACCATAATAGCGAAAGCTGCAAAAATCGTGCGTAACTTGGCCTTTTCCATCCATTTTAGAACAATATTGAATAAAATAGCAAGAAGTGCTGAGGAAATGGCCCCAATCAGAATCAAGCTATAATTTCTTCGATCAATACCTAGAAGGATAAAGGAACCAAGTCCTCCAGCCCCAATCAAGGCTGCCAAGGTCGCAGTCCCTATAATCATTACCGCAGAAGTCCTTACCCCTGACATTACCACAGGCATAGCCAGTGGAATTTCAAACTTCTTGAGTCGCTCCCACTTGGTCATCCCAAAGGCGATCCCAGCTTCTTCCAAACTAGGGTCAAGCCCACGCAATCCTGTAATAGTATTTTGCAAAATTGGGAATATCGCATAAATGACTAGAGCTGTTAAAGCTGGAAGCGTTCCAATTCCCATAATAGGGATAAAGAGTCCCAGAAGGGCCATGGAAGGGATGGTTTGAAAGACACCAGCGAGTTGCAAGACCCAGTTACTCGCACGTTCGCGCGTGCTAAGATAAATGGCCAAAGGAATTGAGAGGAAAATTGCAATAATTAAGGTCAAAAGAGACAATTGTAAGTGCTGTCCGAGGGCCGTTAACCAGTCCCCAAAACGTTCTTGAAATGTTGAAATCAAATTAGACATGAAGGCTACCTCCAAACAAGTTTGCTACAAAGTCTGTCGCAGGCGCTTCTAAAATTGTTTCAGGTTCTGCGACCTGACGAATTTCTCCATCCTGCAAAACTGCAATTCGATCCCCTAATTTTATGGCCTCATCCGTATCATGGGTTACGAAGATGGTCGTCATGCCGAATTCTTTATGTAAGGCCTTGGTCAATTCTTGCAACTGCTTGCGAGAGATGGCATCCAAGGCTGAAAAGGGTTCGTCCATCAATAGAATTTTGGGTTCCCCAATGATAGCTCGGACAATGCCAATCCGTTGTTGCTCTCCACCAGATAATTCACTAGGCATGCGCTTTGCATACTCTGCAGGAGGTAGGCCAACCTTATCCAAGAGTTCTTCTGTTTTAGAAGCAATTTGCTCCTTGCTCCAGGCCTTCATCTCAGGAATGAGAGCAATATTTTCGGCAACTGTCAAGTTAGGAAATAGGGCAATAGCTTGGAGGACATAGCCGGTACTTAGACGTAACTCCCGTTCATCATAGTCCTTGATGCGTTTCCCATCCATATAGATATTGCCATCTGTCGGCTCCAAAAGACGGTTAATCATCTTTATCATGGTGGTCTTACCAGATCCTGAAGGTCCCACAAGAACCATAAATTCTCCATTTTCAATACGGAGATTGACATCTTTTAAAATGTCCTTTTCCGTGTAGCGCAAGGCTACATGTTTGTATTCAATCATATTTTTCCTCAATAAGTTTTCTGTCTCTAAGAATATCCAATAAGCTACTTGCTGGATGCCCTAGGACTTTTTCGATATCTGTTGAAACCCCAGCTTGTTCCCCAACTTTGATAGCTGTATAGGTGCTGACCCAGGCATCGTACTCCCAAGTTTGTGCTGGCCATTTTTTTCGTGACTCATAGGCTTCTTCTACTGATTCATCTACATACGCGATGGCCTTACCGGTCTCCTTTGAGAGAAGCGCTACGATATCTTGCATAGAAAGATCCTCTGGCCCTGTCAAATTCAAGGTTTGATTTTCCCACTCCTTAGGATTTAAAAGAATTTCTGCGACAACCGTAGATGTGTCCTTACGGGCAACAGCTGACACAAGGCCCCTGCCAGCCGGACCACGAATTTCTCCATTTTCAAGAGCAATATCAATAAAGAAGTCCAAGTAAAAATTATCTCTCAAAAATGTATAGGTGAATCCTAACTTCTTGATATAGGCTTCCGTCTGGGCATGATCTCGAGACAAGGTAAAGGTTGCTTTTTCATCTGCTCCGTAAAAGGAGGTATAGACAATATGCTGCACTCCAGCAAGCTTTGCGGCATCTAAAAAAATCTTGTGTTCCTCAACACGCTCTGGATTTTCCCGAGCAGAGACCATCAATAAGACATCGATTCCCTTTAAGGCCTCAACCACCTCTGGAGTATTGGCATACACCATCTTACGAATTTCCGCTGACGCGTAGACTTTTGCACGCTCTGGGCTTCTTGCCAGATGGATAGAAGAAATTCCTTGCTGATTGACAAGATCAGCCACATAAGAGCCTAATTTCCCTGTTACACCTGTTATTCCAATCATAACTGTTACTTCCTTTCCCTACATATCATTTTCTTTAGCTTTTAGATTTGTGATAATACGCTCTTGATAGGCTTCAAATTCTCGGATTTCTTGATTTGAAAAGCCTTGGTAGAAAATCTCTCCTAGTTCTTTGCTGACACGGTCTCCAATTTCTTTTTGCGCCCAACCAAGTTCGGTCAAAACGACAAACTTCTTGCGCTTGTCCTGGTCACTCTGTTCAATCGTAACCAAGCCCTGGTCAACTAATTTCTTAATCATGCTAGTCAAGGTATTGTTGGCTAGTCCTGAAGCAAGGGCGATATCTGTCGCAGTTGCTCGACCATCTTCTTTTTGCCAAAGCACTGTTAAAATTTTTCCTTGTTCACTTCTATATTGAGCTTCTGGTTCTTTGCTCAAGAGTTTTTGAAAAATACGCCCGTTTAACAATCGAATCTGTAGAGCTTGGTAGCCCCCTAACATCTTGTCCATTATGTCTCCTTTTTGTTCGATATCGAAATATTAAAGTTATTGTATCACTGTCTGTTACATCCGTCAACTACTTCTATATAGAAACATTATTTTTTTAATAATGCTTGATAAATCGTATAATCAATATCTTTAAAAACATTGAATATAACTACCATATCAGGGTGTTCTTTCTGGAACTGTAGAACCGTCTCTATCGCAATCTTAGCTGCCTCTTCATTTGGAAAACGAAATTCTCCTGTTGAGATACAACAAAAGGCCAAGCTTCTCAGACCTTTTTCATAAGCTAAGTTCAAACACTCTTCGTACGAAGAGGCTAACTGCCGTCTTTCCAAATCTGTCACTTCGTCATAGATAATAGGCCCAACCGTGTGAAGGACATAGCGGGAAGGTAGGTTATAGGCCTTGGTCATCTTTGCCTGACCCGTAGTTTCATCCTCTCCTTGCTCCTGCATGAGCTCCTGACAGGCTAAACGTAGTTCAACCCCCGCAGCTGTGTGAATGGCATTGTCAATACAAGAATGATTAGGTACAAAACAGCCTAAAAGCTTACTGTTGACCGCATTGACAATGGCATCGACCGCCAGACGAGTGATATCACCTTGCCACAGGTAGAGATTGGGTCGAATCGGAGTCAAGTCTTTTAAGTCTACAACTCCTTTTTCTAATAGTTTTTCTTGTAAATAACGGTCTTGTTGGTAGAGAAAGTCGGCTGTCACCGGTGCTGGATAGCGGACATTTTGAAGAGCCCGATATAACACTTCTTGCTCCTCTACCTTTTCAGGAATCTCTAGTTCTGTCAATCCTTGCTCGCTTTTTAAAACATCAATCAAATATTCTAGTCTACTAGCCATTGTTGGAGTACCTCCCTCATATCATCGTTTATAGAAATTGTCTTTTCCTTTGTAGCAGCAAAACCTTCAAGATCATCACGATTGAGTCGAATCAAATGGGCCTTTGGAAATACTGCTGTCATTTTCTCAAAAGGATAGCGAATGATGGTCGGCGTATTGTATCCGACACCCAATTCTAAGAAGACAACCTTTTGATCTTCAATCCCTTCTATAAATCCTAGATAAGCTTCATAAGAAGCCTCCCAAGTCTCATTTTGGACAAAAGATTGATCAACACGTAAATGCATGGTCATTTGTGCCCCACAATTTGGACAATACGGTAGCAAGTCAGTTGGAATTTTCAAGTCCTTGATTTCCTTTAGCATCTCCATGACAGCTTCTTCATTATCAAAGACTTCCTGACGACAAGGGACGGAGCACTGCCATTCTCCATAGTTGCCTTGCACTTCAAAGAAATGCTCCGGAGCAAATCCTGTCTTCATAAACTGCCCATCTACATTGGTCGTAATCACAAAATAATCCTTGTCCTTAACCAAGTCGAAAAGATCTCTATAAAGCGAAAGTCCCTCTGGTTGGTAACGATTATGATAGATATGCTTAGCCCAATAACCCCAGCGCTCCTCAGCGGTCTCAAAAGGATAAAATGCTGCAGAATACATATCCTGCATGCCATAACGAGCAATATAATCTTTAAAGAAAACCTCAAAACGTGAGCCTGAGTAGGTTAAGCCAGCCGCTGCAGATAAGCCAGCTCCCGCTCCGATCACAATTTTATCTGCTTCTTCAATGATTTTCTTTGCATCTTGAATCTTTGTCATCTTATCATCCCTCAATTTCAAATCTTGCTTGATAGGGAGGCAATTGCGTCAAATCATAGAAATTGCCTACTGAATTTTTAAAACGAAAGACTTGTAGGTGACTACGTCCCTCCTCCGTCGGATATATCTCATACATGTATGGATTGGCTTTTAACAACTCTTCTAAATGCTCTTTTCCAATCCATTCCACCTGACCGGTTAGGGAAATAGATTTACGATCCATAGTTCCGGCACCTTGAGTCATCCCTGTCACTTCTACACGTCCATCTTCCTTAAGCCGTTTGTAGAGGGGTTTAAAATCGGCAGTCAAAAAATAAACTGTTTTCCCGTCCTCCCACATCATGTCCATAACAGCTGTATGCGGATGTCCCGTTTCATCAACCGTTGCTACTACAACTGAATGAATCTCTTCGACTAGCACTTTCAAATAATCCATTATAAAACACCATGTCTTTCTTTGATTTTTAGTTCCATATCGAACTTTATAGTGCAAATTGTAACACCTTTAATTACATCCGTCAACTACTTCGATATAGAAGTACCTTAAAAAACCAAAAAACTTCCCTAATTATCTAGGAAAGTTCTTTCTATGATTTTTGATGTCTTAAAAAATTTTATTCAGCCTTAGTAATATCTTCACGCATCTCATCGACATTGAATTTAGCAAAAAGATACTGACGGTCTTGAACTGGGAAACGTTGGTCGAGTTGGTCAACTGGACCGACTTCGATAATACCATTTTCAATAACAAAGTCCATAACGTGACCACCAAATGTCAAGTCGTCTGAAATAAAATGGAGGTGATAACCAGCAACACTCACACCGTGGAACATTTCTGGCGTCCAAATACCAACGATAGTACCTGAAATATTATCTACCTCGTACTCAGGTTGGCGTGTGGCAACATCAGCAAACTTAATATCGGCATTTGATTTTGGAATCATGCGCACGTGCATATGTTTAAAATGACCTTTGATTTTGATAGAACGGAAAAGATTGACCCCATCATAATAAGATTCAATACGATCCTCAAGTTCTTTATCAGTCATTTCATAACGTTGACGGAAGATAACTTCAGCTTGGTGAGGTACAACTGCTGCATAAGGTACTTTTTCATCAGGAGAAACTTCTACCACTTCGACCTTACCCTCAGACCCTTTGGCTTGATAGGCTTTACCGTCAAGAACAATCAACTCACCATCGATAGAATCTAATGTTCCGAGACCCAAGTCTCCATGCTCCAACAATTCTCCAACTGTTAAAGTACCTCCATAAAGCCCAGCCATCAAGGCTCCCAAAGTATTATATTGAAATAATTTTATGGCTTCAGACATGTCTACACCCTCTTTTTAGTAAAATTCATCTGGCAAAATAGTTTCGCCGAGTTTAATATTATCTTTGTAGTCGATTGGAACTTCAATAAGGACTGGTCCATCTACAGCTTGAGCCAAGGCTTCTTGAAGCAAGCTAGCAAACTCTTCTTTACTTGTTGCACGATAACCTTTCGCTCCAAAGCTCTCAGCATATTTTACAAAATCTACAGGACCAAAGTCAACCCCAGATGAACGACCGTACTTCATTTCTTCCTGGAATTCCACCATATTGTAATGGCCATCGTTCCAGATAATATGAACAATTGGCAATTTCAAACGAACTGCCGTTTCCAATTCTTGCGCTGAGAAGAGGAAACCACCGTCACCAGAAACAGAAATGACTTTTGTCTTAGGACGAACCAAAGCTGCAGAGATAGCCCACGGAAGAGCAACCCCTAAAGTTTGCATCCCATTTGAGAAAAGCAAATGACGTGGTTCATAAGATTTGAAATAGCGAGCCATCCAAATATAGTGACTACCAACGTCAACGGTGACAGTCATGTCATCTTTGGTTTGGTCTTGCAAAACTTCAATCAAATCTAGCGGATGTACCTTTCCTTCTTCAGGTCGGCGATCAAACTTAACATCCTCAACAACGTTATTCTTCAACCCTTTAAGGTATTCAACTGATCCTTCAGGTAATTTATAACCTTGAATAGCTGGCAAGAGCAAATCTAAAGTTGTTTCAACATTACCAATCAACTCACGTTCTGGCTGGAAGTAAGTATCCACCTCAGCAGGTTCAACGTCAATTACAATGATACGTGCTGAAATTTCAGCATTCCAGTTACGTGCTTCATACTCGATTGGGTCATACCCAATGGCAATAATCAAGTCAGACTTCTTAAGCAACATGTCCCCCGGTTGGTTACGGAAAAGACCTACACGACCAAAGAAAGTATCTTCTTCAAGGTCACGTGACACGATACCAGCACCTTGGAAAGTTTCAACAACTGGCAATTTGACATGCTTCAAAATCTGGCGAATAGAGTAAGTTACGGCTTCTGATGAGGCACCATTCCCCAAAAGAAAGACTGGCAACACTGCATTTTTAATGGCTTGTGCGAGATAGTTAATATCAGAAACAGATGCTGAACCAAGTTTTGGATCTGTCATAGGCTTAATAGCCTTAACACTGACCGGAGCATCGGTCACGTCTTGAGGAATTGAAATAAAGCTTGCACCTGGTTTCCCTGACTTAGCGTGACGATAGGCATTTGCTACCGTTTCAGAAAGGGTGTTAGCATCATGTACTTCAGCAGCATACTTGGTAATTGGCTCAAGCATGGCAACGTTATTCATTGATTGGTGGGCACGTTTCAAGAGATCTGCACGTTTAACCTGACCACCAATAGCAAGAACAGGGTCTCCTTCATCTGTCGCTGTTACCAAACCAGTAGCCAAATTAGAGACACCTGGGCCAGATGTTACCAATACTACACCAGGTTTCCCTGTAATACGTCCAACACCTTGAGCCATAAAAGCAGCATTTTGCTCATGACGGGCAACTATCAATTCAGGTCCCTTATCTTCCAAAGTATCAAAAACTCTATCGATTTTTGCGCCTGGAATCCCAAAGACATAATCAACATCATGGTTGATCAAACTATCAACCACTAAATCTGCACCATACAATTGCTTTTCTTCTGACATGAACACAGTCCTTCTGGCCCTAAAATGATAGAGCCAACTTTCCTTTCAAGTATAAGTCACAAAGTGTCAAAGTCTGCTCGCTTTTTCACAAACTTTCGTCACTTCACAATTCTGTTATCATTATAGCACAGTTTTCAGACAATCTTGTGAAAAAAAGATTGTGAATTTTTGAACTTCTAACACAAAAAGAAACACCTGATTGCTATCAGATGTTCATGAATTTTTTACCTTAGCAAACTCTCGATTGAGATAATTTTGCAAGCCTTCAAAAATCTCTAGTAACTGGAGGTAATTAGACAAACTTGAGCGACCAGGAATGTCAACGACATCCAAAGAAATGCGTTCCAAGTCCTTTTCGTAAAGAATACGGAAGGATACCACTGCTTGATCAGAAAAATAATTTTCCCCTGCCATTATGTAGCACTCATAGATGATGCCAACAGGATTAGCAACCTTCAACTCAATACGAATTGCCCCTAATCCCAAGGCCTCCACTTGCTGAAAACGTTCCAAAATAGCCTGTCGCTGACTAGGAATAAAACTCGTGATATCCATAGTGGCCCTCCCAACATTCCTTTTTGTCTATTATAGCCTAAAGCAGAGAAAAAAGCTTGTGTAGGGTTTGTAGAAGCCACATAGACATTCAAGAACACTTAGTCGCCCCCTTTGTAGTCTCTAAAGTCTGACTTAATACTGGAATCATAATCATGTTTATCCACCCAATCCTTTATATCAGCAAAAGAATGGATATCTTTCTTAATACCAGCACTATCCTCTACAGAAACTACAATTGTATCTTCTTTATTTGTTCCCAACCAATGTAAGATATCATTTGTTTGCTCTTCAGGAGAAAAATAGATTTGTGATTGTCTTTCGTACTCTCGATCTCTATAAGACTCATATTGAGCTAATTGCTTTTTATAGGCATTATAGTCCTTGTCATAATCCTTTTGAACTTTTTGACGTGCTTTTTCGTAAGCTCGATAGTCTTTCTGATAGTCTTGTTGAGCCTTTTTGTTAAGAATCTCACTGAAACTTAAAGTTTTAACAGGAAAAATAGAATCAGGAAAAACATTTAATTCTGAAACTTTCTTTGGTTCACTTGGTTTATCAGGTCCTTTCCTTTTCAATGGCTCAGTTGGACCAGCTGAGAAATCTCCCTCCTTGCCTTGACGGGTCAATACTTTAAATTTCTTTATTGTATTACTATTTGTTGGTGTCTGATTTACAACTACTTGGTAAATATGCTTGACTCCAGGATTGTCATTAAATAGATTAATCTGACTCTCCTCTTTGGCAGTGTCCACATTATCAATATCTATAATAAGATTTAGCTGAGCAGATAAATAGCTGTCCTTTGGGGCTGGGAACTTCCTTAAAAGCTCATCCAAGTTTCCTTCTCTCTTTAAATGTCCCCACATGGTGCTATCATTCATCTGATTTCGAGCAGAACTCTTATCACCAAAATAAAGCAATTCATCCTTACTATAAGAATAATCTGGTAAATTGCTAGTTAAAAATTGGTTCGTATCCAAATTGTAAGCGAATTGCTTGTCGCTTCGAGTATTCCTCAAGAAAACATAATCATAACCATCAATCGTTCTTAAAGACACAGTCAACTCTTTGATTTCCTTAAAATCCTTGGCTTTCTTCAAATATGGGGTCAAATTAATAATTTTCTTTTCAAAATTTTTGTTAATATCATAAACTACGAAATGAGCTTGATGCAGACTACTCATGGTATCGTAATAGCGAACAAAATGATTTCTACCAATCATTTCTGTAGCTACATTATCTTCAGAATTATAGTAAGTGGGTTCTTCATGACTAATGGCAACATATTGTTGACGGCTACCAAAAATCTCATTGGAAGTTACCTTATCTGCTTTTAGGGCCGTCTGTAACTCTTCTACAGCTTTTTCGTGAAATTTATGCTTTGTATAAGCATTTCCTAAAAAGAAAAGTGTGAGTATAGTCGCAGTATAAATCCCTCCACGCTTTGAGAAGGGAAATCTTAAAATCTTCTTTATCATAACTTTTTTACAAAAATAGCCAGAACATCACATTCTGACTATTACTCTTATTTCTCTTCTTCGTCCATTGAAAGCACAGACAAGAAGGCTTCTTGGGGTACTTCCACCGAACCGATGGCTTTCATACGTTTCTTACCGGCTTTTTGTTTTTCGAGGAGTTTACGTTTACGTGAAACGTCACCACCGTAACACTTAGCCAAGACGTTTTTACGAAGGGCTTTAATATCTGTACGGGCAACGATTTTTTGACCGATAGCCGCTTGGATAGGCACTTCGAATTGTTGACGTGGAATGATTTTCTTAAGCTTATCAACGATAAGTTTTCCACGCTCGTAGGCAAATTCCTTGTGAACGATGAAGCTAAGGGCATCGACCTTGTCACCATTAAGGAGAATATCCATTTTCACCAATTGTGAACGGCGGTATTCTGACAATTCATAGTCAAAGCTTGCATAACCACGTGTAGATGATTTCAATTTATCAAAGAAATCAAAGACGATTTCGGCAAGTGGAATCTGATAGATAACATTCACACGATTATCATCAATGTATTCCATGGTTTCAAAATCACCACGTTTACGTTGTGCCAACTCCATAACCGCACCAACATATTCTTGAGGAACCATGATTTGAGCTTTAACATAAGGTTCTTCAATAGCATCAATACGTGTAGGATCTGGGAACTCTGAAGGGTTAGACACTTCAAGCATCTCACCGTCAGTAGTATTAACATGGTAAACTACCGATGGCGCTGTCATGATGAGGTCGATGTTAAACTCACGTTCCAAACGTTCTTGGATAACATCCATGTGAAGAAGACCCAAGAAACCACAACGGAAACCAAAACCAAGGGCTTGAGACGTTTCAGGCTCAAATTGAAGACTGGCATCGTTCAACTGGAGCTTTTCAAGGGCTTCACGCAAGTCGTTATATTTATTTGACTCAATTGGGTAAAGACCTGCAAACACCATTGGGTTCATTTGCTTATAGCCATGGAGTGGCTCAGCAGCTGGATTATCCGCAAGGGTTACGGTATCACCGACACGGGTATCCGCAACGGTCTTAATTGAGGCTGCGATATAACCAACATCTCCTGTCGCAAGGTAATCACGACCAACAGCTTTAGGTGTGAAAATACCAACCTCAGTAACATCAAAGGTCTTGCCATTAGACATCATTTGAATCTTATCGCCTGGTTTAACCATTCCGTTAACCACACGCACTTGGAGGATAACCCCACGGTAAGCATCGTAAACAGAGTCAAAGATAAGGGCTTGGAGAGGGGCTTCAACATCACCTTGAGGTGCAGGCACTTTCTCAACGATTTGTTCGAGAATCTCTTCGATACCAATACCGGCCTTAGCTGATGCAAGCACAGCTTCAGAAGCATCTAGTCCGATGACATCTTCAACCTCTGTACGCACACGTTCAGGATCTGCAGCTGGAAGGTCAATTTTATTGATAACTGGTAAGATTTCCAAGTCATTATCAAGGGCCAAGTAAACATTGGCAAGAGTTTGAGCTTCAATCCCTTGAGCTGCATCCACCACCAAGATGGCACCCTCACAGGCAGCAAGAGAACGTGACACCTCATAAGTAAAGTCCACGTGTCCTGGTGTGTCGATAAGGTGGAAAATGTATGTTTCACCATCTTTAGCTGTATAGTTAAGCTCAATGGCATTTAGTTTAATAGTGATTCCACGTTCACGTTCGAGGTCCATGCTATCAAGGAGTTGCGCCTGCATCTCACGACTTGACACTGTCTCAGTCTTTTCCAAGATACGGTCGGCAAGGGTTGATTTACCGTGGTCAATATGGGCAATAATAGAGAAGTTACGAATCTTCTCCTGTCGTTGTTTTAATTCTTCAATATTTGGCATTTTTATCTTCCTAGTTCTTACTTGTGATTATAAAAAAACTAATCGTTATCTTCTATTATACAAAAAAGACAGGCTTTTGCCTATCTCTAATATCTGCTTTCTGACTGCATTTAGCCCTTCTTATTTCTTAAAAGTATCGTTGTAGTGCTTATTAATAATTGCTGAGCGCTTGTTTTCTGTTGAACTACTTGAAAATGGCCCCAACCCACAGGCTAGTACAACAACTCCTAATAGAATAAGGCAATAAAATGGATGCTCAACAATATAATGTAAAATGTCTGACATGGGAAAGCTCCTCTTAAATCATAATTAATTACGATTATATTATCAGAAATATTATGTTTCATCAAGCAAAAAAAGAGAGCTTTTCGCTCTCCCTTTTATTAAGCCTCTATAATTTCTGTAGTGGGTAAAACCACTGTAAAGATTATAAAGCTTTTTGAATGCAGACAAAAATCCCATAAGAGCTATAATGAAAAGCAACCAAACCATCATTAGGAAAACTTATGAGACTTATTAAGAACGCCACAAAATTAATCGGAACTAAAGACCCAAATATCATTATTTCACTCGTTTTTGAAACTGATACTCACATCAAGATTCATGCAAAACTCGATTATCCTGCACCATTATGCCCTTACCGCCAAGGAAGGATGATTAAATACGGATTTCAAAGAGCTTCTAAAATTCCTCATAGCTACTGGTCTTGTCTTAAAACCTAGACGGACTTGGCAAATGGTAAAAAAGGCTTTTGTCACTAATTCACTAGTCTGCAATTAGTGTTTCAAGACCAACTTTCATCATGTCAGTGAAAGTGTTTTGACGTTCCTCAGCTGTAGTGTCTTCATCTGGATTGACCAAACTATCAGAAATAGTCATGATGGCAAGAGCATCTACTTGGTGTTGAGCTGCAAGGTAATAAAGTGCTGCTGCTTCCATTTCAACAGCCTTCACTCCCCATTTACCAAGCTCAATGTTTTTTTCGAAATAATTTGAATAGAAAACATCAGATGACAAGACATTACCAACATGTGTTGTCATACCAAGGTCTTTGGCAATGTGGTAAGCCTTATCCAAGAGATCGAAACTTGCAATTTGTGGGAAATCGTATTGTGGCCAATCGTTACGGATAATGTTAGAGTTTGTCGCCGCGGCCTGTGCAAGAACTAACTCACGAACGTGAACATCCTCATTCAATGAACCAGCAGTACCCACACGAATCAATTTTTTAACACCATAGTCAACGACAAGCTCACGCGCATAAATAGAGATAGATGGCATCCCCATTCCTGTTCCCATTACTGAGACACGTTCACCTTTGTATGTTCCTGTGTAACCAAACATGTTACGAACCTCATTGAAACATACAGCATCTTCAAGGAAATTCTCAGCAATGAATTTCGCACGCAATGGATCCCCTGGAAGAAGAATTTTATCAGCAATCTCTCCTTGCTTAGCAGCAATATGAATAGACATAATATAAGATACCAAGGGCGTTAAAAAGGCAAAGTAAAAATAGGAAATCCGACAAAGATGCTTCGCATCTAGGAGGATTTATCTTTTTTACACAGCCTCTAGCCCGGGTTCAGTTTCAAACCCGAACTACCCTTCCTTTCTATTTTTTGATGGTAAAGAAGCAGACAGAAAACAAATGAAGATTATCTATTTTCCTAGCTTTCCGCTCGTGTTCAAATCAGAACACATGCTCTACCTTTCTTAATTTTTATTTTTAAATATTTTTCTACTATTATATAGTGGATAAATAACAACTTTAAAAGTGGATTAAGCTTGAGTCAATGAATCAAGGAAATCGTATAACTTTTTGTTCATTTCAGAATAATCGTTGGCACGCAATTGTTCAGGTGTTTGAACAAAAGGTAACTCTTTATTTTGCTTACGTAAATACTCTTCACCATCAGCAGCTATAAGTAAATCAATAGCTTTAGGATCAAACTCTAAGTGTGCCTGAAAGGCATAATGTTTAGGACTGAAGCGAACAATTTGGCGCGGACAACCTTGACTAGTAGCAAGAACAACTGCATTATAAGTCAATCCAGGCATATCACCATGCCAGTGGCCAGTGTTTAGGGTTTTGCCAAAACCTTTGACATGCTCATCCGCTAAACCTGCCTCAGTTAATGTTACAGGGAAAACACCAATCTCACGTTCTGGACTATGCTCGTAATTACCACCATAGGCAACAGATAAAAGTTGAGCACCTAGGCAAACCCCTACAATATAGATATCAGCAGCAATTGCCTTTTGCATAAATGCAATCTCAGCCTCTGGGTCATAATAAGGGAAGGCCTGACGATCCTCATCAGGTGACTGAGGGCCACCCATAACAATTAGAAAATCAATACCTTCAACGGTTTCAGGAAGAAGCTCTTCCTCATATACCTTGGTTGATGTGATATTATGCCCACGGTCTTGTGCCCATTTTAAATAGGCTCCTGGGACTTCAAACGTTTCGTGTAAGATAAAATGAATATTCATTGTTTTTTCTTCCATCTATTTTTTAATATCCTCGATAGTAGACTCGCTAAGATTAGTGGTACTGCTACCAGCCCTCCTTGACCAGTAAAACCTAGAACTAAGGCTATCCCAGTTAGAGGAGCATCTAAAGTTATTCCTAAAAATACGGTTGCACCGAGTAACATTCCTAGAGTAGGATTGAGTGATAAGCCAAAAATCTCAAGACAACTTGTCAATAAGAAACCCAATCCAGCACCTAAAGTAAAGGAAGGGGTTAGGGTTCCTCCATAAGAGCCTGCCCATAAAAGCAAACATACCACAAGTCCTTTGACGACAAGGATAAGAGGTAGGTATGCTGAAACCCCACCTGAAAATAACCATTGTGCTAGCACCTGACCATTTCCCATGATTAAAGGGTATAAAGCTGCAATCCCACCTAGTACTATATAAGATAGTGGCATGGTCCACAGAATGCGTTTATCAGTAATACGACTTTTGCTAGCCTTTTTAGCTAAGAAGCTAAACATCATCGCCAGCGGAGTTATCACTAATACAAGAACAATAACCTGAATCAGACTAGCAGGATCTGAGCTAACTTTACCGACTTGATACATTGCCTCCTTACCAACGATTGGGCGAGCACAATAAGCTGACAAGTAAGTTGTCACAAGAATGATAACAATGTTTTTTGATTTCCAAGCAACACCTAAGGTTTCCAGAACAAACAGTGTACTGGCAAAGGGGACTTGGTAAACCGCAGCTAAGCCAGCGCCTGCCCCGCAAGCAATTAACAATTGTCTATCAACAACATCCAAATGCAAGGCTTTGGAGAGACTACCACCAAATAGAGCACCTAATTCTCGAGGCGCTCCTTCTTTACCAATTGAGGAACCAGCTCCAACGATTGCAACCTGCATCAAAGCATGTAGACTTTGGCCAAGAAAATTTGGACTCTTCTTACCAACGAGTTGCTTAGCCTTACTAATAGAAAGGAGGGACACTCGTCTCTGAAGGAAATACCAAAATAAACTAGCCAAAACACCTACTACAAGCAATACTGCAAATCGTCGAAAGGGACTTACAGAGTTAAACTGTGACAATAAATTCGATTTATCATTACCAAATACAAGAATTTGTATAAACTCCAAAAGGTAATGACAAAGGATGCCTACCAAACCTGAAGCAATACCGGTTCCAAAAACAGCTAAACTTAACCTAATAAACTTGGGTAATGACGTTATATGTTTTATTCCCCGAGCAATCATATTTTAGAGTTCAGCAAGAATCGCTTTTAGCAATCCTTTGAAATCTCCTTTGACACGCTCAGTCACTTCCACCACTTCTTCGTGGTTCAATTCTTCTTGGAAACCAGCCGCAAAGTTAGTAATACATGAGATACCAAGAACTTTCAAACCAGAGTGAGCTGCAACAATAACCTCAGGAACTGTAGACATCCCAACAGCATCTGCCCCTAGTGTCTTATAAGCACGGATTTCAGCTGGAGTTTCATAAGTTGGACCAGTCACACCGATATAAACACCATCATCCAATTTGATACCAAGTTTATCAGCCACTTTATGAGCGGTTTCACGGTATTCAGGTGTGTAAGCTTTAGACATATCAGGGAAACGTGGACCAAAATCATCCAAGTTTTCACCGATCAATGGGTTTTGACCAGTCATGTTAATGTGGTCAGTGATGGCCATCAAAGTACCAGGGCCAAAGCCGATACCACCTGCTGCATTGGTTACAACAACTCCTTCACATCCAAGAGCTTTCATAACACGTACAGGGAAAGTAACGACTTCGAGCGGATTTCCTTCATAAAAATGGAAACGCCCTTGAAGAGCCAAAACCTTACGTCCAGACAAAGTTCCGTAAACAAGTTTTCCAGCATGACCGACAACCGTTGATTGTCCCCAGTTTGGAATATCCGCATAATCAATAACAACTGCGTCTTCAACTTCTTCAGCCAACTCACCAAGTCCAGAACCCAAGATTAAACCGAACTCAGGTTTTTCAATTCCTTTGCTTTCCAAAAACGCTTGAGTAACTCTAATTTTTTCAAGTAACGACATGTTATTTCTCCCTAAATTTTATTTCATTCTTAAAAAATGACCAATTTTTGAAAAAGTTCTTGCATTTCGAATGGTTATATCAGGATAAAAATGTGTTTTCAATAACTTCTTATGATAAGCTGTTTGGCTATAAGTTGATTTATCATACTTTACCCAGTAGACACCAAGTTGACCAAAATGAAGTATTTCATCTTTCAACTCTAAAGAGTTAATAACCTTCTTCATTTCGTTCTTATCAAGTCTTTCAGTGAATAAGAGGACGTCTTTTCTATAGAAATCATCCTCCCACCACTTAGGTAATGAGGCCACTTCATTTTGATAATCTTCAAGAGTAAAAAGAGAAAATACCTTAATAAATGGATAAGCCTTATTTAGAAATTCCTCTAAAACTAAGAGGAGTTCCTCTTTCATCAAGGTAGAATCAAAGAAAAGATTTCCACTATTTATATAGGAAGAAACATGTGACATACCGAGTTCTTCTAATTCACGACAAAATTCCTCCATGACTACCTTGTGACGACCACCAACGTTTATCCCACGAACCAAAAATGCATAGCGCTTCATTTTAGATAAGTTTATCCAAGAAGCTTTCACCAATCATGGCTTTATCTACACCAAAGTTTTCAGCGACAGTTGCTGAGATGTCAGAGAAATGACCTACTGGAATAAGTCCATTTCCTTTGAATGATGGGCTATAAGCCAAGAAAGGAATATACTCACGAGTATGGTCTGTACCTGCATAAGTTGGATCATTTCCGTGGTCTGCTGTAATCATCAAGAGATCATCTTCACGCATAGCAGCAATGATTTCAGGCAAACGTTGGTCAAATTCGTGCAAGCAATCACGATATCCATGTGGGTCACGACGGTGTCCATAAAGAGCATCGAAGTCTACCAAGTTTGTGAATGAGAAACCATGTTTGAAGTCTTCAGAAGTCATAGCTTTAATCAAATTATCAATACCGTGACTATTTGATTTGTTGTGTCCCATATCATGGTTGATACCAGCTCCGTTGAAAATATCATTGATTTTACCAACGGCATAAGTATCGATACCAGCTTCATTCAATTTATCCAAAACAGTTGGTTCAAATGGTGAGACAGCCAAATCACGACGGTTAGATGTACGAGTGAAGTTTCCAGGCTCACCAACGTAAGGACGCGCAATGATACGCCCTAGAAGAGCTGGACGCTCAAGAGTAATTGAACGCGCATATTCACAAATACGATACAACTCATCCAAAGGGATAACGTCTTCGTGTGCAGCAATTTGAAGAACTGGGTCAGCTGAAGTGTAAATAATCAATTCACCAGTTTCCATTTGACGAGGTCCAAAGTCTTCAATAACAGCTGTACCTGAGTATGGTTTATTAGCTTCACGAATGACTTTACGGCCTGAGAATTCTTCAATTTTAGTGAGAATTTCTTCTGGGAATCCGTTCCAGAAAGTATCAAAAGGTTCAGTAATATTGAGACCCATGATTTCCCAGTGGCCAGTCATCGTATCTTTACCAAGAGACACTTCCTGCAATTTTGTTGCATAACCAGTTGGGTTGCTTTCTGCTGGTACTGTTTTCAAAGGTGTTTCACGAGGAATATTTCCTAGACCAAGCTTAGCCATATTTGGCACATTCAATCCTACAGATTTAGAGATGTGACCAAGGGTATCTGAAGCACCGTCTGGCACACCTGCATTGACAAAGTCATTGGCATCTGGAGCAGCACCAATTCCTACTGAATCAAGAACGACTAAATGCATTCGGTTAAATTTGGACATAATAACACCACAAAGAGCTAAAATCTTTTCGAAATTACCTCTTGCCTTTCTATATTATTTAATAGTTTGAAAATAATTAATTAGTTTTCCTCATTAAAAGTGAGGGGAATAAAAATCGGACTAGGCCTTAACTTCAACGACCTTAACACCGTCTTTTCCTGCAACGATGACTTTGTTAACCATGCCATTGAACAATCCATGATCAACAACCCCTGTCATAGCTTTTAGTTCTTCACCAAGAGCTACTGGATTTTCAATCTTACCTAAATCAAGATCGATGATATAGTTCTTCATATCTGTAACAAAGCGGTCACCTTGCTCCGTAAGTCGGAATGATGGCTTATAACCCTTCGACTCAAAGACACGATACAGACGATCAGCACCATATTGAACCACTTCAACTGGTAATTTGAAAGCACCTAATTGATCAACCATTTTAGACTCATCAACCACCCAGATATATTCTTTTGTAGGTGTAGCGACAATTTTTTCCATCAAAAGGGCACCACCGCCACCTTTAATCCCGTTGAGTTGAGGGTCTACTTCGTCGG
The DNA here is from genome assembly GCF_002094975.1 of Streptococcus salivarius. NCBI lineage: Bacteria > Bacillati > Bacillota > Bacilli > Lactobacillales > Streptococcaceae > Streptococcus > Streptococcus salivarius. The sequence continues at coordinate 1,588,809 of NZ_CP015283.1, read as the reverse complement.
CTCCATCAACAGTAACATCAATACTGTCAATGTCATCCACTGCCTTCAAAGGAATGCCTAAGCCCTCAGCTTGTTTAGTGGTTTGACTTGATGTCGTTACACCAACAACACTAAGACCTTCTTCCTTAATACGACGGCCAATTTCCTCTACGAAGAAGTAAGCTGTTGACCCTGTACCGAGTCCAACAACCATTCCATCTTCAACATATTTGGCAGCGGTTACACCAGCGATTTTCTTAAGTTCTTCCATGCTCGTCTCCTTGCATCTTTCTATAATAGTCGTTCAAGACAATTATAACATGTTTCACCAGTAAATAGAAATGAAATGAGGGAGGAAAACCGAGCAAAAATAAAAACTAGATCCTAAATAGAATCTAGTTTTGATGGGGAACTAATTTAATAGCACCACTTAATCTTCTTTACGACGTTTGAAGAATCCTACAAAGGCTGCAAAAATCATTGAAAGAAGTCCAATCAATCCAGCATTGCTAGTGTGCTCACCAGTTTGTGGCAACTCAGCTTGAGGCACTACAGGAACTTCAGTATCTGGAGTTGGTGTAGTTGGTGGTGTCACTGGAGTTGGAGGAGTAACAGGTGTTGGTGGTGTTTGTGGAGTAGTCGGTGGAGTTGGTGGTACCACGTGAGACTCTCTCTCAACGACATAGTTCTTGTGCCATACAACACTTGGTTTTTCAGGAGTTTTAGGTTCTACTGGTTTAGCAGGAACTTCAACTACTTTTGGTGTTGGTGGCGTTGGTGCCGTTGGACCTGTTGGTGGTGTTGGTTCTTGTGGTTTACCAGGAACTTCAACCACTTTTGGTGTTGGTGGCGTTGGTGCCACTGGCTCTTTTGGAGGTGTTGGTTCTTGTGGTTTACCAGGAACTTCAACCACTTTTGGTGTTGGTGGCGTTGGTGCCACTGGCTCTTTTGGAGGTGTTGGTGGTGTTGGTTCTTGTGGATTGATACCAACTGTTTTAACCACTGGTTTAACCGGTGCTGTTGGTGGTGTTGGTGCCTTAGGTTCTTCAGGTTTTTCACCTGGATTCTTAGGCAAACCAAGGTTAGAGTTGATTGCGAACCAATAAACTGTTGGTGCACCATCAGCATTTGCACCTTCAGCAGTAAATACCAAGTGACCATTAGTCATCTTGATACCTGCACCTCCATAGTAGAGGTAAGGTGAATCAGCGTTATCCCAACCTGTCAATTCTGATGTTGTCTCACCATTAAAGACTGCACCGTGGTCAATGTATTGGTTATCATTGACTGATGTTACTTCTTTAGTAGCAGCATCATAAGTAACTGATGATTTTGGAATAGCGATGAATTGGTTATCACCAATATTTACATATTCTTGGTGGCGTGTTGATTGGTATTTTTTCTTAGGTGTGAATGTAATCAAACCAGTTTCAGCAGAAACACTGTATGAACCAATAACATCATCTTTATCACCAAACGTATAATCTTGGTTACCAAGAGCGTGGCCATTACCACTACCTGAAGCATTAAGAGTTGTTACATCAGTTGGAATTTCACGTGAGACAACCCATTCTGAACCATTCCAGTCAGAGATAGGAACCACTACCTTAAGTGGGTTCTCATCTGAAACGTTAACAGTAGCTCCACCAAAATCTGCGTAACCAGATTTTGTAACAACTTCACCGTTTTGGATTGCCAAAGTAGAACCATCTGCGTAAGGATTGTAAGTACCGCGAACAGTATTACCATTAACGTCTTTCGCTTCTACTGTAAGTGGACGTGGGCGCTCAGATGTTTCAACATAAGCTGCACCGTTCCAGTGGTTAAGTGAGTTAAGTGCTACGATAGCATTACGCTCACTAAGGTTGAACATTTTACCATCTTTATCGTAAAACTCAACATCTACAGCTACTTTAACCGGTTTATCTTGATCAGTTGACGCTCCAACTGTCATA